>DATIEI010000282.1:0-15819 GCA_035455845.1 Solirubrobacteraceae bacterium
GCCAGATGGTCACCCACCAGGCCAAGAAGATGACCGAGGACGCCCTGCTGGCCTTCCGCGACCGCTTCGAACTGCCGCTGTCCGACGAGCAGGTCCGCGCCGCCGAGTATTACAAGCCGCCCGACGACTCGCCCGAGATGCAGTTCCTGCGCGAGTCTCGCGCCGCGCTCGGCGGCAGCCTCCCCGTGCGCCGGCCGAAGGCCGAGCCGCTCGAGATTCCGCCGCTGGAAACGTTCAAGGGTCAGCTCGAGGGCACCGGCGAGCGCGAGATCTCCACCACGATGGCGTTCGTGCGCGTGCTGGCCGCGCTGCTCCGCGACAAGAAGATCAGCAAGCACATCGTTCCGATCGTGCCCGACGAGTCACGCACTTTCGGCATGGAGGGGATGTTTCGTCAGGTCGGCATCTACTCGCCGGTGGGCCAGCTCTACCAGCCCCAGGACTCCGAGCAGCTCATGTTCTACAAGGAGGACAAGCACGGGCAGATCCTCGAGGAGGGGATCACCGAGGCGGGCTCGATGTCCTCGTTCATCGCCGCCGGCACCTCCTATAGCGCGCATGGCGTGCCGATGGTCCCGTTCTACATCTACTACTCGATGTTCGGCTACCAGCGGGTCGGTGACCTGGTGTGGGCCGCCGCCGACTCACGCACGCGCGGGTTCATGCTGGGTGGGACTGCCGGGCGCACCACGCTCAACGGCGAGGGGCTGCAGCACGAGGACGGCCACAGCCACGTGCTGTTCTCGGTCGTGCCCAACGTCCGCGCCTACGACCCCGCATTTGGGTACGAGGTGGCCGTGATCATCCAGGACGGCCTGCGCCGGATGATGGCCGAGCAGGAGGACGTCTTCTACTACATCACCTTGATGAACGAGAACTACCACCACCCGGCCATGCCCGAGGGCGCGGCCGACGGGATCCTGCGCGGGATGTACCTGCTGCGCGAGAGCTCGGTCGCCAAGCGCAAGAAGGTTCCGCGCGTGCAGCTGCTCGGGTCGGGGACGATCCTGGGCGAGGTGCTGGCTGCGGCCGAGCTGCTGGAAAACGACTTCGGCGTCGCGGCCGACGTGTGGAGCGTGACCTCGTTCACCGAGCTGCGCCGCGACGGCATCGCGGCGGAGCGCTGGAACATGCTGCACCCGGTGGAGGTTGCTCGCCGCAGCTACGTCACCGAGCAGCTCGAGGGGCGCGGCCCGGTCGTCGCATCGACCGATTACATCCGCACGTTCGCCGACCAGATCCGCCAGTGGGTGCCGGGGCGCTACCGCGTCCTGGGAACCGACGGGTTCGGGCGCAGCGATTCGCGCCAGGCGCTGCGCCGGTTCTTCGAGGTCAACCGGCACTACGTCGCGGTGGCCGCCCTGAAGGAGCTGGCCGACGACGGTCAGGTGGAGCCGGGTAGGGTGCAGGAGGCGATCGAGCGCTACGAAATCGACGCCGAAGCCCCGTTGCCGACCACCGTATGACCGTATGAGCACGACTTCCGACGCCGTCGCGGTAGAAGTTCCGGATATCGGGGACTTCGAGGACGTCCCGATCATCGAGATCCTCGTCTCGCCGGGCGACACCGTGGCAGTCGACGATCCGCTGCTCACGCTCGAGTCCGACAAGGCCACGATGGACGTGCCGGCGCCGTTCCCGGGCACGGTGGGCGAGCTGATGGTGAAGGTTGGGGACAAGGTTTCCCAAGGGGTGAAGCTGCTGACGTTGTCGCGATCCGGCGACGGCAACAGCGGCGGCGCCGGTGGCGGCCCCACTCCGTCCACCGGGGAGAAGGCCGCAGACTCGGTCCGGAGCGCGACCGAGGCTGAGGAGCAGGCCGAGCCCTCCGCGCCAATCCCATCAGCGGCGCCCCCGGCTGCGGAGCCCGTCGCTCCCGCACCTGAAGCTTCGGGGGGCGACGGGGGCGGGCCGGTGTACGCCAGCCCCGCGGTCCGCCGGATCGCGCGGGAACTCGGCGTTGATCTGCACCAGGTGACCGGCAGCGGCCGCAAGGGCCGGATCACCAAGGAGGACGTGCAGACACATTCCTCGCGCGGACCCTCTGGGCCGGCTACGGCGCCGGGCGCCCCGGGCCTCGGCCTGGATCTGCCGCCGTGGCCTTCCGTGGACTTCTCGAAGTTCGGTGAGACCGAACGGGTTCAGCGCTCGCGGATCCAGCGGATCTCCGGGCCGGTGCTGGCCCGCAACTGGGTGATGATCCCGCACGTCACCCACAACGACGAGGCCGATATCACCGACCTCGAGGCCTGGCGCAAGCAGCTCAACGACGAGCACGCCCGCAACGGGGTCAAGGTCACGATGGTCTCGTTCCTGATCGTCGCGTCGGTGGCCACGTTGAAGGCCTTCCCCGCGTTCAACGCGTCGCTGGACGGCGACGACCTGATCCTGAAGCGGTACTACAACATCGGCTTCGCGGCCGACACGCCCGGTGGACTTGTCGTGCCGGTGATCAAGAACGCCGACCAGAAGGGGCTGCTCGACATCGCCCGCGAGCTGACCGAGTTGTCCAGCAAGGCGCGCGAGGGCAAGCTCATGCCGGGTGACATGCAGGGCGCCTCGTTCACGATCTCCTCACTCGGGGGGATCGGCGGTACTTCGTTCACGCCGATCATCAACGCGCCCGAGGTGGCAATCCTCGGCGCGACCCGTTCGGCCATGAAGCCCGTCTGGGACGCGGCGCGCGGAGAGTTCGTCCCGCGGCTGATGGTGCCGCTGTCCCTGTCCTATGACCACCGGGTGATCGACGGCGCTGCCGCGGCCCGGTTCGTGGTCCATCTGGTCAAGGTGCTGAGCGATCTGAGGCGCGCGCTGCTGTGACCGAGATTCGCGTCCCGGACATCGGCGACTTCCAGGACGTCCCGATAATCGAGATCCACGTCTCGCCCGGTGACGAGGTGGCGGCCGAGGACCCGCTGGTCACGCTCGAGTCAGACAAGGCCACGATGGACGTCCCGGCCCCGGAGGCGGGAACGGTGACTCAGCTCAGGGTCAAGATCGGCGACCGCGTCTCGGAGGGCAGCGTGCTGCTGACGCTCGAGGGGGCGACCGATGGTGCGGCTCCCAGCCCCGACGGAGCGCCATCCGAGGCGGAGGCCGGCGCGTCGGTCAAGCGAGAGCCCGCCCCGCCCCCGCCCCCGTCCTCGTCCAACGGCGCCGGTGGCGATCACGAGTTTCAGGTGGTGGTCATCGGCTCCGGGCCGGGTGGCTACACGGCCGCGTTCCGCGCCGCCGACCTGGGGTTGAAGACCGCGCTGATCGAGCGCTACGACAGGCTTGGCGGGGTGTGCCTGAACGTCGGCTGCATCCCGTCCAAGGCGCTCCTGCACGCCGCCCGGGTGGTTTCCGAAGCCGAGGAGATGGCCGAGCACGGGATCAAGTTCGGGAAGGCCAAGGTGGATCTCGATGCGCTGCGGGAGTGGAAGCAGTCGGTGGTCAAGCGGTTGACCGGCGGGCTGGATGGACTGGCTAAGCAGCGCAAGGTCGAGGTCATCCACGGCCGCGCCGAATTGACGGGACCCAACACGGTTTCCGTAGGCGACCGCACCGTGTCGTTCGACAACTGCATCATCGCGGCCGGCTCTGAGGCCGCAACCCTGCCGGACCTTCCCGACGACGAGCGGATCATCGACTCGACCGGTGCGCTGGAGATCGCATCGGTGCCCAAGCGGCTGCTGGTCGTGGGCTGCGGAATCATCGGCCTGGAGATGGCCACCGTCTACGACGCGCTGGGCTCCAAGGTGACGATGGTCGAGCTGCTCGATCAGCTCATCCCCGGCTGCGATCCCGACCTGGTCAAGCCCTTGCACAAGCGAATCTCCGGTCGTTATGAGGCGATCCACCTGGGCGTCAAGGTCGAGTCGATCGAGGCCGCCGAGAAGCACCTGACCGTGAAGCTCTCTTCCGGCGATTCCGAGAAGTTCGACGGGATACTGGTGGCGATAGGCCGCCGGCCCAACGGGCGCGCGGTGGGCGCGGACCAGGCCGGTGTGAGCGTCGACGACGCCGGGTTCATCTCGGTCGACCGGCAGATGCGCACCAACGTGCCCCACATCTACGCGATCGGCGACGTGGTCGGGGGCCCGATGCTCGCCCACAAGGCCTCGCACGAGGGCAAGGTCGCCGCCGAGGTCATCGCCGGCCAAAACGTCGAGTTCGACGCGCGGACGATCCCGTCGGTGGCCTACACCGATCCCGAGGTCGCCTGGATGGGGCTGACCGAGATCGAGGCCAAGGATCAGGGGATTGAATACGACAAGGCCGTGTTCCCCTGGGCCGCCTCCGGGCGCGCGCTTTCGCTGGGCCGGGACGAGGGAATGACCAAGCTGCTGTTCGAGGTGGGCGGGTCATCCGGTTCCCGTCGCCTGCTCGGCGCCGGCATCGTCGGCGTGAACGCCGGCGAGCTGATCGCCGAGACCGTGCACGCGCTCGAGATGGGCTCGGACGCCGAGGACATCGGCCTGACCGTCCACCCCCACCCCACCCTGACCGAGACGATCGGGTTCGCGGCCGAGATGGCCGAGGGCACGATCACCGACCTGATGCCCCCGCGCCGGCGGCCGGCCAAGTCCAAAGCCTGATCCGCTCGCCCAGCCGGCCCGGCGCGCAAATTCCAGCATCCCGGGAGCGGCCGGTCGGTAGAGCAGGATTCCGCCCCGTCACGAGGCAAGATCCTGCACCAGCGCGACGAGGACTCCGTGATGCTGGAATTTGCCCTCCTGGGTGGGCCGGGCGCGGGGCGTCAGGCGCGGCGGCGACGGAGGGCGCGGCGTGCCAACAGCACGACCGCGGCCAGGGCCCCGATACCCGCCGGCTTGGCCGCCTTGGCCGCGATCCCGGCTGCGCCGCCTGACCCCGACGGCTGACGCGGGGCGGGCATGGCGAACTCCTCGGCGGCCAGGATGTCGTGGGGCTCGGCGATCCCGGTGGGATCGTCGGGCAGCGTGATCGGGCGGTGACGCAGGGACGGATCGGCGCTCGGCATGGCGAATGCCTCGGCCGCCAATACGTCGTGCGCCTCGTCTTCGCGCGGGGTTTCAGGGACTGACATCGCCGCGGATGATCCCAGATGTGAAGGGTTGGCGTCAGCCGAAAGGCCCTCCCAGGATCTCAGCGGACACGACTTAGATCCGCCACCCCCACCTGGTATCCTGCACTTATCTCTCGTAAGCAACTATCGAAAGCGAATCACTTCTAGATGTCCAGTCGCCTTCTACTGATCCCGCTCGACGACGTCGTGGCCTTCCCGGGCATGTCGCTGACGCTCGCGGTCGACGCCGGCGAGGAGGAGCGAGTCCTGCTCGTTCCCAGACACGAAAACGAATTTGCCAACGTCGGGACCGTCGCCCAGGTCGCCGACCGGGTCCGGCTGCCCGGTGGCGCGCGGGCGGTGGCCCTGCAGGGTCTCCACCGTGGGGTCGCCGGCGCCGCCCAGACCATGCCCGACGGCCGCCTGTTCGTCGAGGTCGACGAGCAGCCCGATCCGATTCCGGTCGACGGCCGCACCCGCAACCTCGAGCGCGAGTACCGCGCGGTGGTGGAGGAGATCCTCGAGCTGCGCGGCGACGACGGCCGGATCTCCTCGTTCCTGAGGAGCATCACCGAGCCGGGCGCGCTGGCGGACACCAGCGGCTACTCGCCCGACCTCAGCTATGAAAATAGGGTCCAGTTGCTCCAGACCGTCGACGTGACCGAGCGGCTCGAGCTGGCGCTCAGGTTCCAGCGCGAGCGGCTGGCCGAGCTCCAGGTCCGCAAGCGGATCCGCGACGACGTTGAGTCGGGCGCGGAGAAGCAGCAGCGCGAGTACTTCCTGCGCAAGCAGATGGAGTCGATCCGCAAGGAGCTCGGCGAGGACGACGCATCGATCATCGAGGAATACCGGACCAAGATCGAAGAGGCCGGCATGCCGGAAGCTGTGCGCCAGCAGGCCGAGAAGGAGCTCGGACGCCTCGAGCGGATGGGCGAGCAGAGTGCCGAGTCAACCGTGATCCGGACCTACCTCGACTGGCTGATCGCCGTGCCGTGGGACAAGCGCTCCGAGGAGCGGCTCGACCCCGAGAACGCACGTGAGGTGCTCGACGCCGATCACGCCGGGCTCGAGGACGTCAAGGACCGGATCGTCGAGTACATCGCGGTCAAGAAGCTGCGCCAGGAGCGCGGCATCGTCGAGGACAAGCGGTCGGGAGCGATCCTGACGCTGATCGGGCCTCCGGGCACCGGGAAGACGAGCATCGGCGAGTCGATCGCCCGTGCTACCGGCCGCAAGTTCGTACGGATGTCGCTGGGCGGCGTCCGGGACGAGGCCGAGATCCGCGGTCACCGCCGCACCTACATCGGCGCCCTTCCGGGCCGCCTGGTGCGGGCGCTGCGCGACGCCGAGACGATGAACCCGGTGATCATGCTCGACGAGGTCGACAAGGTCGGCGCCGACTGGCGCGGCGACCCGAGCTCGGCCCTGCTCGAGGTGCTCGACCCGGCACAGAACCACAGCTTCCGCGACCACTACCTGGACGTCGAGCTCGACCTGTCAGGGGTGATGTTCATCGCCACGGCCAACGTCGCCGACACCATCCCTGGGCCGTTGCTCGACCGAATGGAGGTCATTCGCTTCGACGGCTACACGACCTCCGAGAAGACCGCGATCGCCCGTGGCTACCTCTGGCCGAGGCAGCTCGAGCGCAACGGGCTTCGGCCCGAGGAGGTCGAGATCGACGACGACCTGCTGCAGGCCGTCGCGACCGAGTACACCCGCGAGGCGGGCGTACGCCAGCTCGAGCGCGAGCTCGGAACACTGCTGCGCAAGACCGCGACCAAGATCGCCTCGGGCCAGGCGCAGGCACCGGTCCTCATCGACCTCGACGCGGTCAGGGACGCGCTCGGGCGCCAGCGCCACTTCCAGGAGTCCGCGGTGCGTACCGCGGTCCCGGGCGTGGCCACCGGCCTCGCGGTCACCGGAACCGGCGGCGACGTGCTGTTCGTCGAGGCCACCGCTATGCACGGCCAGTCCGGCCTCACGCTGACCGGCCAGCTCGGCGACGTGATGAAGGAGTCGGCGCAGATCGCCTTGTCCTACGTCCGCGGCCACGCAGGCGAACTCGACATCGACCCGAGCAGCTTCGACGACCGTGCGTTCCACGTGCACGTGCCGGCGGGCGCGATCCCGAAGGACGGGCCGAGCGCCGGCGTCACCATGGTGACGGCGCTGACCTCGCTGCTCAGCTCGAGGCCGGTGCGTCACACCGTCGGCATGACCGGCGAGGTCACCCTGCAGGGCCGGGTGCTCCCGATCGGTGGCGTCAAGCAGAAGGTGCTGGCCGCGCACGCGGCGGGCCTGACCGACGTGGTGCTCCCGGAGCGCAATCGGGGTGACCTCGATGACGTGCCCCAGGAGATCCGGGACGCGATGACGTTCCACTTCGCGATGACCGTCGACGAAGTGCTGGCGGTCGCGCTCGAGCCGGCGCCCCTGCGTCAGGCGGCGTGACCCAGCTTCCGCGATGATCGTCCCGGCGGGCCATCGGCCCGCCGGGAACGCATCGCTCTACTTCGAGCTTGCGTGCGAGGCCCGGCACGGCCAGGATCGCGGCTACGGCGAGGCAGGCGCAGACAGGGGTCAGCAGCCTCTTCATAGATGACTCGTTACAGGGAGGACACGCACCACGAACCCGGGCCGCACGCGGCGGGTTCACGGCGCTTCGCCGGTGGTAGGTTCCAAGCATGACCACGATCACCGCCCCAGCCGAACAGAAAATCGTTGATGAGGTACCCAAGCAGCTCTACATCGGGGGTGAATGGCGTGACGGCGCAAAGGGCACGCTGTCCGTCGAGGACCCGTCCACCGGCGAGTCGCTGTGCGAGGTCGCCGACGCCTCGACCGACGACGCCAAGGCGGCGCTGACCGCTGCGGTCGACGCCGGACCGGAGTGGTTCGACCATGCCCCGCGCGAGCGGGGCGAAATCCTCCGGCGTGCCTTCGAGGCGATCGTCGCGCGCACCGACGAGCTGGCGCTGCTGATGACGCTCGAGATGGGCAAGCCGCTGGCCGAGTCGAAAGCCGAGATCGCCTACGGCGCCGAGTTCTTCCGCTGGTTCTCCGAACAGGCGGTGCGGATCGACGGGCGCTATGCCACCGCGCCGAATGGGCAGGGCCGCCTGCTGACCATGAAGCAGCCGGTCGGCGCGTGCCTGCTGATCACACCCTGGAATTTCCCGCTCGCCATGGGCACGCGCAAGATCGGGCCGGCCATCGCGGCCGGCTGCACGATGGTGGTCAAGCCGGCCCAGCAGACGCCGCTGTCGATGTTGATGCTGGTGAAGATCCTCGAGGAGGTTGGCCTCCCCGGAGGGGTCGTCAACCTCGTCACCGCGTCCTCCTCGAGCGAGACGATGGCGCCGCTGATCTCCGACCCGCGTCTGCGCAAGCTGTCGTTCACCGGCTCCACCGAGGTCGGGCGCAAGCTGATGGAGCAGGCCTCCCAGAACCTGCTGCGCCTGTCGATGGAACTGGGCGGCAACGCGCCGTTCATCGTGTTCGAGGACGCGGACGTCGACGCCGCCGTTCAGGGCGCCATGATCGCCAAGATGCGCAACATCGGCGAGGCGTGCACGTCGGCCAACCGCTTCCACATCGCCGACAAGGTCGCCGACCAGTTCGCCGAGAAGCTGGCCGAGAAGATGGGCGCGATGAAGGTCGGCCGCGGCACCGAGGAAGGCGTCGAGGTCGGGCCGCTGATCGACGACGGGCAGCGCGGCAAGGTGGCCGAGCTCGTCGAGGACGCGATCGGGCGCGGCGCCAAGGCCGTGGTGGGCGGCCATGCCCGCGACGGCGCCGGCTACTTCTTCGACCCGACCGTCCTCACCGACGTGCCCGACGACGCCAAGCTGCTCAAGGAGGAGATCTTCGGCCCGGTGGCGCCGGTCAAGGGCTTCACCGACGAGGACGAGGCGATCGCCGCGGCCAACGACACCGAGTACGGCCTGGTCGCCTACGTGTACACGAGCAATCTCAAGCGCGCGCTGCGCGTGGTCGAGCGGCTCGAGACCGGGATGGTCGGCCTCAACCAGGGCATGGTCTCGAATCCGGCCGCGCCGTTCGGCGGCATCAAGCAGTCCGGCTTCGGGCGCGAGGGCGGTCCCGAGGGGATCGAGGAGTACCTCGAGACCAAGTACGTCGCCGTGAACCTCTAGCTCCGCGGCACAGCTTCCACGCACTACGAACGGCCCCTCACGGGGCCGTTTTCGTGCGCTCGGAAGGTCCTAGTACATCCGTTGGTAAACGGCGATTGACGCCCCTAGAACATCCGTCCAACCTTCGGGACGAGGGTTAAAGGCTGGGTAGGTCAGGACTGCGCACGATAGGGAGGTAGGAGGAGCAAGGGAGGTCCACCGCGTTCGCCGGAGCGGCCGCTCGGGTTGGCCGCACCGGCGGACGTCGGCTGCCGTTGTCCGCAAACCAAGTGCGCGCGGATCTCCATTTCTCACGGCCGGGAAACGGAGCTAATCGTCCAATCCATGGAGGATCTATGTCAGTACGCAAACTAGGGCTCGTTATCGCTGCGGTGTGCGCGGCCCTGCTCGTCGTCCCGGTCGCTGCCAGCGCGCAGAGCACCCCGACGCCGACCTCAGTCACCTCGTTCAAGAACATCCCGATAACGGGGACGGCCGGGAACGGCAAGTCGTTCACCGGGCACTTCAATGTCAACCGGTTCGTCGCGCGCGCCGGCAAGGCCTATGCGGTCGGCACGCTGACCGGCAAGATCGGCAACCGGACCGTCAAGCGGTCGAACGTCGCCATTCCGGTATCGATGGGTAGCGGCAGCAGCACCGACCTGACGGCTCACGCGGCCGCGACCTGCCAGATCCTGAATCTGGTGCTCGGTCCGCTGCACCTGAACCTGCTCGGGTTGCACGTAGACCTGAACCAGGTGGTCCTGAACATCACCGGACAGACAGGGGCAGGTCAGTTGCTCGGCAACCTGCTGTGCGGCGTGGCGAACCTGCTGAATCCCGGGCTTCCGGCGGGGCAGCTCGCCGGGTTGCTCAACATCGTCCAGCAGATCCTGAACGTGCCGGGACTGGCGAGCTTGTAGTCCGTCCGCCCACGGGCGCGGGCGGGCCGGATTGAGGGAGACGGTCCGCCCGCGCCCACCCGCGCGGCGACATCAAGCCGCGCTGCAAGCGGATTCTCACCCAGGGGCGAGCAAACCGTTTACCGTTTGCGCCGGGGGTGCCGGGGACGCAGGAGGAAGGGGGACCGACATGACCGATCAGATCGAGGCCGGGAAGCCGGGGAAGCCCGAGCCGCGGCGCGGCGAGAGCATCGTCACGCGCCTGATGCACAAGGGCAACAACGAGGTCGACGCCCTGCTCGAGGCGCTCGGCATGCGCGCCCAGCTGAGCGGCGAGGGCCAGGACCTCGCGCGGCTGGTCGAGCGGCGCCTGGCACAGGTCAACTGGGGCACGCACTCCGAGGCGCTCGACCAACTCGACATTCAGCGCTCGTTTCTCATGCACCGGTTCATCCGGCCGCTGAAGCGCTTCGAGCGCGATAGCCGCGGCTACAGCTATCTGGACAACTTGCTGAATTTCGTGTCGATCCTGGCCGGCGTGGGCGCGTCGCTGTCGGCCGCGCGCGGCCTGCCGAAGGCCTGGCCGATTGTCCTCGGGCTCGTCGTCGGATTGCTCCAGAGCATCAGTCAGTGGCTCAAGCCGGCTCAGCGGGCGACCCGTCGTGGCCTTGCCGCCTCGGAGCTGCGCAGCGAGATGTGGGCGTACCTCCAGGGTCGTGAGCGCTACCGCGGCAAGGACGACAAGACCGCGTGGTCGCTCCTGTGCGACCAGGTCGAGCGGGTCGAGGATCGCGAGTCAGCCGAGCAGGATCGGGAAGCCGTGGACATTCACGAGAACCGCCGCGTCCCCACCTGACGGCGGCTACTCCACCCACATTCCCGACGCGATTCTGGCCTGAACCAGGCGCGGGCCGTCGGACGCGGCGATCCCCGCGCGCAGCGCCTCAGCGAGCTCCTCGGGCGCCCGAGCGTCGCTCGCCGGCATCCCGTACGCCCGGGCCACCGCGGCCGTGTCGAGACCGGGCAGCTCGAGACCCGGTGCCCCCTCGACCTCCTCGAACGCGGCGAACCACTTGAGGATCATGTACTCCTGGTTGCGCAGCACCAGGAACGTGACCGGGACCTTGTAGGCGACCGCCGTCCACAGGGCGGTGATCCCGTACTGGGCCGACCCCTCCCCCACCACGCACACGACGGGTCGCTCCGGCTGGCCGAGCTGAACCCCGACCGCGGCCGAGATCGCGAAGCCCAGACCGCCGCTGCCACTTTGGTAGTAGCTGCCCGGCTCGGACAGCCTGAGCCGGTTGCGCAGAGCCGACGAGCTCGAGGGCGCCTCGGCGACGGCGATCCCCCCGGCCGGCCAAACCTCGGCCAGCACGGCCATCGCCTGCGACCCGCTCATCGGGTCCTGCTGCTCCGGCTTCGGCGGGTCGGGACGAGGGTCCGGCGCGTGCCGGTCGGACTCGCCGACCAGCTCGGTCAACTCCTGCAGGGCCAGCGCCACGTCGCCGACCAGCGCGTCGCCCATCGGCGCCCGCGCCGCCTCGTCCGGATCGCCGGTCAGCAGGACCAGCGTCGTCCCCTCCGGCAGCAGCGGCCCGGGGATGTACGGGTAGTAGGCGAACACCGACGTGCCGGCCACGAGCACGACGTCGTGGCCTTTCAGCGTCTCGGCCAACGGCCCGATCGCGGGCGGCAGGATGCCGATGAAGTTCGGATGGCGCTCGGGGAAGCCGATCCGGCTGGAGGCCGTCGGGGGCGGAGCCCACACCGGCAGTCGCTGCTTTTCGGCCAGCGCCACCGCGGCGTTCCAGCCCCCGCTGGCGTCGACGTCCGGGCCGGCCACCAGCACCGGGTTGCGGGCCGACTCGAGCAGGCTGGCCAGCTGGGCGAGCTGCGTCAGGTCGGGCACCGCCCGGCCGCCGACCACCCGCTGGCGCGCCTGCATGGCACGATCCTCGTCGGCCTCGGCGTCCCAATCGTCCATCGGGATCGACACGAAGGCCGGACCCTGCGGCGCGAGCGCGGCGTGATGGATGGCCCGTCCGATCGCGCCCGGCACGTCCTGGGCACGCGGCGGCTCGTGGCTCCACTTGACGTACGGCTGCGGGCCGAGAGTGGCGTCGCGGTTGGTCAGCAGCGCCTCGTGGGTGACCTGGGCCCGGACCTGCTGGCCGGCCGTGATGAGGAGCGGCGCCTTGTTGGCTTTCGCGGTGAAGATCGCGCCGACCGCGTTGCCCACGCCGGGCGCGGTGTGCAGGTTGACGTGGGTTGGCCGTCCGGTCGCCTGCGCATACCCGTCGGCCATCCCCACGACCGCCTGCTCCTGCAGCCCCAACACGTACGTGAAGTCATCAGGCAGCTCCCTGAGCATCGGGAGCTCGGTCGAGCCCGGGTTGCCGAAGATCGTCGTCATCCCGTGAGCACGGAACAGCTCGAGGGTCGCTTCGCGGACGGTTGCCATGGCGGGCGGGACCCTATTGTTTTTGGGTCTCGGGGGTGGGTGGTGCCCCCCGCCAGGGGCGCTGTTTCAGTATCGGATTGCCCCGCCGGTTGGTTATTTCGGATCGCTCAGCTGATCAACGGTGGTTGAGCTCAAGCGCCCCTGGCCGGGGGCATCCACCCTCCCCTAACCGGATCGGTCCCCGCTAAGGGCAGCCGTTCGCTTCGCTCGGCAGCCGTGTGGTCATCCGGCGCGCGTGGCCCAGCGCTCGATGAGGAAATGCGAGATCGAAATCCCCGGCGGGACTACCAGGTCATCATTTCGGCCCGAGAGCGCCGCACTGACTTCCTCGCGGCTGAACCACCGCACATCCTCCAACTCCCCATCCTGTGGAGAGGGCTCACCGCCGTCAGAGCCCGCCTCGAAGCCCAGCATCACCGACAACGGGAATGGCCAGGGCTGTGAGCCGACGAAACGCGGGTCGTGGGCGGTAATCCCAGACTCCTCCCTGATCTCGCGGATGACCGCCTCCTCGACCGACTCGCCCGGTCCGACAAATCCCGCGAGCACCGAGTACTGGCCCCGAGGCCAGGCGGCCTGGCGCCCCAGGAGGACATGACCGTCGTACTCGACGAGCATGATCACTGCCGGATCGGTGCGCGGGAAATGCTGCACACCGCAGGCGGAACAGGTGCGTGAGAACCCGGCGTCGGTGACCAGCAAAGCCCCTGCACATGTCGGGCAGAACCGGTGGCGGCGATGCCAGTTGAGCAACGCGACGAGATAGGCGGCGAGACCCGCCTCGGCCGGCGCCAGCACCCTTCCCGCTTCGCGCAACGTGGCGATCCGGCCGCGCTCGCTGAGCCGCCGTCGCTCCTGCGGCGGTGCGGCGTCGAGGTCGCGGGCAAACAGCGCGATGCCGTCCTCGAGCCCGAGCATGACCGGCCATGCCTCCTCCGCCGCGCGGCCCGCGTGGCTCGGCAGCGGCACGCGCAGCAACGAGACAGGTAGGTCGGTACTCACCAGCACGCCGTCGGCGCTCGCGACGAGCGCCCTGCTCGCGGGATCGGCCAGGCGCTCGGCGACCCAGGCGGGATCCGATCGCTCCGCTCCGGCGCGATCAAGCGTCATCCCCGAGAAGGTCAGCATCGGACGGACGTTACGGCAGTTCGCGTCTCTATCGTGATCGGCAATGGCCAGACGCGAGGACATTCGCAACGTCGGGATCATCGCCCATGTCGATCACGGCAAGACCACGCTTGTCGACGCTCTGCTGTGGCAGTCGGGAGCGTTCCGTTCGGGTCAGGACGTGGCCGATCGAGTGCTCGACTCGATGGATCTCGAGCGCGAGAAGGGCATCACGATCCTGGCCAAGAACACCGCCGTCCGGTACGGCGGCGTCAAGGTCAACATCGTCGACACGCCGGGACATGCCGACTTCGGCGGCGAGGTCGAGCGCGGTTTGACGATGGTGGACGGCGTGCTGCTCCTCGTGGACGCGAGCGAGGGACCGCTTCCACAGACCAGGTTCGTGCTGCGCAAGGCGCTCGAGGCAAGGCTGCCGGTGATCCTCGTGATCAACAAGGTGGATCGGCCGGATGCTCGGATCGGGGAGGTCGTCGACGAGGTGTACGAGTTGTTCCTCGACCTCGATGCCGACGAGTCCCAGATCGAGTTCCCGATCGTGTACACGAACGCCAGGGCTGGGCGCGCGTCACTCGATCCGGCCACCGAGGGCCATGACCTCGGGCCGCTCCTCGATCTGCTGCTCGAGCACGTCCCCGCCCCCGAGCACGATCCCACGAGCCCGCTCCAGGCCCACGTCACCAACCTCGACGCCTCTCCCTACGTGGGCCGGCTGGCGATCTGCCGTGTGCGCAACGGGGTCATCCGCCGGGGCGAGACCGTCGCGTGGTGCCGCACCGATGGGGAGGTCGAGCGCGTGAAGGTGAGCGAGCTCTACGTGACCGAGGCACTCGATCGCGTCGAGGCCGAGGAAGCCGCGGCCGGCGAGATCATCTGGGTCGCCGGCATCCCCGAGATCATGATCGGCGAGACGCTGGCCGCTGTCGATGACCCCCGGCCACTGCCGATCATCACCGTGGACGAGCCGTCGCTGTCGATCACGGTCGGGATCAACACCTCGCCGCTGGCGGGACGCGACGGGGACAAGCTGACCGCGAGCCAGGTCAAGGCGCGGCTCGATCGCGAGCAGGTGGGAAACGTTTCGCTGCGCGTGCTCGAGACCGACCGGCCTGACGTCTGGGAGGTTCAGGGCCGGGGTGAGCTGGCGCTCGCGGTGCTGGTCGAGCTGATGCGCCGCGAGGGCTTCGAGCTCACCGTCGGCAACCCGCAGGTCGTGACCCGGAGGATCGACGGGAAGGTATGCGAGCCGATCGAGCGGATGAGCGTCGACGTGCCCGATGAGTACGTGGGCGTGATCACCCAGATGCTCGCGATGCGCAAGGGACGGCTCGAGCACATGGTCAACCATGGCACCGGCTGGGTGCGGATGGAGTATCTCGTGCCGGCCCGGGGGTTGATCGGGTTCCGCACCGAGTTCCTCACCGAGACGCGTGGCACGGGTCTCGTTCACCACGTGTTCGAGCGGTGGGAGCCGTGGCAGGGCGAGCTGCGAACGCGGCCGACAGGGTCGCTGGTCGCCGACCGGCGCGGCTCGGTGGCGTCGTTCGCGCTGTTCAACCTGCAGGAGCGCGGCACCCTGTTCGTGGCCCCGGGCGAGGAGGTCTACGAGGGGATGATCGTCGGGGAGAGCTCGCGCGCCGAGGATCTCGACGTCAACGCATGCAAGGAGAAGCACCTCACCAACATGCGCTCCTCGACCGCGGACCAGCTCGTGCGCCTGATCCCCAAGCGCGAGCTCTCGCTCGACCAGGCGTTCGAGTTCCTGCGCTCGGACGAGTGCGTCGAGGTGACGCCGCAGGCGGTCAGGCTCCGCAAGACGGTGCTCGACGCCACCGCCCGCCGCAAGGAGGCCCGCTCAAACCGACGGTGAGCTCGAGACAGGCCGCATGCGCCTCGGAGCCGCGCAGCCGTGCTCAAGCTGGCTCTCGAGCGGCTGGTCGCCTAGAGCCCGGGCCGGCGCCGACGCGCATAACACGTCACGCCGGGCCAATGCCGAGGGCTGTGACGCATTACCCGCGCGGGGCACGGCTAGCGCGTCACGCTCCCGACAGCCCGACGTGCGTGACGAAATGGCCGCGTCGCTTCGGTTGGGCGACCGAACTAGTTCCTGACGGACGCGCATCGCGTGCGTCGTTATGACGAGCAACATCTCCATGAGGAGGG
>DATIEI010000283.1:0-2676 GCA_035455845.1 Solirubrobacteraceae bacterium
CCTTCAGTCGCTGCTCGAAGGCACCCCGGTATTGGGTGCCGGCCAGCATCCCGGCCAGGTCGAGCGCGACCACGCGCACGCCGCGCAGTGGCTCGGGCACGTCGTGGCGGGCGATCCGCAGGGCCAGACCCTCCGCGATCGCGGTCTTGCCCACGCCGGCCTCGCCGATCAGCGCGGCATTGTTCTTGCGCCGCCGGGCCAGGACCTCGACGACCTGGCCGATCTCCTCGTCGCGGCCGACCACCGGGTCGATCCGGCCCGCCTGGGCCTCGGCCGTGAGATCGCGACCGAACTGGTCGAGCGCGGGGGTGCCCGACGAGCGCCGGTCGCGGGTGCGCTGGCGCACGGCCTGTCCACCCGCAGGGCCGCCGGGCACCGGACCCATCGGGCCGAGCGGGCCGGCTGGAATGGCGCCCGGCAGGCCACCCTGCTGCTGGGCCAGCGCGATGCGTGCACACCGCTCGCAGAGCAAGCCGGAATGGCGCTCGCCGCCGGCCACGAACGTGACCTCGACCGAGCCCGGCCGCTCGCCGCAGAGATCACACAGCGCTAGGTTCTGGTTGTTCTCAAATTCCACGATGCTTAGTTCCTCTTTTGCGAAAATCTCAGTCGGTCCATATGAGATCTTAGCGCCACTCGACAGGGCGGGGGCAACGTCCGCTGATTCAGGGACTGGAGCCTTCGGGTTCCGGGCTCGCCCGCCGATATCGCGTAGCGATGGTTTCGTCCCTGGCAGACATCCGGTCCAACCGCCGGATCATGGCCTACACCGCCGCGGCGATCTACGGGATCGCCGGGCTCGACGGTGCCGTCGAAGGGCTCCTGCCCAGCGATCCGCCGTTCGCGCTTCTGCCGGTTGTCGTTGTATTCGTGATGTTCGCGGTGCTGATCGCGACCGGTCCCCGGATACCCAGGTGGGGGCTGGCGCTGCTTGGTCCCCTCGGGGTGGTGCTAATCGCCTACGCGATAGCGACGACGCCAGGGCCGGGCGATGCCGCGCTCCTGTACGCCCTGCCGGTCTTCTGGACGACGTTCTTCTTCGGCCGCCGCGGAGCCGCGGCAATCCTGGCCTGCGTGGCGATCGGCCACGCGGTCACGTTGCTGGCGATGCCCGCCGCTGATTCCTACCCGGGCCGCTGGATCGACGTGATGGTCTCGCTCTGCGGCGTGGCGCTGGTCGTGCTCGTGCTCGAGAGCCGCAACGAGATGCTGGTCGCGCGCCTGGCCAGCGAGGCGCGGACCGATCCTCTGACCGGCCTGCTGAATCGGCGCGGCTTCGACGAGCACGCCGCCCGGGAGTTCGCCCACGCGGGTCGCGACGGCCTCCCGATCGCGTTGGCCACGCTGGACGTCGACCACTTCAAGCAGGTCAACGACGAGTGGGGGCACATCGCCGGCGACCGGGTGCTCGCGAACCTGGCCCGGATCCTGGCCACCGAGTCGCGGGGGATCGACGTGGCCGCGCGTCTGGGCGGCGAGGAGTTCGCGGTGCTCATGCCCGGCGGCGACGCGGCGGGTGCCCAGGCGTTTGTCGAGCGCGTGCGCATGCGCCTCGAGGCGGAGGCTTCTCCCGACGTCCCGGCGGTTCGGGTCAGCGCCGGCGTCGTGGCCGCGAGCGAGCCGCTCGACCTTCAGGTCATGCTCGAGCGCGTCGACCGGGCGCTGTATGCCGCCAAGCGCGGCGGTCGCGATCGCACGGTCGTCCTCGGCGGGCGCGACTTCCCGCTGGCCGCGTAGTCGCGGGCCGTCTCAGCGCCGGGCTTCGAGCAGCCGCAGCCAGACCTCGCTGACCGTGGGGTAGGACGGCACCACGTGCCATAGCGTGTCGAGCGGCACCTTGCCGACGATTGCCGTGGTCGCGCTGTGGAGCAACTCGGCGACGTCGTCGCCGACGAACGTGGCCCCGACGAGCGTGTCGGTCGCGCGATCGACCACGAGCTTGGCGCGGCCGACGTAGCCGTCGCGCAGAAGCGACGCCCCGGCGACCGCCGACAGGTCGTACTCGACCCCCTCCACATCGATTCCCTTCTCGCGCGCGCGTGACTCGGTGAGCCCGGCCGAGGCGACCTGCGGGTCCGTGAACACGACCGCCGGCACCATGTCGTGGTCGGCCAGGTCGCGGTAGCGCGAGCCGTCGATCGCTCGCCCTTCGGCGCGGGCCGCGATCACGTCGCCGGCGATCCGGCCCTGGTACTTGCCCATGTGGGTGAGCAGCGCCCGTCCGTTCACGTCGCCGATCGCGTACAGCCAGTCGGGGCCACCCTTGACGGTCATGTGGTCGTCGGTCTGTAGATAGCCGTGGGATTCGCTCACGTCCACCCCGACGCGCTCGAGGCCGATGCCGCGGGTGGCGGGGGTGCGGCCGGCCGCGACCACGACCTCGTCCACCTCGAAGCTCGAGCCCCCGGCGGTGACGGTGGCCGGCCCGCCGTGGATACGTCCCACGCCGGTGTCCTCGGCCGATGGCCGACTCACCGAGTCGACGCCGGTGCCGACCAGCACCCGGATCCCGCGCTGCTCGAACTGCTCGGCGATCAGCGCGCCGGCGAACGGCTCCTGCTGGGAGAGCAGCCGCGGCTCGAGCTCGATCACGGTCACCTCGCGCGCGCCGAGGCCGTGGAGCCATGTGGTCGCCTCACACGCCACCACGCCGCCGCCGATCACCGCCACCCTCGC
>DATIEI010000284.1:0-12722 GCA_035455845.1 Solirubrobacteraceae bacterium
GGATAAGTGCGGGTCCAGGTGTGCTGGGGGGCCGGCACCGAGCGGGCCAGCACGGTCTTGCCGTCGTCGGCCAGGATGCGCCCGCGCTTGATCTGCAGCTCGTCGAGCAGCGTGCGGACGTTCAGCGGGTTGTTGGTCAACGACGAAGCCTGGAACACCGTCCAGCGCGAGGTGAAGACCACGAGCAGCGCAAACAGCAGCACGAAGAACCCGAACAGTCGAACGATCGGCCCGCTCACTCGGGCCTCCGCGCGCGATCGGAGACCAGCAGTAGCAACGCCACCAGCACCAGGTTGGCCACGATCGAGGAGCCGCCGTAGGAGATGAACGGCAGGGTCACGCCGGTGAGCGGGATCACCCGCGTCACACCGCCGACGATCACGAACACCTGAAGGGCGAACATCGCGCTCAGCCCGACCGCCAACAGGGTCGAGAACGAGTCCCGAGCCAGCAACGCGGTCTTGAACCCGCGGGCCACGAACAGCAGGTATGTGATGAGCACCGCGACCGCCCCGAACAGCCCGAGCTCGTCGGTGATCACCGCGTAGATCATGTCGGTCTGCGGCGCCGGCAACAGCGGGCCGCCGTTGATCGTGGTCAGCGCGGCCCGGCCGAAGCCCTGTCCGAACAGCCCGCCGGCGGCCTGCGCGAACATCGAGTTGGCCACCTGGTAGCTGCCGAGCGGCTTGTGATAAAGCGTCGGGTTCAGTGGGTGAAGCCACGTCTCCACGCGGGCGTGGATGTGGGGGATGTGCGTGCCCAGGTACCAGAAGCCGATCGCCGCGGCGAGCAGGCCGATGACCACGAACGACACGCGGTTGGTCGCCACGTAGAGCATCGCGAGCAGGCCGCCGTAGAACATGATCGACGAGCCGGTGTCGCTCAGCACGACCAGGATCAACATCGCCAGTCCCCAGATCACGACCACCGGCCCGAACTGCTTGAGCGGCGGCAGCGTGATCCCGAGGACCCGCCGGCCGCCCTGCACGAGCACCTGTCGGGTGTCGCGCAGGTAGCTGGCCAGGAAGATCACCAGGCCGATCTTCGAGACCTCGGACGGCTGGAACACGAACAGGCCGGGAATCCGCACGCCGAGGTACGCACCGTTGGCGGCATACCCGATGCCGGGCAGCCGCGGGAGCACGAGCAGCGAAATCGATATCAGCACGATCGTGTACCGGTAGCGCTCGAGGTTGCGGTAGTCGCGGAACAGGAGAATCGTGCCGGCGAACAGGGCCAGGCCGAGCACGAACCACTGAGCCTGCTGGCGGGCCAGCGTGGGGTCGATGCGGTAGATCATCACCAGCCCGAAGCACGCCAGCACGGCGACCAGCGGAAACATGTAGGGATCGGCTCGCGGCAGCGTGATCCGGATGAACACGTGCGCGGCGATGCACAGGCCCAGGAACAGGGCGCCGTAGGTCAGCGACACGTTCGAGAGCGCGTTCGAGCGCTGGATGAACACGCCGGCGAACCCGGCGGTCACCAGCAGCGACGCGGGGATGAGCCCGATGAGCTCGCGGTTCCGCGCGCTCATCGCATGCCCCCATGCCGTGGCCTCACCGCAGTCTCCAGGGGGTGGGCGGGATCCCCATCATGGCGAGATCCGCCCCTGCTCGAGCTGCATCACGAGCGAGGTCGCGTCCTTCTGCGAGCGCAGGTTGTTGTTCAACAGCTGGGTTCGCCTGGCCGCCGGGACGGTGGAGGCCGGGACGCCCGAGACGTAGTAGGTCTCATACAGCGGCACGCCGAACGGCAGGTCGTAGGGGAACCCGCGGTAGATCGTCACGATGCCCTGGGCGTTGGTTCCGACGAAGTACAACTGGCGGCTGGCCAGGTAGCCGGCGCCGAGGATCAGCGCCAGCACGATCATGGTGGCCAGGAGCGCCGCAAGCGGTTTGCCGAACCGCCGTTCGCGGTGGTGGGCAACCGGTGGAATCGGCTCGAGCCGGCGCGTGCTCGACGGAGGTGGCGATCGCTCCAGCGCGGGGCGAGTAGGTGGGGGAGCGACGGCAACCGCGCCCCGACTCCGAGCTTCGGCCGTCGTGTGCGCCGCCTCGCCGACTGGACCGTCGGGGTCGGTGTCCCCGTCGACGGCCGGCGCACGCGGCACGGCCACCCCGACCATCGTCTCCTCGGTCGACCCGTCGTCGACGTCGAGTTCCTCGAGGCGGAACAGGACGACCGTGATGTTGTCCCGGCCGCCCGCCTCGTTGGCCGCGTTGATCAGCGCGTCGCCGGCCACGTCCAGGTTGTCGTTGGCGGTCAGCAGCTCGCGCACGAGGTCTTCGGAGATCATCGAGGTGAGCCCATCGCTGCACAGCAGGACCACGTCACCGGAACGGGCCGGATAGGTCCAGGTGTCGACCTCGACGTCGGGCTCGGGCCCAAGAGCGCGGGTGATGATCGAGCGCTGGGGATGTTCGGCCGCCTGCTCCTCGGTGAGCTTGCCCCGGCGCACGAGTTCGTCGACCAGCGAATGATCCTGGGTCAGGCGCTGGAGCGTCCCGTCGCGGAACAGGTAGGCGCGGCTGTCGCCGACGTGGGCGATTGCCACGTGGGCACCGTCGACGTAGGCGGCGGTGAGTGTCGTGCCCATCCCGGCGCGACCCCGATCCGCGCGCGAGCGCTCGTAGATCTGCCGGTTAGCCTCCCGCACCCGGGCGGCCAGCCGCTCCTCGGGGCTGCCGTCGTCGGGCAGGCCCTGCTCGAATGCCTCGACGGCCAGGCGCGAGGCGACCTCGCCGGCCTGCGCGCCGCCCATGCCGTCCGCGACCACGAACACGGGCGAACGGGCGAACGCGCTGTCCTCGTTGTCCCGGCGCTGACGACCGGTGTCGGTCTTGAGGGTCGCCTCGGCTGGGCGCAGCATCATCGAAGGGTTTCCCAGTTAGAGGTCATCGTGGTCATTGCTCGAAGGAGAACTCGGAATCGCCGATCCGGATCCGGTCGCCGGGATGCAGCGGCTGGGGGCCGCTCAGGGGCTCTTCGTTCAGGTAGGTCCCGTTGGTGGATCCGAGGTCCTCGATCACGACGACGTGGCCCTCCCGCGAGATGCGGGCATGATGCGCGGAAGCGAACGGATCGTCGAGCCTGATCTCGACGTCTCCGCGGCCGAGAGTAGCGCCCTGGCTCGGAATTTCATACGCGCTCCCGGTCTCGTGCCCCGGTGCGCGCTCGACGGTCAGGCGCGGCTCGAACCCGTTCTCCTCGCCTTCGACCAGGCCGCTCGCCGCGTCGTACATGCCGGTGGCGTCGTAACGCGCCGCCGAGTCCGCGCGTACCACGCCGCCGCGACCCCGGCGCAGATCGCGCAGGGCGCTCCAGGCCACCCAGACCAGGAACAGGTACAGGACGATCAGGAAGCCGAACTTGAGACCTACCGAGACGGGAGCGAGCATCGGGCTAGTCGTCTACTCGAGGCTGAACGTCATCATCGAGGCGCCGAGTTCGATCTCGTCGCCGGACCGGAGCACCTCCGAGCCCTCGAGCCGGCGCCCATTGAGCTGGGAGCCGTTGGTCGAGCCGAGGTCGGTGATGACCCAAGAGCCTCCACGGGGGCGGATCTCGGCGTGCTGGCGCGAGACGTTCGGATCCTCGAGCACTATGTCGGACGCACGCCCGCGGCCGATCGTGGCCCCGGCCGGGCTGATCACCACCCGCTTGCCGTCGATCAACAGCAGCGGGGTCTGGGCCCGGGCGCGCCCACGCTCCTCGAGCGGCTCGGAGACCCGCTCCGCGTTCGAGTAGATCATCGTGCGACCGGACTGGGCTTCGGGCGGGGCGCTCACCGGCTCGTCCTCGGGCTGGGCCACCCGGGTCTGGATCCCGAACTCGCCGAGCCCAAGGCGGTCGTCGGTCTCGAACTCGATCACCGGGCGCGAGAGCAGGGTCAACCGTTCGCGCCGGGCGTGCTCGAGCAGGTAGCCGCCCAGCTCGGCGGTCAGGGCCGCCTCATAGCCGGCGAAACGCTCGCGGTCGCGTGGGGACAAGAACACCCGGTACTCGTTGGGCGCATATGTGCGCGAGACCGAAAACGACTTGTGCTCCTCCATCTCGCGGGCCAGCTTTCGCGCGATCTCGACCGGGCGCACCTCGGACCGGAAGGCACGGCTGAACGTGCCTTCGACGAGGCCGGCGATCTTGTTTTCCAGGTTCTTCAGAACGCTCATGGGTGGGCCACGACATCCCGTTCGCAGCGCGTTTCATGCTACGCGAGTGGCGGGCGATCGTTGCCGGATCTGGCCCTCCTGAGAGCGGCGCTGGCTCGCCTGGTGACATGCGCCACAAGCGCGCCCACGACCGCCCCCAGTAGCACCGACCTGGTATGCACGGCGCCGGCCGTGTTCTCAGCGGCCAGTGTGGCCAGCGCGAGACCCGTCGCCCACAGGGCGAGGCGCAGGCACTCGAGAGCGGGCCAGCGACGGCTGCGGGTCCAGGGCAGGGTGAGCGCGGCCAGGGCCCAGATTCCGGCGGTGATCGGCGTGCCGACCGTCGCGAGCGGGGCCAGGACGTGGTGGAAGCCGTCGGGCAGCGTCTCGGTGCTCGCGATCCCGTTGCCCGCCAGCGCGGCCCAGATGTAGCCGGTGGCGCCCAGCGCGGCCCGGCGATGAGCGCGCCGGCTGAGCCCGGCAAGCGCCGGCCATGCCGCGGCGAGACCGACGGCGCCAAGCACCGGAGCGCCCACCGCGACCGGCCAGGCCAGGCCGTCGAACGGATTCGTCAGCATCGGCACGACCGCGCCGGCGAGGAGCGCGAGCGCCGCCCCCGGGCGGCTGGCGACAATCAGCGACGCGGCCGCCGCAGTCGCCAGGACCACCCAGCCCGCGCGCGGCAGGACGGCGATGAGCGCGGCGGCGATGCCGGCGGCGAGCACGGTGGCGGGCGCGCCGATCCCGGACACGTGGTGGAGCGCCCAGGCGACGAGCACTGCAGTCGCGATCGCGGCGAGGGCACGGCGGGGCCACGGGACCGCGACCGGTGGGCTTGGTGTCCGGCTTACGGGAGGTCGGTCCGGCCGGCGGCTCCGCCCCTCGTCGAAGATCTCCTCCGCGACTTCGAGGTCCGGTGCCTGGGTTCGCGTGAGCGTCCGGGTCGGCCACGGAGCGGCCACCACGCCGGGCTCGTCGGCGGCTCGTCCGACGCTCGCGACCAGCGCGGCCCGCAGCTCCGCCAGGCTTCCCCGCTCGCTGGGCCGCGGACGGAGCGCGAGGTCGATGGCCTGTCCGAGCTCGCGCGGGAGCTCGCGGCGCTGGCGGCGCAGCGGCGGCAGATGGGTGGCCCGGCGCCGGGTCACCGCGGTCCGTACCGGATTGGTGCCGCTCAGCGCCTCGTACAGGATCAGCGCGAGCGAGAACAGATCCGCGGGCGCGCCGGCGGGCAGGCCCTGGGCCTGTTCGGGCGCCATGTAGGCCTCGGTGCCGACCACGTCTCCGGTACGGGTAAGCGTGTCTCCGTCCAGCACGCGCGCCACGCCGAAGTCGGTCAGGCGCGCCACCCCGGCGGGCGTCGTCGGGTGGTCGGGCACCAGCACGTTGGACGGCTTGACATCGCGGTGGATCACGCCCTGGGCGTGGGCGTGGGACAGCGCGTCGCACAGGGCGATGCCGATCCGCACCACGTCGCGGTCAGACAGCCGGCCGGCCTCGAGCAGCTCGTCGAGAGTCGTGCCGTGGACCAGTTCGGAGACGAGGTAGGCCCCTTCGTCGTCCACCGCCGCCTCGTACAGGGTCACGATGCCCGGGTGGGCGAGCCGCGCCGCCGCGCGCGCCTCCCGTTCGAAGCGCCCGCCGCCGGCACCGGCACGGTCCCCCGCGATCACCCGCGCGCGCGGAAGGATCTTGACCGCGACCTCCCGGTCCAGTCGTTGATCCTGGGCCAGCCACACGGTGGCGAAGCCGCCGGTGCCCAGCCGGCGACGCAGGCGGTAGCGGCCGAGCACGAGCGGCGCGTCCGACGGGGCGCGCAGATCGCGAGCCACGAGCGGTGCGCGCTCGGCGGCCGCGCCCGGGTCAGGGCCCGGCGGCAGCGTGCGGGAGCCGGGTCGCGGGTCCGGCATGCGAGCGGTCGGAGCCTTCGAGCCGGACAGGATTCGCGTGCGCACGGGCACTTTTTCGAGCACACCGGGGTCTTCCCCTGCGGGCGGCGCCGTTCAGGATCGTCTTACCGCCGTCCAGGCGGTCATACTGACCGTTCCCGATTCCGTTAAGGAGCGAGCAAGCGTGTCGTTCTTCGACGAGCCGGAGGAGACTCGTACAGCGCCACGGTCGGCCCCGCGCAGGCGCCGACCGACCGGCGGTCCTCGACGCCCTGGCCCGGCTACGCAGCAGGCAATCCTGGTTCGCCGGCTCGTCCTGGCCGGCGTGGTGGTCGTCGCGATCATCCTGATCGCGGTCCTCGTCAACAGCTGCGAGGTGAGCGCCCGCAACAGCGCGCTCAAGGACTACAACAACAGCGTCGCCTCCCTGAACGCCCAGTCGGTCAACACCGGAAACAGCTTCTTCGGCTCATTGTCCGGGGGAACCGGCGACCCGACCTCGCTTCAGACCAGCCTGAACGAGTCGTGGATGGACGCGACCAAGCAGCTGGACAAGGCCAAGGCCCTGAGCGTGCCGGACGAGGTCAAAGGCGCGCAGTCGAACTTCGTGCTCGCGCTCCAGATGCGCGCTGACGGGATCCACAACATCGGCCGGCAGGTCCAGCCCGCGCTGCAATCGCAGACCGCCAAGGACGCGGTCAACACGATCGCCGCCGAGATGGCCAAGTTCTATGCCTCCGACGTGCTCTACAAGAACTACACCGTGCCGCAGATCATCGGTGCGCTCCGGGCGGCGGGCATCGCCGTGGGCGGACTGGGCGGCCAGCAGATCAACTCGGCGCAGTTCTTGCCCTCGATCGACTGGCTGGATCCGCAAACCGTCGCCAACCAGCTTCACGTCTCGCTCCCTCAGGCCAAGAGCAACAAGCCAATCGCGCCCGGCCTGCACGGCCATCAGCTGAACTCGGCCAGCGTGGGCGGAACCCAGCTGCAAACCGGGTCGACCAATGCGATCCCGGCCAGCCCCGCCCCGACCTTCACGCTGAGCTTCGCCAACACCGGAACCAACACCGAGACCAACGTCAAATGCAAGGTGACGATCGCCGGCTCGAAGGTCAGCGGCCAGACCAGCGTGCCGCAGACCACGGCGGGCCAGTCGACCCAGTGCACGGTGACGCTCAACGGAATCCCGCCCAAGGGCTCCCAGCAGCTGACCGCGACGATCGTCCCGGTCCCGGGCGAGAAGACCACCTCGAACAACTCGCTGACCTTCCCGGTCGACTTCCAGTAGGCGGACCCGGCTGCCGGTGCGGTCCGAGGTGACCGTATCCTGTCGCCAGTGCACAACCTGACCAGCACGGCGGGGATCGTCGCGATGGCCGCCGGCGCCGTCGCACTCCTGGCTCTCCTGCTCTGCGGGATCCTGGCCCTCAAGCTGCGCCGGCTCCGGGCTGCCCAGCGGACCGTCCTCGGTGACGGGGAGCGGGATCTGGTCGCGCACGCCGCCTCGCTCGAGGAACAGTTCGAGGCGCTCTATCGGTACGTGCAGGACGCCGCGGAGCGGCTCGACCGGCGGATGGAGACCGCCGAGCAGCGGATCGATCGGGCGATGGCCTACCGGGCGCTGATCCGCTACGACGCCTACGGCGAGATGTCAGGCCGCCAGTCCACCTCGATCGCGCTGCTCGACGCCAAGCGCTCGGGGCTCGTGCTGTCCTCGATCCACCACCGTGACCAGGCCCGGCTGTACGCCAAGGAGGTTCGTGAGGGCAAGCCGGAGCTCGAGCTCTCGCCTGAGGAGGACGAGGCGATCCGGCGCGCGCTCGAGGCCGACGGGCACGGGTAACCGGCGGGGGGATGCGCGTCGCCTACTTCGGACCCGAGGGGACCTTCACCCACGAGGCGCTGATCAGCGCCACCGCCGGCTTCGACGGCCTGGACCTGGTGCCACAGCCGACGATCTACGACACGGTCATGGCGGTCCACTTCGGCTCGGTCCAGCGCGCGCTGGTCCCGATCGAGAACTCGCTCGAGGGCTCGGTCAACGCCACCCTCGACGCACTCGCCATGGAGACCGAGGACGTGGCGATCCTCGGCGAGGTCGTCCACCCGATCCGCCACTGCCTGATCGCGCGCACCGCGCTCGAGCTGTCCGAGATCGAGGCGGTCGTCTCCCATCCTCAGGCGACCGCTCAGTGCGCCCGGTTCATCCGCTCGCGGCTTCCCCACGCCACCGTGATGACCGGCGCCTCGACCGCCGAGGCGGTGCGCACCGTGGCCGAGCACGAGGGTCCCTGGGCCGCGCTCGGCAACCGCCTGGCCGCCGAGCGCTACCAATGTCACGTGCTGCGCGCCGGGGTCGAGGACGTGCCCGACAACGAGACCCGGTTCGTCTGGCTCGGGCCGGTGGGGGCGCAGCCGGGGATTCCGGGCGCGGGCGACCCGGCCCTCGGGCCATTCAAGACCGCGGTCGTGTTCTGGGGAGTGGGCTCCGAGGCGCCCGGCTGGCTGGTCCACTGCCTGTCGGAGTTCGCCAGCCGCGAGGTCAACCTGACCCGCATCGAGTCGCGGCCGCGCAAGCAGGGCCTGGGCCGTTACATGTTCTTTCTCGACCTCGAAGGCCGCGACATCGAGCCACACGTGGCCGACGCGCTGGCCGGACTTCGCGCCCACGTCGAGGTGCTCCGCGTGCTGGGCTCGTTCCCTGCCGCGATCACGTGAGCATCATGTGAAGAGCGCGCGGGTGCCTCGTGAACGGTCAGAGGTCCGGGGGACGCGTCGGTAAACTGGCGCCTGCCATGGCCACCTCAGTACCAGCGCCAGTGTGGTCCGCGTCGCCTCCAGAGCACCAGCGACGCGGACGTGAGGTGGGGCGGGTGCTCGTGTTGAACGCGACGTATGAGCCGATCAACGTCTGCACGGTCCGTCGCGCGGTCGTCCTCCTCCTCAAGGAGAAGGCCGAGATCATCGAACGCTCCGACTGGGAGCTGCACTCGGCGACCCGGTCGATGTCCCGTCCGGTGGTGATCCGCCTGGTCGCCTACGTGCGCATCCCACGCGACACGCACCGCCGCAAGATCACCCGGCGGGCCGTGTTCGCCCGCGATAACTGGACCTGCCAGTACTGCGGCGCGCGCTCGAACCTCACCGTCGATCACGTGATCCCGCGCTCCAAGGGCGGCGGCTCGAGCTGGGACAACATCGTGGCCTCGTGCGCCCCCTGTAACCGCCGCAAGGGCGACGCCCTCCCGCGCCAGGTCGGCATGCACCTGCTCAAGCAGCCCCGCACGCCGAGCGCCACCGTGTTCATCCACGTGGCCAGCCCCACGATCCCCGTGGCCTGGCAGCAGTACCTGGCGGCGTAGCCAGGTAACGTCAGCGGTCGAAGCGCCATGGGCGCGACCGAGGTTGACAACCAGGTACGCGAGCGCCTGCTAGAGGCATGGCGTGGCGAGATCATCGCCGGACGCGTGTATGGGCTGATCGCCACGCGGATGCCGGAGCGCGAGGCGGAGATCCTCGGGCGGATGGCCGAAGCCGAAGGCGGGCACCGCAGGCGGCTCGAGGCTCGGATGACCGAACTCGGGATCACGATTCCACCCCCGGAGAGCGTGAGGCTGTCCCCATGGCTTCGGCTTCAGGCGCGAATCGCACCGATCGACCGCCTGCTGGCCGCCCGCGAGGCGGCCGAGGATGAGGAAGTCGGTGATCTGTACAAACGCCCGACCGGGGATCCGACAACCGACGAGCTGCTCCGGAGCATTCGCAAGGAGGAACGCGCGCACTCCCACGCGGTCAGCGAGATGCGCTCCGGTGCGGGTGACGGGGATGGCGCCGGCCCGCCGGCGCCCATGCATCCCGCTCAGGTGCGACTCAACAAGATCATCGGCCGGGAGAAGTGGCACCAGACCGGCGGCGGCTGGATCAGCGGCGCAATCTACGGTGCCAACGACGGGCTGGCCGCCGTGTTCGGGATCGTGGCGGGCGTATCCGGCGCCACCGGCGGCTCTACCTTCGTACTCACCGCCGGCGTGTCGGCCGCCGTCGCGTCCGCGCTCTCGATGGCCACCGGCGCGTTCTTGGCGGAGCGCTCCGAGGCCGAGGTGGCCGCGGCAAACGTTGAACGCGAGCGCCAGGAGATCGCCGAGCACCCCGAGGAGGAGCAGGAGGAGCTATCGCTCTTCTACCAGCTCAAGGGCATCGACGAGGCGACCGCGAACTCCATGGCCGCGCAGCTGGCCACGCAGCCGGACGCGATGCTCCGAGCGCTGTCGGCCGAGGAGTTCGGCGTGACGGGCGAGCACGGCAATCCGACGCAGGCGGCGATCGCGGCGGGGATCTCGACCGGGCTCGGAGCGCTCGTGCCGGTGATCCCGTTCATCTTCACCACCGGGACGGTGGCGATCATTGCTGCCGCGATCGTCTCGCTGGTCGCCCACTTCCTCGTCGGTGCGGCCAAGTCGCTGGTCACGCTCCGGAGCTGGTGGTCGGCCGGGCTCGAGATGACGCTGGCCGGCGTGATCGTCGGCGGCGCGACCTATCTGGTCGGTCTCGCGCTGCCGACCTGAGACCAGAAAGCGCGAAGGGCGCCGTCGACGTCGGCGCCCTTCACACATGAACTGGCTGGCATCACCGAAGCGAACTGGTGCGTG
Source organism: Solirubrobacteraceae bacterium (assembly GCA_035455845.1). Classification (GTDB taxonomy): domain Bacteria; phylum Actinomycetota; class Thermoleophilia; order Solirubrobacterales; family Solirubrobacteraceae; genus Palsa-465. The sequence continues at coordinate 10,690 of DATIEI010000284.1, forward strand.
CCGGAGGGACTACTCCCGGCGCTCGCTCCGACGGTGTCTCGGTTGGGACTCCGCTAGGCGGGGTCAGCCTCCGGCTTAGCGGCCGGACACCTCCAGGGTCCCGCAAGTACTTTCAGACAGTCGGACCACCTCCTTTCTCTGGTAGCGAGCAGATTAGCGGATGGCGCACCTGTCTTCGAACCTCGCGGACATGTGTCCGATGGGAAGGTCGGAGAGGGTCAGGCTCCGGACCGGCGGGTCGGGTCAGGCCGGCTCGGACGGCTCGGTCACGGCGGCCATGACCGTCGAGACCCTGGCCACGTCACGGCCGGCCGCCTTGCCCCGGTACAGGGCGCCGTCGGCGCGGGTGATCAGCTCATTCATGTCCTCCTGCTGCCACTCGGCCACGCCGATCGTGACCGTCACCGGAAGGCCGTGTTGGACGGCCTCCTGCGGCTGATCGGCGGCCAGGGCCACGCGGAGGCGCTCGGTGGTGCGGACGGCCCCCTCCTCGTCGGTGCCGGGCAGGACGACGAGGAACTCCTCACCGCCCCACCGGCCGATGGCGTCTTCGGTGCGCAGAGCGCCCTCGAGCACTCGCGCGGTGTGCTCGAGCACCGCGTCCCCCGTCCGGTGGCCCAGTCGGTCGTTGAACGCCTTGAAGTGATCCACGTCGATCACGAGCAGCGACAGGGAGTGCTCGTGCCGGCGCGCCGCGCTCAGCGCCTCGTGCAGGAACTCCTCGATCGCGCGGCGGTTGCGCAGGCCGGTGAGCGGGTCGACCGCGGCCAGGCGGCCCAGCTCGCCGTTGAGCAGGGTCAGCCGGGTGCGCTGACGGGCCAGACCGGCGATCAGGAGGATGATGGCCAGGCCCGCGGCCGTGAGTCCGGCCAGAGCCACCCAGCCCATCCACCGGCCCGGGCCGTTGAGGAACCCGTACAGCTGGCTCTCCGGGTCGTTGACCAGGATGCGCCAGGGCGTTCCCGCCACCGCGGCCTGGAACGACACCGCGTCGGCAGGTCGAGGACCCGGTTGGCCGGCGGCCAGTCGACCACCCGTGGAGTCGACCAGGAACGCCTGCCAGCCCCGCGTCGAGAGCACGTGGTCGAGCGCGCTCGGGAGCACCGTGCCCGCCACGGGGTGGGAACCGGCCAGGACGCGGGGCCCGCTCGCGCTCGGGTAGCGAACCGCGAAGGTGATCACGGGCACGTGCGCTACCTCGACCAGAGCGATGCGCGAGGCGTCACCCGCGCCGGTCGACGCGAGCTCGCCGTAGCGCCGGGCGAGCAGCTTTTCGGGCGTCGAGACGGGGCCGGACGCGCCGCCGATTGCATGGCCGTGGCCGTCCAGCAGCACCGCGCCGGTCAGGCCGAGGGCTGATGACACCCGCCGCACGGCCTCGCGGTCGACGTTCCGGGTGGCGAGCCAGGCAGCGGCAGCCGAGCGATCGCGGGCCAGCAAATCGTGGGCGTAAATCGAGATGAAGGTGGCCGCGTACTTCGTCCGGGCGTCGAGACGGCTCGCCATCCCGCGGCGGCTACGGGCCTGCGAGCTGGCGAGCAGAGAGCCGCCGGCCACCATCAAGGTCAGCCAGGCGAGGACCACCAGGACGCCGAGGCGGCTCAGGCGTAGTCGCTCTGGCCGTGCGGGTCCCATTTCTCCGCTTATCGGTACGGCCCGAGGGCCGCTTGAGGAATTCAGGCGGCTGTGGTGAGACTGGCCCCCAGGCGGGGGGCCCGGCGTCTATTCGCCGTCGCCGTTGTCCCCCGGCGTGTCGTCCGAGGGCTCATTGGGCTCGGACCCTGGCAGCGGCTCATCGGGCTCGGACCCTGGCAGCGGCTCATCGGGCTCGGACCCTGGCAGCGGCTCATCGGGCTCGGCCACCGTCGCCGCGGTCGGAGCGTCGGATTCGACCACCAGCGCCACCGCGCTGACCTGGTCATCGTTGCGGATGTTCATCAGCTTCACACCCTGGGAGGCGCGGCCGTAGCGGCTGATCCCGCGCACCGAGGTGCGCTGGACCATGCCGGCCTGGGAGATGAACACCAGCTCCT
>DATIEI010000285.1:0-8536 GCA_035455845.1 Solirubrobacteraceae bacterium
CGTTGACTGAACACTGCAATCACGCCCAGGTCGACCCAGAAGGGGATGTCCTGCTTGGCCAGCAGCGTGATCCCGAAAGCTAGGACGGAGGGCTTTGGCTACGCGGGGGGCGCGGGGCGCCTTGTGCCCGGCGGAAGCGCGGCTGCGTTGTCACTCGCTGTTGCCGCCCCGGTGGCCAGATCGCCGATCATGACTCCATCCCTGATCTGAGCCATCAGGTCGCCCACGGCGCTCGGGGAGTGCGGCAGCAGGATCGTGTTGCTCTTCGCGCCCTCGCCCAGGGCCCGGATCATGTCGGTGTACTGGGTCAGCGCGACAAGCGCCATCGCCTCGCGCGGGTCGAGGCCGTGCTGGGCGATGATCTCGAGCGACTCGTGCAGCCCCTCGGCGATCGCCTTGCGCTCGGCGGCCACGCCCTCGCCCTGCAGGCGCATGGTCTCCTTCTCGCCCTCGGCCTTCTTGACCGCCAGCGTCTTCTGCGCGTCGCCCTGCGCAGCCGCCGCGATCTGGTTGCGCTGGGATGCGTTGATGTTGTTCATCGCGTCCTTGACCCGCTGGTCGGGCTCGATGTTGGTCACCAGCGCCTTGACGATCTCGTAGCCGTAGTCGGCCATCTGGCGATGCAGCGTGTCCTGGATGTGCCGCGCGATCGTGTCCGCGTCGGCGTAGGCCTCGTCGAGATCCATGGTCGGGATGTGCGAGCGAACCACGTCGAACGCGTACGCCTGCATCTGCACCTCGGGATCGTCGAGCTTGTAGTAGGCGTCCTGGACCTGCTGCTCGGTCGCGCCGACCTTGTACTGCACGGCGAGCTTGACCTGGACGAACACGTTGTCCTTGGTCTTGGTCTCGATCTCGGAGTTGAGCTGCTCGACCTGGAGGCTCATCCGGCCCGCGACGCGCTCGACGAACGGGGTCTTGGTCTGCAGCCCGGGGCCGGCGACCCGCACGAACTTGCCGAAGCGCTCGACGATCGCTCGCTCCTGCTGCTCGACGGTGAAGAAGAACAACGGCATCGCTCTATGTAGTTAAGCACCCCCGGCGAGGAGTACCTTGACCAGAAATGAGCGAGGTGTCGAATACCGCCGATCTCGTCGGGTTGGAACCGGACGAACGGCTTCTGCACGAAGACCTGAGTCAGCTCCCGGAGGCCGTCGGCCGGCCGGCGACGGTCATTCCGAGCCGGGCGCGCGGGCGGATCGTGGGCACCGGAGCGACGCTCACCGCCGTCTCGCTCCTCGCCGGAGTGCTGCTGGTCGCACTCGGAGTCATCGACGCGGTATCGAGCGGCGTGGACCTGGCCGCGGTGCTCGCGCTGGTGGTCGGTGGGCTGTTGATCGCCACCCACTGGGGATGGGTGCACGTGGCCGAGATCACAGCCAATTCGGTCGAGGGACACAGCAACGCCGAAGTCGTCGATCGGCGCCGGCAGTGGCTGGCGGCGATCGAGCCCTACCCGCGGCTCGAGGTCTCGACCGAGGTTGGGGACGACGGCTCGATCGCGATCTGCACCGTGCGCCACAGTCCGGTCCGCGTGGGCGAGGGCCGGTTCACGTTCGTCCGCGAGCTTCAGCAGCGCGAGGTGCACTCGGCCGATGAGCCGGCCGCCGCGGTAACCGAGCGCGCCGAGACCCTGCGCCGCGAGGCGGCGATCGTCAACGAGGAGGAGCGCCGTCGTTACGAGATCGCGTCCGAGGCCTACCACGCCGCGTTGATCGGGCGCGCCGACGACGAGCAGCGCCGCCTGGCCCGGCGTGCGGCCTCCGAGGCCCTCTCGCATCAGATCAACTCGAACCTCCGCGATCCGCCGCTGGTCGAGTAGACGCCCGATGAGCGTCAGCACAGAGGCGACCCCGTTCGGCGGCCGGACCGCCTGGGCGCGCAACCTGGCCGCTCCGGTCCGGAGCTTCCTGAGCACCGAGACCGGAGGCGCGTTCGTGATGCTGGGGGCGGCGATCGCCGCCCTGCTGTGGGCGAACTCTCCCGGTTGGCATTCGTACGAGACGGTGTGGACCACCGAGCTCTCGATCCACCTCGGTCACACCGGGATCGCGGCCGATCTCCGCACGTGGGTCAACGAGGGGTTGATGACCCTGTTCTTCCTCGTCGTGGGACTCGAGGCCAAGCGCCAGCTCGACCTCGGTGAGCTGCGCGAGCGCCGCCGGCTGGCCATCCCTGTGTTCGCCGCGATCGGTGGGATCGCGGTGCCGATCGTGATCTACCTGGCCTTCAACGCCGGGAGGGCAGGCGGGCACGGCTGGGGGGCGGCGATGTCGACCGACACCGCGTTCGCGCTCGCCGCGGTGGCCCTCATCACTCCGCGGACGGCGACCCGAATCCGGGTCTTCCTGCTCACGCTCGCGGTCGTCGACGACCTGGCCGCGCTCGTCGTGATCGCCACCGTGTACACGACCCACGTCTCGGTGGTGGCGCTCCTCGTCGCGATCGCCCTGTTCGGGGTGCTCGTGGCGCTTCGGTATGCGCCGTTCGGCCGCACGCCGATCTCGATCGGGGTCGGGGTGGCTATCTGGGTGGCGATGTTCCGCTCGGGCATCGACCCGGTGATCTCCGGACTGGCCATCGGCCTGGGGACGAGCGCCTACCCGCCATCGCGCGAGGACCTCGAGCGGGCCACCGCGCTGGCTCGCTCGTTCCGCGAGCAGCCCACGCCCGAGTTGGCCCGGTCGGCCCAGCAGAGCTTCCAGTCGGCGATCTCGCCCAACGAGCGACTCCAGTACGAGCTGCATCCCTGGACCAGTTACGTGATCGTGCCGTTGTTCGCGCTCGCCAACGCGGGGATCCATCTGACCGGGTCGCTGCTGAGCAGCGCGGTCTCCTCGCCGATCACCTGGGGGATCCTGCTCGGGTACGTGCTCGGCAAGCCGATCGGCGTGTTCACGGGCTCCTGGATCGCGTCGCGACCGGCGCTCCACGGACCGCGCTCTCCGATCTCAGAGCCTGTGCTGCTGGCCGCCGGGGCGTGCGCCGGCATCGGCTTCACGGTCTCGTTGCTGGTCTCGAGACTGGCCTTCAAGGGTGCCCAGCTCGACGAGGCGCGACTCGGCGCGCTGGCCACCGTGGTGGCCGCGCCGGCCGTCGCGTGGGCCATCACCCGGGCCATCCGCCTGCTGCCCGACACCGTGCGGGCACGGCAGGTCGGCCGCACATCCGAGGACATCCTCGACCTGGCGGTCGAGGTCGACCCCGAGTACGACCATGTCCGCGGACCGGACGATGCCCCGGTGACCCTGCTCGAGTACGGCGACTTCGAGTGCCCCTACTGCGGCCAGGCCGAGGGCGCGATCCGAGACCTGCTCGCCGCGCACGGGGACGACGTGCGCTACGTGTGGCGCCACCTACCGCTCAGCGACGTCCACCCCAGCGCCCAGCTTGCCGCCGAAGCGTCGGAGGCCGCCGCCGCCCAGGGGCACTTCTGGGACATGTACGACCGCCTGCTCTCCCATCAGGGCGAGCTGTCCCCCCGCGACCTGATCCGCCACGCCGGCGATCTCGGGCTGGACGTCGACCGCTTCCGGGACGAGCTGCGCCGTCGCGAGTACGCCTCCCGGATCAGCGAGGACGTGGCCAGTGCCGACGAGAGCGGCGTCTCGGGAACGCCGACGTTCTTCATCAACGGCCGCCGGCACTACGGCGTGTATGACCTCGGCGCACTCACCGCGGCGGTTGGAGCGGCCAAGCGACGGGCTCGACAGCTCTCGATCACCACCGAAGCATTCGCCGAGACCCCCTCAGGATAGTTGTCTCCACAACTATCCTGCTATCCTCCCTCATATATGGAGCTTGGACTCGCCACCTTCGCGGAGCTGTCCTCGGGCGTAAGCCCGCAGGAGCGCATGTGCCAGCTGCTCGAGGAAGCCGAGCTGGCCGATCAGCTCGGGCTCGACCTGTTCGCCGTGGGCGAACACCACCGGCCCGACTTCCTGGTCTCCTCGCCGGCGGTGGCGCTCGCCGCGATCGCCGCCCGCACCGAGCAGATCCGCCTCTCGAGCGCGGTCACCGTGCTCAGCTCAGACGACCCGGTGCGAGTCTTCCAGGCGTTCGCCGAGCTCGATCTGATCTCCGGCGGCCGGGCCGAGATCATGGCCGGTCGCGGCTCGTTCATCGAGTCGTTTCCGCTGTTCGGCTATGACCTCGACGACTATGACGAGCTGTACGCCGAGAAGCTCGAGCTGCTGCTGCAGATCCGCGAGTCGACGTCGGTCACCTGGTCGGGCAAGCACCGCGCGGCGCTGAACGACGCGGTCGTTTGGCCGCGCCCGGTGCAGGATCCGTTGCCGGTGTGGGTGGCTGTGGGGGGCACGCCGCAGTCCGTTGTTCGCGCCGCCGGGTTTGGCCTGCCCCTGACCGTGGCGATCATCGGGGGGCAGCCCGAGCGGTTCGTGCCGCTGGTCGATCTCTACCGCGAGGCCTTCCAGGCCGCCGGCCACGACCCGGCCGAGGCGCGGCTCGCGATCAACACGCATGCGTTCGTCGGCGAGAGCTCGCGGGATGCCGACTCGGCGTTCGCCGCGCCGTATCTGGCCATGATGAATCGGATCGGCCGAGAGCGCGGCTGGCCGCCGGCCGGACGGAGCCAGTACGACGCCCTCCGCTCCCCTCGCGGCGCCCTGGCCGTCGGCGCTCCCGAGGAGGTGGCGGAGAAGATCCTGTTCGAGCACGAGCTGTTCGGCATGGACCGCTACATCGGGCAGATGAGCGTCGGCGCGGTCCAGCACGCGGACGTGATGCGCTCGATCGAGCTATTCGGCACCCGAGTGGCGCCGGTCGTGCGGGCCGAGGTCGAGCGGCGCGAGTCGGTCCGGCCCGCCGCCTGAGCTACGCGAGCGCCTGAGCGATCAGGACGAGCACTCGCGGCGGCTCGTAGACGACGTGCGCGCGGGTGGGGCGCATGACATCGAAGCCGGCGCCGCGGAATACGAGGTCCTTTTAGTGTCGCGGTGAAACACCCCCGGGCCGCTCTGATACGCCGCGCTGCCGAACTCCACGATAGAACCAGTCTCGTGACCCCCGCCCCGCGCCACCGCACGCCCACCGGGCATCATCCACACGAATGCGCGTTGCCCTCTTCGCCACCTGCCTGATCGACGCGCTGTTCCCAGATGCCGGCAAGGCCACCGTCAACATCCTGGAACGGCTCGGCCAACGCGTCGAGTTCCCGCTCGAGCAGACGTGCTGCGGCCAGATGCACACGAACTCCGGCTACTTCGAGCCGACCCTCGTCGAGAGGTACGTCCACACCTTCGAGCCCTACGACGCGATCGTGGCCCCCTCAGCGTCCTGCGTAGGCGCGATCCGCCACCAGCACGCGATGATCGCCCGGCATGCGCAAGACGAAGCACTCGCCACCCGCGCGCAGCAAACCGCCAACAAGACCTATGAGCTCTCCCAGTTCCTCACCGACGTCCTCCACACCGACGACGTCGGCGCCTACTTCCCCCACCGGGTCACCTACCACCCGACCTGCCACTCACTCCGGATGTTGAAACTCGGCGACCGCCCACTGAGACTCCTCAACAACGTCCGCGGCATCGAGTTGATCGACCTCCCGCGCAGCGACGAGTGCTGCGGGTTCGGCGGCACTTTCTCGATCAAGAACCCCGACGTGTCGGCCGCCATGCTCGCCGACAAGATGGAGTCGGTGATCGAATCGGGCGCCGAGGTGCTGTGCGCCGGCGACCGCTCGTGCCTGATGCACATCGGCGGCGGCCTCGAGCGGATCCGAGCCGGCATCCGGACCCTCCACCTGGCCGAGATCCTGGCCAGCACCGACGGAGAAACATGACCTCGGGCGATGTCATCTGGACCGATGACCCGCCGTTCGCCCAGAACGCGAAACAGGCCGTCGAAAACTCCCAGCTGCGGCGCAACGTCCGCAACGCCACCGCAACCATCCGCCAGCGCCGCGCCGGTCTGGTCGCCGAGACGCCCGACTGGCAGGAGCTCCGCCACGCCGGCGCGGCGATCAAGGACGACGTGCTTCACCACCTCGACACCTACCTGAGCCAATTCGAGCAGAACGCCACCGCCAACGGAGCCCACGTCCACTGGGCCAACGACGCAACCGAGGCCAACCAATTGGTCGCGAACCTCATCAAGCAGGGGGGCCAAACCGAGGTGATCAAGGTCAAGTCGATGGCCACCCAGGAGATCGGCCTGGTCGAGGCACTCGCCAGACAACAGATCACCGCTCACGAGACTGACCTGGCCGAGCTGATCATCCAGCTCTCGCACGACAAGCCCAGCCACATCGTGGTGCCGGCGCTTCACCGCAACCGGGCCGAGATCCGGCGCATCTTCCTCGACCACATGCCGGATGCACCGACCGACCTCACCGACGATCCCCATGCGCTCGCCGAGGCGGCCCGGCTGCACCTCAGACGGCTGTTCCTGAAGACTAAGACGGCGATCAGCGGCGCGAACTTCGCGATCGCCGAGACCGGCGGCCTGCTCGTGGCCGAGTCCGAAGGCAACGGCCGCATGTGCCTGACCCTCCCCGAGACGCTGATCAGCGTGGTCGGCATCGAGAAGCTCATCCCCACGTTCAAGGACCTCGAGGTGTTCCTCCAGCTCCTCCCCCGCTCGAGCACCGGCGAGCGGATGAACCCCTACAACTCGATCTGGACCGGAGTCACAAGACACGACGGCCCGCGGAACGTCCACGTCATCCTGCTCGACAACGGCCGGACCAACGCTCTCAAAGACACCGTGGGGCGCCAGGCGCTCAGGTGCATCCGCTGCGCCGCCTGCTTGAACGTGTGCCCGGTGTACGAGCGCACCGGCGGCCACGCCTACGGTTCGACCTACCCCGGACCGATCGGCGCGATCCTCACACCGTTGCTGGTCGGGGTCGAGCACGCCCCGCAGCTGCCGTTCGCCTCGAGCCTGTGCGGCGCGTGCTACGAGGTGTGCCCAGTCGAGATCGACATCCCCACCGTGCTGGTCAAGCTCAGACATGACGCCGTGAAGGCCAAGTCCCACAAGAGCGGAGACGCAGCATTCGCAATGGCCGCGAGCGCGATGAGCGGACGCCGCCGCTGGACCGCCGCGCTCAGGTCCGCCAGGCTGATGCGCCTCATTCGACACACCGCGCCCCCGCCGATCTCCAGATGGACCCGCACGCGCGACCTACCCGACCCCCCAGCCGAGCCGTTTCGCGAGTGGTGGAGGAAACGATGACGACCCGCGAGGAAATTCTCACCCGGGTGAGAGCGGCCATCGGCGACGTCAAGCCAAGCGGCCCTATCCCCCGCGACTACCGGAACACCACCGACGACGGCCTCGACACCTTCCTGAATCGCCTGGCCCACTACGACGCGACCACCCACGTGGTCGACACGGCCGACCTCGAGGAGACCGTGCGCAAGGCGCTGGGCAGCCGCGAGCGGCTTGTCGTCCCAGACGCCTGGACGACCGCTGTCCAAGACCCGCTGACCGACGACCCGCCGCTCACCCACGACCAGCTCGACGCGGTCGACGGCGTGCTCACCACGTGCGCCCTGGCGATCGCCCAGACCGGCACGATCGTCCTTGACGGCGGCCCCGGCATGGGTCGGCGTGCCCTCACGCTCCTGCCCGACTACCACCTCTGCGTCGTCAGACAGGACCAGATCGTCCCGTCGGTCCCAGAGGCGATCGCCACCCTCCAAGACCGCCCCACCCGACCGATCACGTTCATCTCCGGCCCCTCCGCCACCGTCGACATCGAGATGACCAGAGTGCGCGGCGTCCACGGCCCGCGCAACCTCGAGGTCATCGTGCTCACCACCGCACGAACCGACCAGGAAACATAGACTCGCGCCGATGCGCACCCAGGTAGGCATCGTCGGCGCCGGTCCCGCCGGCCTAACGCTGGCCATGCTGCTGAACCGCGACGGCATCGACTGCGTGGTGCTCGAATCGCGCGACCGGGCGTACGTGGAGGAGCGCGTCCGCGCCGGCCTGCTCGAGCAGAACACCGTCGACCTGATGCACGAGCTCGGCGTCGGGGAGCGGCTCGACGAGGAAGGACTCGAGCACAACGGCATCTACCTGCGCCACGGCGGGGAGAATCATTACGTCGACATGGCTGCCCTGACCGGCCGGCACATCACGATCTACGGCCAGCAGGAAGTGGTCAAGGACCTCACGAGCGCCCTGCTCGAAAGAGGCGTCCCGGTCCACTTCGAGGTATCGAACGTCGCGCTTCACGACATCGAAACCGACCAACCCCGGATCACCTACGAGCATGACGGCGAGAGCCATCAGCTCACGTGCGACGCGATCGCCGGCTGCGACGGCTTCCACGGCGTCAGCCGCCCGACCATCGCCGAGCACATCACCGAGTACGACTACACGTATCCGTTCGGCTGGCTGGGGATCCTGGCCGAGGCCCAGCCCGCGACCGACGAGCTCATCTACTCCTGGAACGAGCGGGGATTCGCGCTCTACACGATGCGCTCACAGGAGATCAGCCGGCTCTACCTCCAGGTGCCTGCCGATGAGGACATCGGGAACTGGCCGGACGACCGCATCTGGG
>DATIEI010000286.1:0-18484 GCA_035455845.1 Solirubrobacteraceae bacterium
TTCGGCTTCTGCCTGGGCTGCCAGGTGTTCGGATTGCTGATGCGAGCCGGGGTGATCCCGGACGAGGTGTGCGCCGAATGCGCCGATCTCAGCGGGCGCCTGCGCGCCGCACCGCCTCGCTCGGCGTGATCGCGATCACCCCGCTCGGGGTGATCCCGGTCACCCCGCTCGGCGTGATCCCGGTCACCCCGCTCCCTGCAGGCCGGCGGCGAGCCGGCCGGTGACGACGCGCACCAGCTTGGTCTCGAGGCGCTGATCGGGCGGCCCCCCCACGTCGGCCAAAGCGAACGCGGCGATTCCCCGCCCGACCTGGACGAAGATCACATCCGCCTCCACCTTCGCCCTGACCCCTCCGGCGGTCAGTCGGATCACGATCCGGTCCGCTGCGTGCTCATCCCCGGCCGGAGCGAGGCTCACGCGACGTGCGGTGATGGAGTCAAGCGTCGCTCCTTGCCCGCGCACCTGAGCCTCCGTGCTCTTTCCGAGTACGCGGACCAGGCAGGCCCTGGTGTCGCGGCTGCTCATGTGCGCGAACCAGTGCCTGGCGCCCGCGGTGTCGGCGTAGATGTAGACGGCGCTGTCAGCCGTCGCCGCGGCGAACCCCCCGCTTACCTGTGCGAACTCCCGCGAGCGCGCGTGGGCGTCGACCGCCGCCCTCGCGTCACGGATGCCCGGACATTTGCCGCCGGTCGTCGCCGCCGGCCGCGGGCTCGACGACCACCCGGACGGAAAGTCGGATCGGCGCAACTGAGCATCGCGGGCGATGCGTTGGTCGATGGCCACGCCGGCGGCGGACCGCGACGTGCCGGATCGGGTCGCAGTGACCGTGTGGTCTGCGGCGGGGGAGGCCGCGACCGTGGCGGCGCTGCTGCGCGCGCCACACCCGGCCAGCGCGGCCAGCGTGGCCAGAGCCACCACGCCGATGCCCGACCGCAGGAATATAACGTAACGTGAAGTTGTCAGACGTCTCATGACTGCCGAGACGCCGAGGACCCCTGATTCCTCCCCGGGGCAGAACCCGGACGCTATTCGAGCCCGAGAGCGGCGCCGCGCAGGATGTCGTGCTCTGAGACCTCGAACTCGTGCAGCCCGAACAGCGCGAGCACCTCGAGGATGATGATCGTGCCGGCGACGATCGTGGGCGCGCGATCGGGGTGTAGGCCCCGCACCGCTCGGCGCTCCTCCAGCGTCAATCCGGCCAGCCGGTCACGGATCTCGCGGCAGTCCGAATCGCTCAGCACGTAGCCCTCGACCTTGTCCGGGTCGTAGGGCACGAGCTCCTGCGCGATTGAGGCCATCGAGGTCGCGGTACCCGCCACCGCGATCGCGTGGCCGACCGCGCGGCGCCATTTCTCGGGCACGCCGTCCGCGAGAATCGAGCGCACATCGCGCGCCAACGCGTCGCACTGCTCAGACGTCGGTGGATCCGACGCCAGGTGGCGCTCGGTCTGACGCACCACCCCAGCCTGGTTGGAGACGTGGAACTCCATCTCCCCGCCGGTGCCGATGACGAATTCCGTGGACCCGCCGCCGATGTCGATGACCAGCGTGGGGGTCTGGTCCGACGGATCTCGTTCGCTGGTGGCGCCCAGGAACGTGAGCCGTGCCTCGTCGTCGCCGCTCAACACGTGAGGCTCGAGTCCCCACCGCTCGCGCACCGCGTCAGCGAACTCCTGCCCGTTGGACGCGTCGCGCACAGCGCTGGTCAGGACCGCGACCGCTCTGTCCGCCCCGTGGCGCTCGATCAGCTTCCCGTACTGGTCGAGCACCGTGTACACGCGCTGCATGGCCTCGTCGCTCAACCGGCCATCCGCGTCGACCCCGGCGCCGAGCCGGGTGATTTCGGTCCGCCGCTCGAGGATCTCCCCGACTCGCCCGTCGTGCACTACTGCGAGGAGCAGCCGGGTCGAGTTCGTGCCGATGTCGACGACCGCGCAGTTCATCTCAAACCACCGCCTCCACCTGGTGGGGGAGCGGCCGGCCCTCCAGGCCGGCCAGCAGGTTCTCGACGGCCAGCTCGGCCATCTGCTCGCGTGCGAGCCGAGTTGCCGACCCGATGTGCGGAACCACGATCAGGTTCGGGGCCCCCAACAATGGATCGTCCGGGGGCGGCGGCTCGGGCTCGGTCACGTCGAGCGCGGCGCCGGCTATCTGCCCGGACTCCAGCGCCTCCCGCAGAGCGACGGGATCCACGATCGGCCCGCGTGCGGTGTTCACCAAGATCGCGTTCGACTGCATCCGGCCCAGCGTGGCGGCGTCGATCAGGTGGTGGGTCGCGGGCGTGAGCGGGCAGTGCAGCGACACGAAGTCGGAGCCCTCGAGCAGCTCGTCGAGCGGAACCTCCGATGCCAAAGCGTCGGAAGCCGAAGCCCCGGAGCCGGCACCGGTGTACAGCACGGTCATGTCGAAGCCCGAAGCGCGCCGCGCCACCGCCCGCCCGATCCGCCCAAACCCGATGATCCCCAGCACCGCGCCCTGGACGGCCGCGCCCAGGTACCGGGCCGGCTCCCAGGTCAGCCAATCGCCGGCGTGCACCGACGCCACCGCCTCGGGCAGCTTGCGCGCCGCCGCCAGCAAGAGGGCCCATGTCAGGTCCGCGGTGGCCTCGGTCAACACGTCCGGAGTGTTGCCGACCGCGATCGCCCGGGCCGCCGCGGCGTCGATGTCGATGTTGTCGTAGCCGACCGCGTAGTTGGAGATCACGCGCAGCCGGGGACAGTGCTCTATCAGCGCCGCGTCGATCCGATCGGTGAGCAGCGCGAGCAGGCCATCGACCGCCGCCGCCCGGGCGGACAGCTCCTCATAGGACGGAGGCAACCGCTCGGTCCACACCTCGACCTCATGCTCGGCCCGCAGGCGGTCGAGCGCCGGGCCGGGCAACGAGCGGGTGACGAAGCAGCGCGCCATGACGGCGCGGATTCTGCCGCGTCCGGGAGTTTCAGGCGGACTCGGCGGCCATCGTCCGCTGCCGCACGCGCCGCATCGGTACTCGCGGCAGCCCGATCAGCGCGATCAGCGCACCGGCCGCAGCGAACGCCGCGGCGACCCCGAACGCGACCTCGAATCCGCCGGTGAGCGCGGCGTGGGCCGCCACGCCGTGGTGGAGGTCCCCGTTGGTTCGCGCGGTGGCGAGCGTGGCCAGGATGGCCAGGCCGAGCGCCCCGCCGACCAGACGCGAGGTGTTGACCAGACCCGAGGCCAGGCCCGCCTCCTCCGAGGCCACGCCGGAGACCGCCGCGATCGTGACCGGGACGAACGAGAAGCCGATGCCGACCGCGATCAGCAGCGAGGGGACCAGCACGTCCCCCAGGTAGCTGCCCTCGGGTGAGATGTGCGTGAACATGAGCAGGCCGACCGCCTGCAGAGCCATCCCGAGGACCAGCATCGGCTTGGGTCCCACCGACGTGACGGCTCGAGAGGCGAGCCTGGACGCAGCGACGATGCACAGGGTCATCGGCAGGAACGCTAAGCCGGCGCGGAGCGGGGAGTAGCCAAGCACCTGCTGCAGGTACAAAGACAGAAAGAACCACATCGCGAACGACGCCGCCCCGACCAGGACCACGACCACGTTCGCGGCGCTCAGCGTCCGCGAGGCGTAGATCCGGAGCGGCATGAGCGGCGACCGGGCGAATCGTCCCTCGATCGCCACGAACAGAGCCAGCAGCAACCCGCCGGCCGCCAGCAGCGCCACCGTCGAAGCCGCACCCCAACCGGTGACGTCGGTCCGCACGATCCCGAGCACCAGCACCGACAGGCCCACCGTCGCGGCGAGCGCGCCGGCCAGATCGAAGCTCGGCCGCTGCACGGTCTCGCGCGTCTCGACGATGTAGCGCTCGGCGAACAGGGCGGCGAGCAGCCCGATCGGGACGTTGATGAACAGAATCCAGCGCCAGCTCAAGAGATCGGTGATCACGCCACCGAGGAGCACGCCGGCCGCTCCACCGGCGCCGCCGGTCGCGGCCCAGATGCCCACGGCTCGGTTACGGGCCGCGCCTTCCTCGAAGCTGGTGGTGAGGATCGAGAGCGAAGCCGGGGCGATGATCGCTCCACCGAGGCCCTGCGCCGCGCGGGCGGCGATCAGCAGCGCCTGCGAGTCGGCGAATCCCCCCGCCAGCGAGGCGAGCGCGAACAGGACCAGGCCCGAGACGAACACTCGCCGGCGGCCTAGAAGATCGGCGGCGCGGCCCCCCAGGAGCAGGAAGCCGGCGAACGTCACCGTGTAGGCGTTGACCACCCACTGAAGGTCCTGTTCGGAGAAGCGCAGAGCGTTCCGGATCGCGGGCAGGGCCACGTTGACCACGGACACGTCGAGGATGACCATGAACTGGGCCAGGCAGGCGAGCACCAGGACGGCGCGCAGATGAGGCTTGGTTTCAGGTGTGGTTTCAGGGTTCATACTGAGCTTGACGATCGAGGCCGGGCTCATTCGACCACCTGCGACGAACTTAACCCAGACTAGTACGACGTTCATCGAACGATACCAAAAAGTTCGAGGGGCGTCGTACTAAACTGAGGGGAAGATGGATACGCACGTCACACAAGGACAGGCGGTCGCCGCTACCGCTCGGCTGGTCGAGCCGCCCGCGAAGCTGGATGAGGACAGGCTGTGCCATCCGGCGTCCGAGGACATCGAGCTGGCTGCCGTTCTGCACGCGCTGAGCGACCCGATGCGGCTGCGCATCGTGGCCGCGCTGGCCGTCGAGGACAAGCGGACCTGCGGGAGCTTCAACCTGCCGGTGACCAAGTCGACCTGCACGCACCACTTCCGGGTGCTGCGCGAGGCCGGCGTGATCCGTCAGCACATTGAGGGCACCACGCGCCTGAACCAACTGCGCCGCGAGGACCTCGACACCCGCTTCCCGGGCCTGCTCGACTCGGTGCTCGAGGCCGCCTCCCGCACCTAAGGCCTAACGCCTAACGCGACGCCTGCACCCGGTAGCCCCCGAAGTCGGGCGGCCGGTTCTTGCTGAACGCCCGCACGCCCTCGCGCGCCTCGTCGGTCTCGGCGAACAGGCCCAGACCGCTGAACGACATCGAGGCGATCCCGGCGATGTGCTCGGTGTCGGCGTTGAACGATTGCTTGAGGAAGCGCAGCGCGGTCGGGGACAGCGCGAGCATGTCGTCGGCCCAGGCCCGCACGGTGTCCCGCAGGCGATCATCGGGCACGACCTCGTTCACGAGCCCCCAGCGCTCCGCGGTCGCG
This sequence comes from Solirubrobacteraceae bacterium, assembly GCA_035455845.1. Taxonomy (GTDB): domain Bacteria; phylum Actinomycetota; class Thermoleophilia; order Solirubrobacterales; family Solirubrobacteraceae; genus Palsa-465. Next base: position 5,204 of record DATIEI010000286.1, read on the forward strand.
GCGTCATAGCGCCGGCAGCGAAACCAGATCTCGCGGGCGCGCTTCTCGCCGACCACGCGCGCCAGGTACGCGGTGCCGAACCCGCCGTCGAACGAGCCGACACGCGGTCCCACCTGACCGAAGGTGGCCGAGGAAGCCGCGATCGTCACGTCGCACAGCACGTGGAGCACGTGCCCTCCCCCGATCGCCACCCCGTTGACCGCGGCGATCACCGGCTTGGGCACATCGCGGATCAGCCGGTGCAGGCGCTCGATCTCGAACAGCCCCGACTCGCTCGGCCCGTAGTCGCCGGTCTGGGCGCGCTGCTTCTGGTCGCCGCCGGCGCTGAACGCACGGTCGCCCGCGCCGGTCAGGCAGATCACCCCAACCTCGGACGAGGCCCACGCGCACGTGAACAGGTGGATCAGCTCATCGACCGTCCTGGCCCGGAACGCGTTCATGCGGTCGGGCCGGTCGATCGTGATCCAGGCCAGGCCGTTCTCGACCTCGTAGCGAGTGTCGGTTAGATCCATGCTTCAGCTCCCTTCGGGGATGACATGCCCACACACCTTGACTTTCCCGGCAGCGCGCGACGATCAAACTCGCCCGGTACGGATGCCGATTCTCCGGGACCAACGGGGTGGAGAAACTCGTGACCGGTGTGCTGTACGGACTCGCGCTGCTTGTGCGTGCGGCGGCGCTTCGTGGTCCTGGGCGTATCGCTGGTCGTGACGATGCCCGATCGTGCTCCACACCAAGACCGGCAAGCTCACCGATCAGGCCAACGCCAATGCGGTCAACCAGGCCGTGGCCAACCTGTCGAAGACCAAGGACGTGGCGGCAGTGGTGAACCCGCTGACCCCGCCCTGGCGATCCTGATCCCGCTCACGATTCCGCTGCTGTCCCTGACGCTCGGCCAGCAGGACACCGCCGCGCTCCCGACTTCCACCACGCGCCCCCGAGCCGGTCTTCACGCCATCGTCAGCCCGCCGCTGACCGACAGCGTCTGGCCGGTGATGTAGCCGGCCCGATCGGAGACCAGGAAGGCCACCGCGGCGGCGACGTCCTCGGGGCGCCCGAGGCGCCGCATCGGCACCGCGCGACGCAGCGCCTCGACCATCTTCGCGCTGTCATCACCAGCGCCCAGCAACCCCTCGAGTAGCGGCGTCTCGGTCGGCCCGGGGCACACGCTGTTGACCGTCACGCCGCGCCGCGCCACCTCGCGGGCCAGCGTCTTCCCGAACGCGACCTGTGCCGCCTTTGCTCCGGCGTACACGGCCTCCATCGAAGAGCCCACGCGGGCGGCGTCCGAGGAGATGTTGACCACGCGTCCGTACTCGCGCTCGACCATCCCCGGCACCACCCGCCGGCAGACCCGGAGGCAGCCCTTGTAGTTCAGCTCGATGATCTGATCCCAGAACTCCTCCCCGGTCTCCAGGAACGAGTGGAACTCGTCCCAACCGGCGGTGTTGACCAGGATCTCGATCGGGCCGAGCTCGTCCTCGACCCCTCCGACCGCCGACTCGACCGAGCCGGTGTCGGTCACGTCAAGCCGAACCGCGAGCGCCGCGTCGGCGACCGCATCCTCGACGATGTCGCCCGAGGCGACGCGATGCCCGTCCGCGGCGAGTGCGGCGACGATCGCCCGCCCGATACCACCGGCGCCGCCGGTAACCAATGCGACCCGAGGAGCCAAGCCGAGAACAATACGATGGCCGCGTGGAGCGATCGTCGAACACGCTCGTGCTCAGCTTCGACAACCTCGGCGAGGCGGCCGCGATCGAGCGGGGCGAGGTGCCGGCGGGCACGTCGCTGGGCCGGGATCCCTCTGTGACCAGGGCGCTCCCCTGGCTGCTCGACCAGCTCGACCAGCACGGCCTGATCGCCACGTTCTTCGTCGAGGCGATCAACTGCGAGCTCTACCCCGACGCGGTGCAGGAGATCGTCGCCGGCGGGCACGAGATCGGCCATCACGGCTGGGCGCACGAGACGTGGCGCGATCTCTCGCCCCAGAACGAACGTGACGCACTCACCCGAGGCCTCGAGGCGTTCGCCAAGCTCGGCCTGCGCCCACGCGGCTTTCGCCCGCCCGGCGGCGAGCTGACCGAGCGCACGCCCGAACTGCTCCGCGAGCTCGGCTTCGAATGGTGCTCCCCAGCCGGGGATGAGACCGGGGTCCGGGAAGGTCTCGCCTACGTCCCGTTCGACTGGGAGCTGGTGGACGCCTACCACCTGATGGACAGCTTCGGTGCGCTCCGGGTCTCGCGCGGGGATCCCCAGAAGCGACGCTCCCCGGCGGAGCTCGCCGACTGGCTCGCCCATCGGCTGGCCGCCGGCGGGCGCCAGACGCTGATCCTGCATCCGTTCCTGATGCTCGACGAGGCATGGGCGGCCGGGGTCGCCGAGGTGCTCTCGGTCCTCGCCGAGCTGACCCGCGACGGCCTGACCTCGGTGGTCCCGGGCGGGGTGTTTGCCGCCTCGCTGCGTGGCGCGCTGACGTCCTAGAAGGCGTTCGCTGGCGTGCAAGAGGCGCCATCAGTCCTCAAGTTAGAATCGCCGGGTTGCAACCACGAGGAAGAGGAGCACGATCATGGCTCGGGGCTTCATCCGCGGCACCCACCACCTGACCTTCTGCGTCGGCGGCGCCCAGGAGGACTACGACTTCCACGTCCATCTTCTGGGTCTGAAAAGCGTGAAGAAGACCGTCCTGTTCGACGGCGAGATCCCCATCTACCACCTCTACTACGGCAACCGTCTGGGCGACGCGAGCACAATTCTGACCGCGTTCCCCTACCGGCAGGCCGGCTGGATGGGCAAGCGCGGGACCAACCAGGCCAAGTCGATCAACCTGTCCGTGCCGGTCGACTCGGTCGGGTTCTGGGCCGACCGCTTCTCTGACCAAGGCGTGGAGGCCGAACGAGGCGAGCGCTTCGGCACCGAGCGCCTGTTCTTCCGCCACCCGTGCGGGATCGAGTACCAGATCGTCGGCGACTCAGAGCCCGACGACCGCGAGCCCTACGACGCCGTGGTGCCGGCCGAGCACGCGATCCGCGGCGCTTACGGCACCACCACCTCGGTCCGCGAGCCCGAGCCGCAGCACTTCTTCTTCACCGAGGCGATGGGCGGCGAGCTGCTCTCGACCGAGGGCTCACACCACCAGTACCGGATTGGGAACGACGAGGGCCACGGGCGCATGCTCGAGCTGGCCGAGGAGCCCGACCTGCCCCAGGGCACCTGGCAGTTTGGCGAGGGCACGATCCACCACCACGCCTTCGACGCGGGCTCGGCGGAGAACCAGCAGGAGGTCAAGGACTGGATCGTCGGGCTCGGGTTCACCGACGTGTCCGAGCCCAAGGACCGCGGCTACTTCTTCTCGATGTACTGCCGCAGCCCGGGCGGCCTGCTCGTGGAGCTCGTCCAGAACACACCGCAGGGCTTCCTGATCGACGAGTCCGCGGAGGAGCTCGGGACGCACATGTGCATCCCGCCCCACTGGGAGCACCGGCGCTCCGAGATCGCCCAGCTCGAGCCGATCGAGACCGTCGAGACCGTAGTCGGATAATTCTGGGGCTGCGCTTCGCGCAGCGTCCCTGGGGCCGTTCCGCCGGGCGTCCTTGCCCGCCGGCCGCGGGCCTGGCCGGATCGCGGTCATCTCGTCCGAGGGTCTGCCATCCGAGAGCGCCACATGCCGTCCAGCGGACGTCCGGCGAACCCCTACACATCACCCGAGGCGGGTGATCCCCTCCGGCTCCATCGAGGGCAAGATGAGGCTGCCCGACGCACGATCACGAGGAGGAACGATGACCGGCAAGAGCGATTTCAGCGAGCAGGAGTGGGACGCCGTCCTGCAGGGACCACCGGCCGCGGGCACGATCGTGGCCACCGCGTCGAAGGGCGGCACGTTCAAGGAAAGCTTCGCGCTCGCCAAGGCCTACGCCGAGGCGCGACAGGAGCACGGCGCGAGCGAGCTGCTCGACGCGATCGTGTCCGACAAGCCCAAGGTCGACCGTCATCTCGGCCACTCGCTCGAGGAGGTCAAGTCGAACGGTCTTCAGCACGTCCGCGACGCCGTCGGGGTGCTCGAGACCAAGGCGACGCCTGAGGAGGTCGACGATTACCGGCGGTTCGTGCTCACGCTCGCGGACAAGGTGGCGCACGCCCACAGGGAGGATGGGATGGACGTGTCCGGGCTCGAGCAGTCGGCGATCGCGGACATCACCGAAGCGCTGGGGGGCGCCGGCGCCTAGGACGCGATCACAGGCAGAACCGGGGCCGGGCAGCGGCCGGCAAAGTCGTGGCTGGCCATGATCAGCATCTGGTCTGTCCTCGGCGACCACAGACCCCAGCTGTGTCCGCCCGGGTAGATCGCGTACTGGACCTTCGCCCCGACGTGTCGTAGCGCCCTGTCCATCGGGTAGATCTGGCGGCGGTCGGAGTCGCCGTCGCCGACATACAGGAACACGCGCAGCGGGTACGTCCGGAGCTCGGGCTTCATCGTCCAGACGTAGTCGAGCGGGCTGTTGTAACGCAGGTGCGAGCGTGTGGCATGGGCGAACACGCCGGTGCGGGTCTGGATGTAGTAACCCGACCAGACCTGGATCAGGCCGAACACCGCGACCTGGTGCAGGCCGATGTTGATCGCGCCGTAGGCGCCGGCGGACAGCCCGGCGATTGCCCGGTCCTGCCGGCATGGCCGGGTCGCGAACCGCCGGTCGACGTCACCCACGACGTTCACGACGTAGTTCTCGAACCGGCCCGATCGCGTGTTGGCCCACTCGGAGTCCGACTGCGTGTTCCCGTCGATCCGGCCGTCAGGGAACACCAGGATCATCGGTTTGGCGAGGTGCTCGCGGATCAGAGCCTCGAGCTTTGCCTCGACGCCGGCGTCCACCGTGAACGCGAGTGGGCGACCCGGCATGCCGTGCAGCATGTAGAACACCGGCAACGGCCGCGAAACCTTGTACTCGCGCGGCACGTACACGAGGTAATCGGTCCTCTTGCGCAGCGCCCTGGAGTAGAAGTAGATCGTGACCAGGCGCCCGGCTGCGGCCTGGGAGGAGGCGCGAAGCGAGAGCGGGTGCGAGCGCGGTTGAGCCCGCACCGACACGAACGCGGGCGGGAGTGCCTCTTCCTCGCGGACGCGAGTGGGCTGGGCGCCGGCGTACGTGCTCGGCAGCAGTGCAGCCGCGCACGCGACCGCCACGATGCCGGTCAGCGCGGAGGCCACCACGGGCCGGGCCCGAGCTCTCGCCGCAGCCCGAGCGAGCCTCGGCGCATACGGCCGCAGCCGCGCGGCGCTGATCCGACCCGGCACGGCGCACGCCGCGGCGATCACCAGCGCCTCCAGCCATGGCCCGACGGGAGGCGTGCGGTTGAGGAGGACGGGCTCGAGTCGCAGGTTGCGGGCGAGCGCGTATGAGGCATCCGAGGCGAGCACGAGCAGCAGCGCGGCGAGGATGGCGACGCTCACGAATCGCCGCCAACGGCCGGCCCGGATGAGCGCCAGGCCCAGCACCGCGCCGGCGAGGGCCGACACGACGACGACGCGAGCGAGCGGCTGCCCGTCGAATCCCGCCAGCTGCAGCAGCGGAAGGGCATCGGGAACACGCGGTCCGGTCGCAAGCCAGCCGAGCTCGCGCAGCGAGTACGCCAGACCGAGTGCCGCGACCGACCCGACCACGAGGGCGGCACCCCCGAGCACCGCCTCGGCCGCGCGCGACATGACAGCGCCTCCGGTGACGCGCGCCCGAGCCACCGCGGGCTCGGCGGCACCTCCGTCGACCAGCCGCTGCTGGGCCCCGGCCAGCGGCCGGACGCACGCGATCACGAGCGCGATCGCCATCGCGTGCGCGACTACTGCGACCGGAGTGCGCCCGAGCGGCTCTCCGAACGCGGCCATGCCGACGGCGACGGCGGTGACAGCGGTGAACGCGTTCATCAGCGATAGCGTCCTGACCGCATCGCCGCCGCGGAGCGCGGCCTGGAACGACAGGAAGCCGCCGAACGTGCACAGTCCGGCCAGGATTACCCAGCCCGCCACGAATCCGGATCCACCGTGTCCATGCAGCGTCACCGCGGTCGCCTTGATTGCGGCGTCGGCGGCGCCGTAGAACGCGCCGGCCGCGATCGCGCGCCCGGCCGCACCGATCACCGGCGCGAGCAGGCTTGCGGCCAGCATCACGACCATCAGCGTCACGATCAACAGGCCTGGCTGGAGGTGCCCGTGCCGAGTGTCGAACCCGATCGGGAGCGTAATCAGGCTCAGCGCAATGATCCCGATGGCCGCGAGCTGACGCGCGCCCAGACGATGGCCGAACAGGCGCGCGGCGAGCGGCACCGAAAGCGCAAGGCTACCCGCGCTGAACGCCTGCACCAGCGTCAGCGGCGCCAGTGCGACCGCGACGATCTGCCCGGCGAACCCGGCCCAGCCAACTCCCTGGCCGATCAGCCACGACGGTTCGCGAAAGCCGCCCTGAAAGCCGCGGCGTCCGCCCTCGAGCGCACGCGCGTGGCCGCGATGCTGCAGGACGAAGCCGAGGTTGATGACCGCCGCCGAGAGCAGCGCGAGCAGCAGCGCGCCCAGGAGTTGCACCTCGGGGAGGCGGTGGCGATGCCGCGGCCTGGCCTGTGCGCCAAAACTCTCGAGGCGCAGCCCAGCGGCTGGCGCCCCCGAGCGCCGGCCGGGGAGGAATCGGCCGGCGCGCAGGGGGTGGGCCGCGTACTGCGACGCCAGATCGAGCATCTCGTTGAGCCGCGGGTACCAAACCGACCAGTCGTGGCCTCCGGGGTAAGTGCGGGCCTGAACCTGTGCGCCGTCGGCTCGCAGCGCGGCGACCATCGCGGGCTGCTGGCGGCTGTCTCCGTCCTGGCGCCCGGTGAAGATGAAGACGCGGAGCGGATACCGAGCCAGCGCGTGCCCGAGCCGCCCGATGTATTCGATCGGGCTGTTGTAGGCCAGCGCCGCGCGGCCGGCGTGCGCGAACACGCCGGTGGGCGTCTGCACGAAATAGCCCGACCAGGTCTGGACGTTGCCGAAGTCTGCGGGGTGATGAAGCGCGATGTTGATCGCGCCGTAAGCGCCGGCCGAGAAACCGGCGATCACGCGGTCGGCACGGTAGGGCAGGGTCGCGAAGCGGTGATCGACGTTGTTCATCACCTCGATCACGTAGCTCTCGAACCGGCCTGACCCGGTGTTGGCCCATTCGGAGTCGGAGAACACGCTGCCGCCGATCCGCCCGTCCGGGTAGACCAGGATCATCGGGCGCGCGCGGCCGAGGCTCAGCTGGTTGTCGAGCCTGACGTCCATGTTCGCGATGTCGACGAACACCTTCGGCTGCCCCGGCATGCCGTGCAGGAGGTAGTAGACCGGGTAGCGGTGACGGGCGCTGTAATGCGGCGGTAGGTAGACCAGGTAATCGGCGTTGCGGTGCAGCGCCCGCGAGTAGAAGGTGACCGACTCGAGCCGGCCGGTTCCGGCGCGGTGGAGTTGCACGAGCGTCGTGAAGCCGCGGTGCAGCCAGTAGTCGCGCCCGTAGCTGTAGGCGCCGGAGAGGCCCGCGACCGTGATCGCGGCCGCGACGAGCGCCAGCACGAGCCTCGCCGTGAGCCTCCTCATCGGCTGATCCCGCCCTGGATCCCCGTCGACGACGGCGCCGCGCGCCCCGGGTGCACGCCGTGCTCCCGGCGTCCATCGCGACGCCGCGGGGCATAGCCCTCGGCCTGAAGCACGCGCAGGACGGTCCGGGGGAGCGTTACGCGCGACTCGTAGACGAGGTATCGCGGGCGCCAGTCGGGGGAGAACTTCTCATTGAACAGCACGAGCCGGTCCATCTGGAAGCGGGCTCGAAGCGGCCGCATCAGGGCGCGAACGAGGGGCTCCGAGAGCCGGTTGCCCGACGGCGCGCGGCGAACCAGGTGCGCGAGGCCGGCGTAGTTGAGGCTGACCTCGGGCACCCCGCGGATGCAGGCGAACTCGAGCACCGCGCAGACGAGCGCCTCGTTGAGACCGTTCGGGGTCTCGCCGACCCGTCGCATCGTGTCGAGCGACAGCTTCCCGCGGTGGCCCAGGAAGCGCATCACGGCTCCGAGACGGCCCTCGGGCGAGCGCGCGAGCACGTAGACGTCGTCGGGTCGCACGCACAGTTCGAACTCGCCCATGCTCATCGCGAACCCGAGCACGTGGGGATGGTCGGCCCGCCAGGCGGCCTCCACCGCCTCGATCTCGGCTTCGAGCCCGGCGTCGATTTCCCGGCCTTCGCGGATCGTGAGCTCCCAGCCGCGACGCGCGACGCGATGCACGGACTGGCGCAGCTTGCGAACCGGCCGCCCTTCGAGGGTGAACCGCATGGGGTCGACGACCGCCTCCTCGCCCACGCACAGCGAACGGAGACCCAGAGATCGGTATGTGGACAGGTGTCGTCCAGAGGCGCCGTAGAGCGCGATCTCGAGGCCTGCCTCGCGGGCACGGCCGACGAGCTGGGCCAGCACCGCGGCGGCGGCGGGGTCCGGGCCAACCGGGTCGCCCGAGACGATCGCCGTCTCGCCGATCACCCGGTAGGCGAGGACGCCGCCGGCGGCGAACTCGAAGCTCTTGTCGGGCCGCAGGATGAACGGCGCCAGCGAGTCGCGTCCGTAGCCGTCGACGATTTCCCGGGCGTGCTCGAGGGCCTCTTGGGCATCGCCGCCCTCGAGCGGTCGCCGCCGGCGGAGCGCGCGGGCCACGAACAGCGAGCTGACCAGTGCGCCACCGACGAGCAGGTCGACCACGGTTCCCCACGGGCTTGCCAGATGACCCCTGGCGACCCGAGCGTCCACCTCGACGGCGACGGCGAGCGCCCACGACAGCGCCGCGACCGGAACCGTGACGAGACCCACTCGCATCCGGCGTCCGGACCGCCGGCGGCTGCCGACTGCACGGGCGGCGGCCGAGCCCGCGACGGCCGCGAGGAGCGCCGCCAGGGTCAGGTCGAGGCCGGCCACCCGCCACGCCGCGCACGCGACCAAGACCGCGAGACAGAGCCCGGCGCTGCGGCGGATCGCTACCCCGGCCAACGGGGTACCCCCGGGCGACACGGCTCCTGCTCGCCAGAATGTCTCCGATGAAGACTCGCCGCACCGGAGCGACCGTGGTTGTGCTGGCGTGCATCGCGGCGCTGCTCGCGTTCGGCGTGGGCGGCGGACTTGCACGACGAGAGAGCGCCGTGGCGGCGAGCGCTCCCGCCAGGACCCTCTCGATCACCTGCAGATCCCCCGCGCTGGGCGGCACGCTGCCCGCGCAGGTCTTCATCCCTGCCGGCTACAGCACTCGCGGCGCGCGCTACCCCGTCGTCTACTTCCTCCACGGCCTGCCGGCGGGTCCGGCGTCCTACACCAAGAACGCGTTTGTCGCGCAAAGCCTCGTCGCGGCGCATCAGCGCGCGATCGTGGTCGCCCCGCAGGGCGCGCAAAACGACAATGACGACCGGGAGTACCTCGACTGGTCGGAGAGCGAGGACTGGCCCCAGGCGATCAGTCACGACCTGACCGCGTGCGTGGATCACCGCTTCCACACGATCGCCAACCGGAGCGGCCGGGCGCTGGTCGGCCTGTCCGCCGGTGGATACGGCGCGACGAACATCGGCCTGCGGAATCTGGGGACGTTCGGGGCGGTCGAGTCCTGGAGCGGGTATTTCGTCGCCACCGACCCGAGCGGCGACCACGTCTTGAAGCTTCCGACCCCGGCGGCGCAGCTGGCTGCGACCGTCCCGGATGGATCCAGGCTGGCCGAGGAACTGGCGCGCTGGCCGACGTTCGTCGGTTTCTACGTCGGCACCGCGGACCAGCGGTTCCTCGGCATGAACCAGGCGTTCGACAGGGCGCTTCGCAAGGCCGGCGTCGCTCACGTGTTCCGGACCTATCCGGGCGGGCACAGCGCGACGCTGTGGTCGTCGGAGGCTCCCGACTGGCTGGGCATGGCGCTGGGGTACCTGGCCGCTCATCGTTCCGCGCCCGAGCGTGTCGCAGGTCGATGAGGCGAAGATGAGACGGCCGGCCGCGTCGCGCTCATATGGGTTTCATCTGGCCGCGTCAACCTGTGCGAGATGCACGCTTGGCGTACCGTGATCGGATCGGCTGCCGTGTCGGTCGTGGCGCTGGCGGTGCTGGCGGAACTCGGCGCCATCGCGGTCGTCGTCCCCGCGCTGGTCGTGCTGGCCGTCGCGCTCGCCGTACTGGCACGGAGCGCGATCCGGCTGGCCGGCGAGCCGCCGCGCCGCGACGCTCCACCGCCGCCGGGGCGCGGCTAGCGCCGATCGGCCATGACCGACCGACGGCGCCCGCACTCGCGCTTCGTAGGGTTGCCGATCCGTGTGCGGCTGACGGTTGCGTTCGTCGGCGTGATGGCGCTCGTCCTCGCGGCGATCGGGGCCTTCGTCTACGCCCAGATCAGGAGCGACCTCGACGCCCAGGTCAACAACGCTCTGCTCAGCGAAGCTCAGGACGTCGAGGCGCTCGTCCAGGTCGGGCGCGTCGCGGCGATCAGCCGCAGTGGCCTCGGGCTCGCCCAGGTCTATGACGCGGCCGGGCGCGTCGTCGGGAGCTCGCTCAAGGTCGGGCGCGCACGGCTGCTGTCGCCGGGCGAGGCCCTGCAGGCCACCAAGCGCCAGCAGCTGATCGACCGCCGGACGCTGTCGTTCGGAACCGTCCGCGTGATCGGGATTCCGGCCTTCGCCCCCGATGGCTCGGTACGCGCCGTCGCCGTGGCCGATCGCCTGAGCCTCCGCGACGACGAGCTCTCGGACGTCCGCTCACTGCTGCTGATCGCCGGGCCGCTGGCGCTGATCCTCGTCAGCATCGCGGGTTACGAGCTCACGCGCGCGGCGCTGCGCCCGGTCGAGCGCATGCGAGAGCACGCCGAGCGAATCACCGAGCGCCAGCTCGCCGAGCGGCTACCGGGCTCCGGCGCCGCCGACGAGATAGGTGCCCTGAGCCGCACGCTGAACGCGATGCTCGACCGCCTCGAGGCCGCGGTGGCGAGCGAGCGCCGACTCGTGAGCGACGCGGCCCATGAGCTGCGTACGCCCCTCACCACGCTGCGCGCGGAGCTCGACCTGGCGCTGATGGGCGAGCGCGATCCCGAGGAGCTGCGCGCCGCGGTCAAGTCAGCCTCGGAGGAGGCGCGCAGGATGTCCCGCCTCGCCGACGACCTGCTCGTGCTCGCGCGCGCCGATCAGGGGCGTCTCCCGCTCAATCGACAGCCGGTCGGGCCCGGTGAGCTGCTCAAAGCGGCGGCCGCTCGCGCTCGCGCCGGCGCGCGGATGAGCGGACGGGAGATCGTGGTCGCAGAGCCGGCCCCGGACGGCCTCCTCGTACGAGCCGATCCGGATCGGATCGCGCAGACGCTCGACAACCTGACCACGAACGCGCTCCGCTACGGCACCGGCACGATCACGCTGAGCGCTCGACAAGACAACGGGCTCGTCGAGCTGCATGTGACCGACGAGGGCCCGGGCTTCCCCGAGGAGCTCATCGGCCATCCGTTCGAGCGGTTCGCACGAGGATCCGAGGCCCGGGCACGCGAACCGGGGAGCGGGCTCGGGCTGGCGCTCGTCGAGGTAGTCGCGACGGCGCACGGAGGCTACGCCCGGGCGCGCAACCTTCCCGACGGAGGCGCCGACGTGTGGATCGCGCTTCCCGACGCTCAGGAAGCGCGCAGCCGGTAGCCCACGCCACGCACGGTCTCGATGCTCTCGACGCCGAACGGGCGGTCGATCTTCTCGCGCAGATAGCGAACGTACACGTCGACCACGTTCGAACGGTTCTCATACTCCATGTCCCACGCCCCCTCGAGCAGGTCATAGCGCGAGAGGACCTGGCCGGGCCGGCGCATGAACACCTCGAGCAGCTGGAGCTCCTTGGCCGAAAGGGGAATCTCAGCCCCGGCGCGCCTGGCCGTGTGCGTGGCCGGATCGAGGGTCAGATCCCCAACCTGGAGCACCGGCGCGCGATCGACCGGGCCCCGCCGGGCCAGCGCGCGGATGCGCGCGAACAGCTCGCCGAAGTCGAACGGCTTGACCAGGTAGTCGTCGGCGCCGATATCAAGCCCGGCAATCCGGTCATCGACGCCGTCGCGCGCGGTCAACATCAGAACCGGGGTCCGGATGCCGTCGGCCCGCAGCCGGCGCACGGTCTCGAAGCCGTCAATGCCGGGGAGGTTCACGTCGAGCACGACGACGTCGAACGGCGTCGCGGCGGCCATCCACAAGGCGTCCTCGCCCCGCGCCGCCGCGTCGGCGAGCATCCCCTGCTCACGCAGCGCCTTCTGGATCAGCGACGCCAGCTTCGCCTCGTCCTCGATCAGGAGCACACGCACGGCCCGGGCAAGGATCGCAGCCCCAACCCTAGACAGCCAAATAGGGGATAGCCAGACTGGTCTCGGAGCCGGCACCCCGTCCGGACACGAGTTGCTTACCCAGGAGGGTCGTGATGGCCGAACTACCAGCGCCCACGGAGGGGTTCGTGCTGACCCACTTCATCGTCGCCGCGGACGTCGAACGCTCGGCGCGGTTCTACACCGGCGTGCTCGGCGGCGAACTCGTGATGGAGGGCGAGCCGTCGATCGTCGCGCTCGCGAACAGCTGGGTGATCATCAACGTCGGCGGCGGCCCCACCGAGGACAAGCCGACGGTCACACTTGAGCCCCCGCGCGATCCAGATCGGGTGTCCAGCTTCCTGAACATCCGCGTGGCCGACATCGAGGCGATCTACTCTTGCTGGAGCGCGAAGGGCGCCGAGTTCCTTACTGCGCCCCAGCAGCGCGCGACCGAGATCCGCTGTTATGTTCGCGATCCCGACGGACACCTGATCGAGGTCGGCCAGTCCACCCGAGAGTGAGGAGCGGGCGATGACCGGCAAGAGCGATTTCACCGAGCAGGAGTTGGGACGCCGTCCTGCAGGGACCGTCATCTCGGGCGACGTCTGAGGAGGTCGACGATTACCGCCGGTTCGTGCTCACGCTCGCGGACAAGGTGGCGCACGCCCATAGGGAGGATGGGGCGGACGTCTCCGGGCTCGAGCAGTCGGCGATCGCGGACATCACCGAAGCGCTGGGCGCCTGGGTCTCGGTCTCCCTAGCCTGCGCAAAGCTACGCAGTTATTCCCAAGCCCGGTCGGGGCCAATCTAGACTTGGCCTGCTGTGAGCCGGGAGTCAGTACCGGGGGACGCCGGCCCCTCGTGGCTCGGCACGTTCGACGACGAGGTCCGGATGACGCGACCACGTCGGCGCGCACTGCTCGCGATCGGGTTGGGCGAGTTCGTCGACGCCT
>DATIEI010000287.1:0-7346 GCA_035455845.1 Solirubrobacteraceae bacterium
ACCCACGAGCTCGTGCACGTCGTCCAGCAGCGTGATGCCGCGCGCAGCGGCCCGCTCACGGTTTCTGAGCCCGGCGACGCACTCGAGCGGGAGGCCGACGACGTCGCTCGCGGCATCTAGAGATTGCTTTGCCTTGCTCGACGCGCGGCTGCGCAGCGCGGTCGAGGCCGCGGTGGCGCGCGGCGCCGACCCGCACGATGCGCTGCGCGGGCTGTACATCTCCGACGAACAGGCGCTCCGGATGGCGGCCGAGGGCGGCGTGGCGCCGGCAGGGCCAAATGAGAATGGCTCTGAGACTCAGTCTCATTTGCGTCTGGGCTTTGCGGCCGAGCGGCTCGGGCTGGACCCGATCGACGCGGTCGTGCTCGCGATGTGCGCCGCGCCGGAGCTCGATCCCAGGTTCGGCCGGCTGTATGCGTACCTGCACGACGACGTCACGCGCAAGCTGGCCAGCCCCCGCCTGGCCGCCGACCTGCTCTGTGACGAGTCCATGGCGCCCGCCGAGGTGCTGGCCCGGTTCGCTCCGGGAGCGCCACTCACGCGCCGTGGGGCGATTCGAATGCTGTCCGGGGAGCCGGCCACGCCGCTGGCCGACCGTCAGCTGAAGGTCGCCGATCGGCTGGCTGCGTTCCTGCTCGGCGCCGTCGACCTGGCCGACGCGGCGGCGGGCACCGCTCTGCGCCACGTCTTGACCGACGATCTGACCGGACGGGAGGAGGCCGCCGAGCGACTCCGGCTGCTGCTCGCCGCCGACACGCGTCTGCCGCTTGTCGCCTGCGGTCCGGATGCCGGCGCGGTGCTCGCCGCGGCGGCGGGAACGCCGGTCGTGCTGCTCGGGGCGCGCGAGCTCGAGCGGGCGGACGCGCTCGCCGATGCGCGCCTCGCGGGCGCGCTCGAGGGCGCCCTGGTCTGTCTCGACGGGTTGGAGGATCTCTCTCCCGTCGAAAGGGGCCGCCTGCTGCGCGCGATCGACGAGAGCCCCGAGCGGATCGTGCTCATCGCGACGACGCGCCGCGACGCCCTCGCCCTCAGCGAACGCACGGCGCTCGTCGTCGACGTTCCGCTCCCGGGCTTCGCCGAGCGGCGGCGGGCTTGGGAACGCTTCAGCGGCTCGAGCGACGCCGGCGGAGTGGCGGCGAAGTTCAGGCTCTCGATCGAGCAGATCCGCGCCGCCGGCGAGGTGAGCGCGATCGCCGCTCGAGCGCGCGGAGAGCCGGCGCCCGGTCCCGCAGATCTCGACCTGGGCGCACGCCACGCGTCGTCGACTCGTCTGGGCGAGCTGGCCACCCGTCTCGAGCCCTCGTATACGTGGAATGACCTGGTCCTGGCCGACCGACAGCTGGACGTGCTCCGGTCGATCTCGGCCTACCTTCGCCACCGCGACCGGGTGCTATCGGAGTGGGGCTACGAGGCGACGGTCTCGCGGACCCAGGGTCTCAAGGTCCTGTTCGCCGGTGAGTCGGGCACCGGCAAGACGATGGCCGCCCAGGTGCTCGGCGCCGAGCTCGGGCTCGAGATGTTCCGTGTCGATCTGGCCGGCACCGTGTCGAAGTACATCGGGGAGACCGAGAAGAACCTCGAGCGGATCTTCACCGCGGCCGACGGCTCGAACGCAATCCTGTTCTTCGACGAGGCCGATGCACTGTTCGGCAAGCGCTCCGAGGTGTCCGACTCCCACGACCGCTACGCCAACCTCGAGGTCGCCTACCTGCTGCAGCGGATGGAGGCCTATCCGGGCGCGGTGATCCTGTCAACGAACTTTCGCCGCAACATCGACGACGCGTTCATCCGCAGGCTCGATTTCGTGGTCGACTTTCCCTTCCCGGAGGTTGCCGATCGGCGGCGGCTCTGGCAGCTCATGCTCCCGTCGGCCGCGCCGGTCGGGGACGACGTCGACCTGGACTTCTTGGCCGCGCGCTTCAAGTTGTCGGGCGGGGCCATCCGCAACTGCTCGCTGGCCGCAGCATTCAATGCGGCCGACGAGGAGACACCGATCGAGATGCGCCACCTGGTGCGCGCCGTTGCCCAGGAGTACGCCAAGCAGGGCCGGCTCACGCTCGAGGCGGACTTCGAGCGCTTCCACGCTCAGCTGCGGTCCGCTTAGTCGTCGTCCGGGAAGGTTTGTCGCGGAGCTCGCGTCTTGCCTTCGCAATGCGAGTTGACCGACGTCTGATGACTCTGCGTGTGGTGGGTTTGGGGCTGCTCCTCTTCCTGGCGGTGGCGGCGGCCAATCCGTCGAGGGCGGCCGCGGCGACAACGGTCACAGTCAATACCACGCTTGACGAGACAGCTGGGAACGGAACCTGTTCGCTGCGCGAGGCCACGCTCTACGCGAACGGAACGGCCGAGCCTGACTGCGCCGCCGCGCCTGCCTCTGGGAACACCACGATCGTCCTGCCTGCCGGGATGTACACGCTCGGTGGCCGACCGCTCACCCTGACAGGCAGCGCCACGCTGAGCGGAGCCGGGGCCACCACCACCACGATCACCGCGGCCGGCGCGTCGCAGGTATTCGTCCTTGCCGGCACCGCGCGGGCGACGATCAGCGACGTGACGGTGACCGGGGGCAACACCGTCGCGGTGTGTGGTGGGGGAATGTGCGGCCTCGGTCAGCCACTGTTCGGCATCCCCGGGGGCGGGATCGCCAACGACGGCACGCTGTCGCTCACCCGCGTGATCGTCAGCGGAAACCGCACCTCCGCCGGTGCCGTCAATGGCCAGTGCACGGCCGCCAATCCGACGGGCGGCTGTGGCGGCGGCAACGGTGGCGACGGCGCAGGCATCAGCAACGGCAAGGCCGGCACGCTGTCGATCACGGGGTCGACCATTACCGGGAACACCACCGGTGCGGGCGCCGCCGGCGACCATGGCCCTGCCGACCAGAGCCCCGGGACCTCCGGCCACGGCGGGAACGGGGGAGGAATCAGCAACGCCGGCACGTTGACGATCACGAACTCGACGATCGCCGACAACACCACCGGCGGCGGGGGGGACGGCACCCCGGGTACGGACGCCTCGGGCACCGCCGACGGCGGTAACGCGTCGGCGGGCGCCGACGCCGGCTCGGGCGCCGGAATCGAGAGCAACGGCCCCCTCTTCATCTCCGGAAGCACGCTGGTCGGCAACCGGACGGGCGTCGGCGGCAGCGGTGCCAGGGGCGGGAATGTCACCGGGACCGGCGTGGGTGGAAACGGCAGCCCGGGCGGGGCCGGCGGCTCCGGCGGGGCGATCGACTCGACCGCGGACATGACTGTCGGTAACTCGACGATCGTCGCGAACTCGACCTCTCGCGGCGGTGTACCCGGCACCAACGGCAATCAGAACGCACGCCCGCAGCCGGGACCCGGCCTGCCCGGCACCGGCGGCGCGGTCAACCAGCGCGCGATGGGCACCACGCTCTCTCACGTGACGATCACCGCCAACTCGGCGGCCGGCGTGGGTGGCGGCGTCGACGGCACCGGCGGCACCGTGACGATCGGGAATTCGATTGTGGCCGGGAACGTCGCGGCGCCTCCGAACCTGAACTGCGCCGGCGTTCTCGTCGATCAGGGCGGCAACATCGAATTTGCCGCCGCATCGTGTCCGGCTGGATTCGCGCAGGCGAATCCCAAGCTGACCGGGCTCGGGAATAACGGCGGTCCGACCCAGACGATCGCGCTCCAACCCGGCAGCGCTGCGATCCACCACGTACGCACCTGCGTGCTGAACGCCGATCAGCGCGGTGTGGCTCGGCCGGTCGGATCGGCGTGTGACTCCGGCGCCTACCAGGTGGGGCCGCCTGCGGTGACTGGGGTGTCAGCTGGTGGCATCACGACGTCTTCGGCGGCGATCGCGGCGAGCGTCAACCCGAACCTCCGCGACACCACCGTCGTGGTCAACTTCGGGCGCACGCCGAGCTACGGCTCGAGTACGCCGCCCCAGGATCTCGGAGCCGGCAACGCCCCGGCATCGTTCACCGCCCCGATCTCCGGATTGCTGCCGAACACCACCTACCACTTCGACGTGGTGGCGACCAACGCCGACGGGCAAACCACGACCAGCGATGGCGTATTCACCACGCTACCTCCGCTGACCGCCTCGATCGCGCGAGCGTCCACGCTGGGACCCGCGCTGCGATTGACCATCGCGTGCGGCGGCGGGGTTGGCCCCGGCACATGCACAGGACCGATCGCCCTCACGGCGCACCTTCCCGGGAAGCACCGACATTCGGTGAAGGTCGCGGGCGGCTCTTACTCGGTGCCGAGCGGCCATCACGTCACGGTGAGGATCCGGCTCAACCGGACCGGTCGGACGATGCTCACCCAGCAGTACGTCCTGGCGACGACGATGTCCCTGCGCGGGACGACGGCGGTGACGCGAAAGGTCACGTTCCGCTACCCGCGGATCAAATCGAAGATCCCGTTCACGTTCGGGTTCGGCCCTGGCTCGAGCACGACGAGCGAGTTGACGGTGACGCATGTCCCGCGCGGCGGCAAGGTCACGGTCGTCTGCCACGGTGGCGGTTGTCCGTTCTCCGTGCGGACGTTCCGGCCGCACCACAGCGCTGTGGTGCTCGCGCCGCTCTTCCGGCACAGCCAGTTGCGACCGGGCACGACGATCCAGCTTCGGGTAACCGCCTCCAACCGCGTGGGCGAGGTCGAGACGTTCGTGATCCGCCGCAGCCAGGGGCCGAACGTCATCAAGCAGTGCCTTCCCCCGGGCTTGGCGCGGCCGGCGCAATGCGTGAAGTGATGACCAGCACTGCTTTACGGGTCGTGGGTGCGGGGCTGGTGCTCTTCCTGGCGCTGGCGGCCAATGCTGCTGCGGCCACCGTCACGGTCAGCACCACGATCGACGCGGTCCAAGCGGGCGACGGAGCGTGCTCGCTGCGCGAGGCCACGCTGTACGCGAACGGGACGGCCGAGCCTGACTGTGCCACCGCGCCCGCGTCCGGGAACACCAAGATCGTGCTGCCGGCCGGCCTGTACCGGCTGAGGGGCGAGGTTCTCACCCTGACGGGGAGCGCCACCCTCGCCGGCGCGGGCGCGGCCACGACCACGATCGACGCCGCCGGCGCATCGCGCGTGCTCGAGGTCGGGGTCCAGGCGAACGTGAGCATCAGCGGTGTGACCGTCACCGGCGGGGTCACCGGTCAGACCTGCGCGTTCGCGTGCGGCCCCAACGATCCAGTGAACGGCGATGCCGGCGGCGGCATCATCAACGACGGTGGCGCGCTCGCCCTCGAGCGCGTGATCGTCACCGGAAACCGTACGAGCCCGGGAGCGAACCAGGCGAATTGCGTGCCGCAGCTCGGAAGCCCGTGCACGGGCGGGGACGGCGGTCAGGGCGGCGGCATCGCCAACTTCGGCACGCTGACGATCGACGACTCCGCGATCACCGCCAACTCCACCGGGTCCGGTGCCTCGGGCGAGCGCGGCCCGGACGGGTTCGCGTTCGGCACCTCCGGTGGTACGGGGGGGACCTCGGGCAGCGGTGGCAACGGCGGTGGCATCGACAACTTCTCGACGCTGACGATGACGAATTCGACGATCGCCGGCAACGCGACCGGGGCCGGCGCTCGCGGTGCTGATGGCGGGGACGCGACGAGCGGCAGCAACCCCCGCCACGCGAACGCCGGCGGAATCCCCAGCAGCGGCGGTGACGGCGGCTCAGGGGGCGGGATCTTCAACGAGTTCGGAGCCCAGCTCGTCATCTCGGGGAGCACGATCAGCGGCAACGAGACCGGAATGGGTGGCGCCGGCGGCAGCGGCGGCGACGCCAGCGCCGACGACAACGGCCAGTTCGGGCGCAGCGCCGACGGCGATCCGGGCGGCGGCGGCGGCGCCGGCGGCGGCATCGGGTCGCAGTCGAGCATCACGATCTCGAACTCGACGATCGCCGACAACGCCGTCGGACCCTCCGGCCCGTCCGGGCACGGCGGCAGCCCCGCCGGGATAACGCCCAATCAGGTCGGGGGCTCTAACGGCGGTGGGATCGAGGAGCTCCGAGCGGGCAGCTCGCTGAGCCACGTCACGATCGTCTCGAATCGCACGCCCGGCTTCGGGGGTGGCGTTGACGGCGACGGCGGCACGATCGCGGTCGGCAACTCGATCATCGCCTCCAACCAGGCCGCATTCGACCTGAATTGCGACGGCGTGGTCACCGATCAGGGCGGCAACGTCGAGTTCGGCGACACATCCTGCTCCGCGGGGTTCCTGCGCGCCGATCCTCGGCTGGCGCCGCTGGCGGGCAACGGCGGTCCTACCCAGACGATGGCGCTTCAGGCCGGCAGCGCGGCGATCCACCACGTACGCACATGCGTACTGGGCTCCGATCAACGGGGCGTGGCTCGCCCGCTCGGATCGGTGTGTGACACGGGCGCCTACCAGGTGGCACCACCTCTTGTGGTCGGAGTGTCGGTCCAAGCGATCACAACAACGACGGCCGGGATCGCGGCCAACGTAAACCCGAACCTCCGAGACGCCGCAGTGGTGGTCGACTACGGGCGAACCTCGAGCTACGGCCTGAGCACGCAGCCGCTCGACGTCGGAGCCGGCAACGACCCGAGTCCCTTCTCGGTCGGCCTGAGCGGGCTCGTCCCGGGCGCGACCTACCACTTCGAGGTGGTGGCCACGAGCGCCGACGGGCAGACCACGACCAGCGACGGCACGTTCACCACGGCGCCGCCCCTGGCCGCCTCGATCGCCAGTACCTCGACGGTGGGCCCGACTCTGTCGCTGACCATCGCCTGCACCGGCGGATCGGGTCCCGCCACGTGCACGGGCCCGATCATCCTCACCGCGCGCCCGACCGGAAGGCATCGTCATCGGGTGATGGTCGCCGCCGGGTCCTACTCGGTGCCAGCCGGCCGGCAGGTCACAGTGAAGATCGCGCTGAACCGGATCGGGCGGACGATGCTCACCCAGCAGTATGTGCTGGCCACGACGGTGTCAGTGCGCGGCACCACAGCGGTAACCAGGAACGTCACATTCCGGTATCCACGGATCACGTCGAAGACCCCGTACGTGTTCGAATTCGGTCCGCACTCGAGCACCGCGACTGAGTTGACCGTCATTCATGTCCCGCGTGGCGGCAGCGTGACCATCATCTGCCACGGCGGTGCCTGCCCGTTCTCCAAGCGGCGCTTTGTGCCCCACCACGGCCGAGTGGTGCTCACGCGGTTCTTCCGGCACAGGCAATTTCGACCGGGCACGACGATCCAGCTAAGGATTGCTGCACCCAATCGCGTCGCCGAGATTGAGACGCTCGTGATCCGCGGCGGGCAGCAGCCCGGTGTCATTCATCAATGCCTCCCCCCCGGCGCGGCGCGGCCCGCGCGGTGTGTCAACGATGCCCGCCACTAGGAC
>DATIEI010000288.1:0-10018 GCA_035455845.1 Solirubrobacteraceae bacterium
TGCGGAAGCAGACCGAACATCTCTGCGGCTGAGCGATGGCTGACCACCGCACCCTCACCACATGCCATCACCGCGGCCCGGGCCCGCGCCATCGGTGTCGGTGGCGCCGCGCCGAGCAGGAACACGCCGCGGTGCAGCCGCTGCATCGTGCGAGCCTTCACGCGGTGCACCACCGCGTCGTGGCCAAGACCCGCCTCCAGCAACTGCTCCAGACTGATCACGTTGTCCTGACTCGCCGCGATCCGGGCGATCCTGTGCTCCACAGCACGCATTACGCGTCACTCCACCCGCCGCCCACGGGGCGTGACGCATTAGCCGTCCCCCAGGCGGACAACTCGTCACGCCCCCGGGAGACGGGTCGGCGTGACGTGTTTTCCGCGTCGTTTCCGGCTCATGCAGCCCAGTATCAGGCCGCAAACCCGCCCCACGGCCAACCGTGACCGAACTGGAACGCTCTTTTTACAGCGCCGTTAGACGATCGCCGCGGCGCCGACCCGCGCGTACAGCGGATAGCGCTCGGCGATTGCCGACGCGCGGTCGGCGAGGTCCACCCGGCGTGCCTCGAAGTCGTCCTGGCCGAGCGCCTCGGCGATGATCATGCCGACCTCGACGAAGTCCTCGAGCTGGAGCCCGCGGGTGGCCAGCGCCGGCGTACCGATCCGCAGCCCGCTGGACACCGCCGGCGGGCGGGGATCGAATGGCACCGCGTTGCGGTTCACCGTGATCCCGATCGAGTGCAGCCGGTCCTCGGCCTGCCGACCGTCGAGCGCGGACTCGCGCAGGTCGCACAGCACCAGGTGCACATCGGTGCCGCCGGTCAACACGCTCACGCCGCCGCCGGAGCCCAGTAGCTCGGCCGCCACCGCCCGGGCGCCGACCACCGTCCGCTCCTGGCGCTCGCGGAAGGCCTCGGACGCGGCGATGCGCAGAGCAACCGCCTTACCGGCAATGATGTGCTCGAGCGGTCCGCCCTGCTGGCCCGGGAACACGCCGGAGTCGATCGGCTTGGCGTACTCCTCGCGGCACAGGATCAGCCCGCCGCGCCCGCCGCCGATCGTCTTGTGAATCGTCGTGGTCACGACATCCGCATACGGGACCGGGGAAGGGTGCAGCCCGGCGGCGACCAGGCCGGCGAAGTGCGCCATGTCGACTACGAGGTACGCGCCGACCTCGTCGGCGATCGCGCGGAAGCGCTCGAAGTCCAGGAACCGCGGGTAGGCCGACCAGCCGGCCAGGATCATCTTGGGCCGGCGCTCGTGCGCGATCCGCTGCACCTCGTCCATGTCGATCCGCCCGGTCTCGCGGTCGACGTGGTACGGAGCGATGTCGTACAGCCGGCCGGACACGTTGATCCGCATGCCATGCGTCAAATGCCCACCGTGCGAGAGCTCGAGTCCCATCACGGTGTCGCCGGGCTGCAGGAGCGCGTGGTAGACCGCGATATTTGCCTGCGCGCCGGAGTGCGGCTGCACGTTGGCATGCTCGGCGCCGAACAAATCCAACGCCCGCTTGATGGCCAGTCGCTCGGCCACGTCGACGTGCTCGCACCCGCCGTAGTAGCGCTTGCCGGGATAGCCCTCGGCGTACTTGTTGGTGAGCACCGACCCCTGGCACTCGAGCACCGCCATCGGCACGAAGTTCTCCGACGCGATCATCTCGAGTGTGTGCTGCTGGCGCTCGAGCTCCAGCGCCAGAACCTCGGCAATCTCCGGATCGACCTCGGCGAGAGGCCGGTTGAAGAAGTCGGACGGCAGTTCTGGGGAGCTCACTCGGTTACGACCTTAGCAACGCGACCGGTCACCGTAGTTATCGGCCAGGGGCAACTTCAGCGTTACTTTCGGCGCGCCGCGACGACCGCCAGATCCCCGTCTTGCCAGGCCACGCTCGGCTCGAATCCGGCATCGACGAGCCAGCCCAGCTGATCGGCCAGCGGGCTCGGTCGGTCATAGCCCGGAGTGAGCGGTGTGGTGGCTTCCGCCGGGTCGACCGGCACGACCACATCCCCCAGCACGAACAGTCCGCCGGGCACAAGCGCGTCGTGCACGCGGTGAAACAGATCCGCCTTGCCCGAACCGTCCAGGTGATGAATGCACAGCGCGCTGGTCACCAGGTCGAACGATCCCTGAGGAAGCGGCTCCTCGACCCTCCCCACACGCAGCTCGACCCGCTCGGTCGGCAGCTGTGCGCCGGCCACCGCGAGCATCTGCTCGTTCTCGTCGACCCCCACCAGCAACGCCTCCGGATGACGCGCGAGCACCCGGCGGGCCGTCTCGCCGGTCCCGGTGCCCAGGTCGAGGATCCGCCGTGCGCCCGCGCCGCTCGCGGCCGCCACCGAATCCTGGAACGCGTCGTAGGCCGGCAGATCGGAGCGGATCTCGTCGGTGTACGTGCTCGCATCGAAGTGGTACTGCCAGTGCAGCGCCTCCGTCAGCTCGCGCTCGCCGACCGCGCCCGCTCGCACGATCGACCACTCGCCCTCCTCCTCGTAGCGGCGCAGGTCGATCACGGTCGACGGCGTGCCCGGGAGTTCACCGCCGTCGAGAACCAGATCCACCGCGGCACGCAACAGCGCCGGCACGTCCTCCAGGCGGCGCGGATCGTCGCCGCCCGCGCGGTTGGCGCTGGACTGAAGCACCGGACGGCCCACGCCGGCCAGCCACGGCAGCCGCGGGACGCGGATCCCGAGCGTCGACCGATCGCTGCCGCAAGCCAGCGCGAAGCGGCCGGCCGGGTTGGGCACGAGCACGCCGACCGGCCCCGGCATCACCCGGCTCATGGCCAGCCGGGTCCGTTCGCCGAGTTCGGGAATCGCCGCGAACGCGGCTTCGAGGTTGAAGAACATCACGGCCGAGGGCTTGTCCAGACTGCGGCGCTTGAGCAGGTACAGGCGCTCGACCGCGAACCGGTCCTCGGGGTCGCAGGCCAGCCCGTAAACGGTGTCGGCGGCGAACAGCACCAGCCCCCCGACGCCGATGCACCGCTCGAACGCTTCGCGGTCGCTCAACGCCGTCCGACGACTACCCGGTCGTGGCCAGCCAAGTCTCGCACTATTTCGATCGAACTAGTGCGAGGCGCGAGGAGGGCGGCGACGGCTTCAGCCTGGTCGAAGCCCACTTCGAGCGCCAAGAGCGGCACGTCGCCCGCAGTGTCGACGAGTCGGCGAATCACGTCGAGGCCGTCACGACCCGCGAACAGCGCTCCCATCGGCTCATACCGCGCCACGTCGGGCGGCAAGTCCGCGCCCGCAGCCACATACGGCAGGTTGGCCAGTACGGCGGCGGGGCGGGCCGGGAGCCGTGGGGAGTCCAACAGATCAGCTTCGACGAATCCCACGTCGCTCTCCAGATGAATGCCGTTCGCCCGGGCAACCTCCAGCGCTCCTGGGTCCACGTCCGTCGCCCACACTTCCAGATCGGGCCGCTCGTTCGCCAGGGCCAACGCCACCGCCCCACTCCCCGTCCCCACGTCCACCACCGAAGCGCCGCGCGGCAACGTCAGCCCCACCTCGACCAACAGCTCGGTCTCGGGCCGCGGGATCAGCACCCGCCGATCCACGTGCAGCGTGATCCGACGGAAGTCCTTGCGTCCGAGGATGTAGGCCACGGGCTCGCGCGCCTCGCGTCGCGAGAGGACGGCGTGGAACGCTCTGAGCTGGGAGGGGGCGAGCTCCGATCCGGCGTCGATCACGAGCCGCTCGCGTGAGACGCCCAGCGCGTGGGCCAGGAGGAGCTCGGCGTCGAGCCGCGGGGTGTCGGAACCAGCGGCGAGCCTGGACGTGGCCTCGCGCAACAGACCGGCGATCGACGGCCTCGCGGCCACGACCTCAGGCAACCGACGCCTTCTCCTCACCGGATGGAATTGACCGCGCCCGCATCACGTGAGGCTGGATGCCGAGCGGGGCGCGGTCAATTGCCGGCGCTTCTCGTCGTCCTGGAGCGCGGCCGTGAGCTCGTCGAGCTCGCCGATGAGAATCCCGTCGAGGTTGTGCAGTCGCAACCCGATCCGGTGGTCGGTGACCCGCCGCTCGGGATAGTTGTAGGTGCGGATCTTCTCGGCCCGCTCGCCGGTGCCGACCTGGGCCGAGCGCGAGGCGGCCACCGCCGCCTGCTGCTCGGCCACCGCCCGCTCGTACAGCCGCGCGCGCAGGACCCGCATGGCGCGCTCGCGATTCTGGAGCTGCGACTTCTCGTCCTGCATGGAGACCACGATTCCGGACGGCTTGTGGGTGATCCGGACGGCCGAGTCGGTCGTGTTGACCGACTGTCCGCCCGGGCCCGAGCTGCGGTACACGTCGATCTGGAGCTCATTCGGGTCGATCTCGACCTCGACCTCCTCGGCCTCGGGGAGCACGGCTACGGTGGCGGTCGACGTGTGGATCCGCCCCTGGGACTCGGTCTCGGGAACGCGCTGCACCCGGTGGGTGCCGCCCTCGAACTTGAACACCGAGTAGGCGCCGTCGCCCTTGACCGCGAACGTGTAGGTCCCCTCCCCGATCGACAGCGGCTCGACGCTGAATCCGCGCCGCTCGGCGTAGCGCGTGAACATCCGGTACAGGTCCCCGGCCCACAGCCCGGCCTCCTCGCCACCGGCGCCCGGACGGATCTCGACGATCACGTTCTTGTCGTCGTTGGGGTCGCGCTCGACCATGGCCAGGCGGATCTCGTCCTCGAGCTCGGCTATCCGCTCGCGCGAGGACTCGAGCATCGCGCGCAGCTCGGGATCGTCGCCGTCCTCAGCCAGCAGCTCGCGGGCGCCTTCGAGATCGTCTGCGGCTCGCCGGTACTCGGAGGCAAGACGCGCCGCCGGTTCGAGCTCGCGATAGGCGCGTGACGCCGCGGCGAATCGTTGCCGGTCGCCGATCACGTCCGGGTCCGACAAGTCCTCCTGGAGCTCGCCGAACCGCGCCTCGATCTGGGAGACGAGTTCATCGATCATGTCCCGATCGAGTCTAGGCGACGACTTCGAGCCCGACCAGGTCCTCGGCCGACACGCCAGAGCCTTCCTGGCGGGCCAGCACGGCCTTCAGCGCGCTGATCGACACCGCGAGCTGATCGAGGTCGGGCTCGCGCGTGGTCAGGCGCTGGAGCTGGAGCCCGGGGTACATGATCGCGCGGACCCATCCGTGCCGGCGGTTGCGGCCCGCCCACTTGATCACCTCGAACGACAGGCCCGCGATCACCGGGACCCCGATGATCCGGGTCAACACGAGGATCCACCACGCGGGCAAGCCGATCGGGGCGAACACGAAGATCGCCATGATCATCACGATCAGCAGGAAACTGGTGCCGCAGCGGGGGTGTAGACGGGAGTACAGGGCGGCCCGCTCGGGCGTCAGCTCATCGGACGCCTCGTAACAGGAAATCGCCTTGTGCTCGGCGCCGTGGTATTCGAACACCCGGCGCAGATCGCGCACGCCGGAGAGCAGCACCAGGTAGCCGAGGAAGATCGACGTCCGCAGCACTCCCTCGACCGCCCAGAACGCCACCGAGGAGCCAAGCTGATCCTTGACCAGGCTGGTCAGCCCGACCGGCACCACAAAGAACAGGCCGATCGCGAACAGCGAGGCCACGGCGATCGTGCCGACCCAGGCGCCGCCCGAGATCTCCATGTCCTCCTCGGGTAGCTGAGCGTTGGCCGACAGCCCGAGCGCGCGCATGCCGATCGCCAGCGACTCGACCAGCGCCACGACGCCACGGATCACCGGCAGGCGGTAGATCCGCCGGCGCTTGGCCCACGACTCGAGCGGGAACTCCTGCACATCGACCTCGCCGAGGACCTGGCCATCGGCGGGAGGCTTGCGCACGGCGAGCGCCCACGCGTTGACGCCGCGCATCATGACGCCCTCGAGGACTGCCTGGCCCCCGACGGGTGCGTCGCGCGACGCGGTCAGGCGCCCCTCCTGGACCGCGGCGCTCAACGATCTCGCTCCGAGCTAGGAGCCGGTACCGGCTCGCGCGGCGCGGCGGCCCTTGGCCACTCGCCGCTGGAAGCGCTCGACCCGGCCGCCCGTGTCGACCAGCTTCTGCCGGCCGGTATAGAAGGGATGACAGGCAGAGCAGATTTCAACGTGGATCTCGGGCTTGGTCGAGCGAGTCATGAACTCGTTGCCGCAGGTACAGCGGACATGAGCGTCGACATACTCGGGATGTACACCGGTCTTCATAGTGTTATCGAGTGTAGCGGCCGGGGCTTTAGCCACGGCGCTGTAACGCACCCAATCGATCGCGCCAACTAGGGGGCATGAGCATCCCGCCCGTAGCCACCGAGGCCCCGACGGATCGAACGCCGGCCGAGTTCGAGGCGGTGTACCGAGCCAACGTCGCCGGCGTCACTGCGTTCTTCGCCCGCCGGTGCGGCGAGCCCCAGGCGGTCGGCGACCTCACATCCGAGACGTTCGTCCAGGCGATCGGGTCGCTGCGCTCGTTCGACCCGAGCCGCGGGAGCGCCCGGGCGTGGCTGTTCGGCATCGCCCGGCACGTGTTCGCGCGGCATTGCGAGCGGACCGCGCACGGCAGCCATGCGCTGAGCACGTTGGCCGGGCATCGCGAGCTCGAGGACGACGAAGTCGAGGAGCTGGCTGCCCGGATCGACGACCAGCGTGCGGGGCGCGAATTGGTCGCACGCCTCCAAGAGCTGCCCGAGCTCGAGCGCGCCGCCCTCGAGCTCGTCGACCTCGACGGCCTGGTCCCGCGCGAGGCCGCCGCCACCCTGAACATCTCCCACGGCGCGCTCCGCGTGCGCCTGTTCCGCGCCCGAACCCGACTACGCAAAGCAGAGGAACCGCAATGAGCACCTTCGAAGACCGGCTGTGGTCAGAGCTCGTGCGCGAGCACGGTCATCAGATGCGACTCCCCGCAACCACCGTGAGAGCTAACCACCGTCGGCCGGCGCTCATCACCGGAACCGCCTTGGCCACGGCGGTTGCCGTGGCCGCCGCGGTGCTCCTGTTCGCCACGACGAGCACGCCCGCCTACGCGGTGACCGACAACCCCGACGGGACCGTCACGGTCACGCTCCACGACGTCCAGGCCATCACGGCGCTGAACGCCGCCCTGGCCCGCGACGGGATCGCCGCCAGGGCCATCCCGCTCACCGCCGACTGTCCGATCCACGGGTTCCCGAACCCGATGCCGGCGGGGACGAACCCGAGCACGTACACGATCACGATCGTGCCGAGCGAGATCCCGGCCGGCTACACGGCGGTGCTGGCCGTCGGCGAGAACGCGTCCGGACAGATCGCGCTCGCCCAGGGAGCGTTCCACTCGCCCGTGCCCGTGTGCTTCAACAGCACTCCGATGGTCTTGCACCCGATCGACGCTGGGAACGTCCCGCCGGCGGTCAAGGCCGCAATCCACAAGGCCCGCGCCGCGCTGTCACAGGCCAAGCGCTAAGACGCCGGGCAGGACATCGTCAGCACGTTGTTCGCGAAGTTGTATTCGTCGATCGTGTGCGATGGGTCAACGGTGACGGCGAGGTTCGCGCCGGGGGTGCAGCGCGGGGCGACGAATCGCTCGTGCACGGAGGATTTCGGTCCCACCGAGGCGAGCGTCTGGGCTTGCGTGGCGGTGCCCGCTCCGGCGAGATCGACCTCGACCGGGCCGGCCGCGGTAAGGCCGCGATTGCCGATCTCGGCCACGTAGGCCGACTCGCCGGATGCCAGCGGCGTCACGGTCAGAGAGCGCACCAGCAAATCGGCCCTGAGCTCGGGCTGATAGCAGGTCGCGCTCGTCTGCACGGCACTCGAGAGCTGCCGGCCGCTCGAGCCGATCCAGCGGAAGCTGACCCGGAAGCGGTAGGTGGCGGGCGCCGGCAGCCCGACGACCGGATGGTTGACGATCCACACGTCGCCCGGGCGCTGGCCCAACGTCGCGTTGTCCGGGGTCAGCCAGCTGCCGAGGAAATGCCCGCGAACGATCTTGAACGCCGCCGCCGCCCTGGTCTTCCGCATCAGGTCGAAGCGCATCTGCATCTTCGTCGTGCCGGTCACCGGCCGCATCACGGCCTGGATCGAAACCGCACGGGTCGGCGGATCGAGCGCCTTCTGGCACACGAACGAGCGCAGCTGGTCACGCGCCGGCGGCGCGCTGGCGCCCGACGCCGGGACCGAGCCGAGCGCAATCGCCGTCGCGGCCGCCGCGCCGGCGACGGCCAAACCAAATCCTGCGCGAGACATGCCCAAATACCAACAATCGGTGCCCGGAAAAGTTCCGCCCACCCCGCGGGCTGTAACGCTTTCGGGCGCAATCGACAGTTGCAGGTATGGACGCGGAAAGCAACCACCGATCGGCCGCCGAGGCGAGGTTCGCGGAAGTCTTCGCGCACCTCCGCGGCCGTGGCTGATCGCGACGGCAAGGAACCTCGTGCTGGCCGACCGGCGACGGCAAGGGGAGACGCGGCAGGATCTCCAGGGCGTCGAGCCCGCGGCGGCATCGGAGCCCCCGATGCTGGAATTGGATCTCGAACTCGAGGTTGCCCTCGCGACGCTGTCGGAGTCCGACTGCGAGGCCCTGCGATCGTGATCCCGTATTGCCAGGGAGGCGGGTGCAACCGCCCCACCCCGTTCGCCTGGTTCCAGATCCAGACGCTCGACGCCGCGGGCCGGGCGCTGGTCGCCGACCAGAAAGACCCCGGCATGTAGATAGCGCTCAGGTGACCGTGTAGAGCGGACCGTCGCCGCCCTCGGGCGGGGTCAGTCGCCCACCCTTGGCGGTGATCGCCCCGCACTGCACGCAGTTGGTGTAGTTGACGATCACGTCCACCGGCCCCGAGTCCGGCGCATCGTCGGGGATCTCGTACACACCCGCCGGGCACATCCACCGCCACGTCTCGGCGATCTCGCGGGGCACGTTCTTGCGCACGCGGATGTGGTTCGGCGCGTCGTCGCGGGTCGCGTTGCCCGACACGTAGACCGAAGACAGCTTGTCGAACGTGTACTTGCCGTCGGGCTTTGGATAGCGGTCCTTGGTGTCGCCGACGAACATCGGCTCGGCGTCATCGCGGTGCCACTGCTGGCGCCCGCGCGGCACCTTGCCCTTCGACATGATCGCGGGGCCGGCCAGCAGGCTGCCGGCGACGAAGCCCTTCTGGAACGCCTGACGCGCGTTGCGCACCTGATAGAGCTCCTTGCCGATCGAGGACTGCTCCACGGCCTCCTCGTAGGACGCGAGCGACTGTCCGCTCTTGAGGTTGGCGTAGATCGCCTCGGCGGCCAGGATCCCGGACTTGATGCAGTGGTGCACGCCCTTGAGCGCCGCCGTGTCGACCATCCCGGCCGCGTCGCCGACGAGCACCGCCCCCGGCATCGATAGCTTCGGCATCGACCAGTAGCCGCCGCCCGGGAGCGCCTTGGCGCCCCATGCCACCCGCTCGCCGCCGTCAAGGATGTCCTTGACCAGCGGATGCGTCTTGAACGCCTGCAGGAGGTCGTGCGCCGAGGTGGTCGCGTCGCGGTAGTTGAGGTCGACGACGAATCCGATCGAGACCAGGTCGTCGCCGGTTTTCTCGTCCTTCATCGGGTAGATCCACGTGCCGCCGATCTGGCCGTACTTGGCCGAGAGCTTCACCGGCCACGGGCCGATGGTGTGGATCAGGCGGTCCAGCGGCTTGGGGACCTTCCAGATCTCCTTGACGCCGAGCTCCCAGGTCTGCGGCTCGGCGCCGGCGGCCAGGTCGAACTCGCGGATCGCCGGGCCGGTCAGGTGGCCCCAGCAGCCCTCGGCCAGCACCGTGAACTGCGCGGTGATGTCCGTGCCGGGCTCGAAGTTGCCCAGCGGCTCGCCGTCCTTGCCGCGGCCCTTGTCGCCCGAGCGCACGCCGCGGACGCGGCCGTCGGTGACCAGCAGCTGCGTCGCGGCCGTCTCGGTGAGGACGTAGGCGCCGCCCTCCTCGGCCTGGCGCTGCTGGTAGCGCGCCAGCGCCGAGACCGAGACGACCTCGTTGCCATGGTTCTTGAAGTTCGGCACGGCCGGAATCGGCACCCTAAGCTTGGTCTTGGGGCCGGTCAGCATGTAGACCGACT
>DATIEI010000289.1:0-12085 GCA_035455845.1 Solirubrobacteraceae bacterium
CCTCGCTGGCCGCCGGCGCCCGGCGCGTGCACCTGATCGAGGAGCCGATCGCGGCCGCGATCGGGGCGGGCATGGAGATCGACGAGCCCGTGGGGCGGATGGTCGTCGACGTGGGCGGCGGCACCAGCGAGATGGCGGTGATCTCGCTCGGCGGGATCGTCGTCTCGCGCTCGGTGCGCGTGGGCGGCTACGAGATGGACGAGGCGATCACCTCCTACCTGCGCGGCGTGCACCAGCTGGCCATCGGCTCGCGGACCGCCGAGCGGATCAAGATCGAGATCGGATCGGTGACGCCGCTGCATCCCGAGGAGACGGTCGAGGTCCGGGGCCGCCACCTGGTCACCGGTCTGCCCACCGCAGTCGAGCTGCACTCCGAGGAGGTCCGGGCGGCGATCATGGCGCCGGCCCGGGAGATCATGCGGGCGATCCGCGACACGCTCGAGGAGACGCCTCCGGAGCTGGCGAGCGACATCGCCAAGGACGGGATCCTTCTCGCCGGCGGCGGCACCTTGGTGCGGGGCTTCCAGGAACTGGTCGCCGAGGAGACGGGAATGCCGGTGTACTCGGCCGAGTCGCCCCTGACCTGCGTGGCCTTCGGCTCAGGCCAGGCGCTGGCGCATTTCGACCAGCTCAGCCGGGCGAGTCGCCACCGCGTCCCCAGCCTCACCCCGGACTGGCGCACGGTCTCCTAGACGCGCGCTGACCCGCTCCGCCACGCTAGCCAGGGCGGCCGACGCGAGCAGGATCAGGAACGGGTCGATCGGCGCGCGGAACCGCGGCGTCTCGACGTTGACCAGCACGACGCTCAGCGCGAGCAGTAGCGGGACGGCCCAGACCCACTTCGGGGCCGCTCTCACCGGGCGCGAGAACACCCCAATCAGCGCGAGCAGGCACACGAGCCATAAGCCGGCCACGCCGTACCGGGCCACGCTGGTTGGCAGCGATATGCCGGACGCCGAGGCGCGCCAGGCAAACGTGCCCTCGAGCTCGAACAGCCGCAGCGTGTTGTGGAAGCCTGCTTCGAGCGGGGCAGTCGGGTGCTGGGAGATGTAGTGCAGGGCCTGGTGCTGGAGCTTGTCGCCGAGCTGCAGCTCGGTCATGTGATTGGCCTGGCGGATCAGCGGCCCCTCGCCCGGGATGCCGTAGTAGAGCCGCCACTTGTAGGGCACGCCGGGATTGGCCGCCGAGGCCGCGTTGTAGGTGCCGACCAGGGTGATCCCGGTCTCGTCGGAGACCGGGATGAAGCGGTGCATGACAACCGCGTTGCGAATCGTCCAGGGCAGGATCGTGACCGCCGTGATCGCGAGGAGCACCGCCGGTGCCGCCAAGGCCCGGGCGGCGAAGCGCGGTCGACCGATCCAGGCCGCGGCGATCAGCGGGAGCACGATCAGAACGGCGTTTTCGTGCGTCAGCGTGGCCAGGCCGGTCAACACGCCCGCGCCGGCGATCCAGGCGTAAGCGCTCCGTCCCCGCGCGGCTCGGCGGACGCGTAGTCCGGCGTAGACCGCGGCCAGCACGAGCGGCGTGAGCAGGTTCTCGGCCACCAGCACTCCGGACAGCCCGATCGCCACCGGGTACACGGCGGCGAGGACCAGCGCGATCAGGGCGGCGGTGGCGCCGAACAGCTCGAGCGCCACCAGGCCGACCAGCGCCACCGTGACCGTGCCGAGCACGGCCTGGGCGATGCGCGCCGGATGGACGGCCCCGTCGCGGGGGACTGCGTGCCCGTCGATCAGGTCGAGAAGCGCGAGGAAGTACGGATACCCGGGCGCGAAGTAGGCGCTCGGGCCGCGCGTGCCGCCGGCACCCGAGCCTGGGCTATCGCTGAGCGAGTAGTCGCCGGTGTGCGCGACGTCGCTGGCCAGGGTGAGGTAAGAGCCCGCGTCGTTGATCGGGCGATACGAGGAGTTCGTGCGTTGCACCTCGGCGATGCGAAGCGCCAGGGCCACGATCAGGATGACCGCGATCAGGCCGGCTCTGAGTGCGCGCGACATCGCGGCGCCCAGGTTAGGCCCTGGGTCAGCGGCGCGTCAGCTGATCCCGACGATGCCCGCGCAGACCCAGTTGGAGGCGCCGGCGCCGCCGTTCCAGATCCGGCTCGCCACCGCGTCCTGCTCGGCCTTCGAGGCCAGGTACGCCGCCGGGCCGGTTCCGCCGAACAGCTTCCAGGTCGCCGGGAGGATCTGGTAGTAGCCCGAGGCGCCCGCGCTGTTCGGCGTGAGGTTCTGGCCGCCCGACTCGCACAGGACGATCGCGTAGGGGATGGCCCAGCCGCCGCTCGGCCCAAAGGTCGGACCGGCGGGGGTCGGGCTCCCTGACGCCGCCGCGGCCGCCCTGGCGGCGGCGGCCTGCTCGGCCTCGATGTGGCCGATCTCGGCCTGGAGATGGCTGCCCCGCGCCCGGCTGGCGACCAGGGCGCTCTGCTGGATCCCGCGCGCCCGGGCGAGCGCGGCCTGCTTGGAGTGGAGCAGCGAGTTCATCCCGGCCAGCGCGCGCACCCGCTGGGCGGTGGCGATCGTGATCTCGCGGTCGTTGGAGCGCAGCACGGCCAGGTGGCGGGCGGCGGCGTCGGCGCGCGCCTTGGCCTCGCGGGTGATCGTGATGATCACCTGCTGCTGCTTCTGCGCGTCGCGCAGGAAGGTGAGCCGGTCGAGCAGATCCTTGAATCCGTTCGACTCGAGGACGACCGAGACCAGGTTGGGCTTGGCCTGCTCGTAGTTGGTCACGAGCTGGCGGGCGAGCAGCATGCGCGCCCGGGCCAGCCGGCCCCGGAGCAAGGCGAGAAGGCGCTGCTCGCGGGCCAGCGCGCGCTGCACAGCCGCGAGCTTGGCGCGGTCACGGGCCAGATCGGCGCGCACGGCCGCCTCGCGGGTTTCCACGAGCGTGATCTGGCTGCTCAGCGAGCTGATCAGGTGCGACAGGCTGGCGATGCTGGCCGCGAGGCTGTGCTCGTGACCCTGCTCGGCGTTCAGCTGTGATTTCAGCTGGCCGAGGCTGGGGTCGGCGCTCGAGGACACCGGCACCGCGGCCAGCCCGAGTACGACCGCCACCGTGGCCGCGCCGGCGACCAGGGGTCGAGGAATCGTGCGCCTTCCAAAGCTCATATTCGTTGCCTGCGGGGTTAGCTGTCGGGCTCGCGCGGCGGCTGCGCTACTCGGTCATCAGACCGTGATTCGCCCCAGGGAACAGGTGGGTCCCCCGCTTTCCCGCTCCATGTGGCGGGAAACTCGGCGTCGGGCACCTTATCAAGGCGGCGCGGCCATATGCTCCGGCCGTGGCGTCCGATCGGGAGCGGCAGATCATCGCGAAGGTGCGGTCGATTCCGGTCGGCTTCGTGCGCACCTACGGCGACGTGTCGCCCGGGGCACCCCGGGTCGCCGGCGCCGCGCTGCACGGATGCGACGATCCGGGAGTGCCGTGGCACCGTGTGGTCCGAGCCGACGGGACACTGGCCAAGGGCGAGCGCCAGCGCGCGCTACTGGAGGATGAGGGCGTGCCGTTCCGGGGTTCGCGCGTCGATCTACGGGTAGCGCGGCTGCCCGAGGCCTGATGTGGATCCAACGCGAGATCGTGCTCGACGCCCGACCCCGCGGGTTCCATCTGGTCACCCGCGAGGTCGTTTCCGAGCTGCCCGAGATCGGCGATGTGTCCGTGGGGGTCCTCCACCTGCTGATCCAGCACACCTCGGCCTCGCTCGCCCTGAACGAGAACGCCTCACCCGACGTGCGCCGGGACTTCGAGTCCTACTTCAATGCGGCGGTCCCGGAGGACGCGCCGTACTGGACGCACACGCTCGAGGGCGCCGACGACATGCCGGCCCACATCAAGGCCTCGCTGCTCGGGCCGTCGCTGACCCTGCCGGTGGCGCGGGGCCGGCTCGCCCTCGGGACGTGGCAGGGGATCTACCTGTGTGAGCACCGCGACCGCGGAGGCTCGCGGTCGGTGGTGGCCACGCTGTGGGGCTCTGATTCCGAGGCCTAGCCCGAGGCTGCTCGAGAAACGGGAAAATACGGGACGTTTCTCGAGCAGCCTCGGTTGGATGTGTCTCTAGCGGCCCTTCCAGACCGGGTCGCGGCGCTCGGAGAACGCGGTGGCGCCCTCGCGGGCGTCCTCGGAGGCGAACACCGGGTCAGAGATCTCGTGCTGGCGGGCGAAGAACTCGGCGTCGGGCCAGTCGGGCGCCTCGAGCAGGATGCGCTTGGTCGCAGCCAGCGCGAGGGGGCCGTTGGCGGCGATCGTCTCGGCCAGGCGCAATGCCATCTCCAGCGCCTGTCCGGGTTCCGCCAGCCGGTTGACCAGCCCGAGCTCGTAGGCCCTTTCGGCCTCGATCGGATCACCGGTGAGTGCCAGCTCGTTGGCCACGTTGCGGGGCAGCGCCCGCGGCAGCCGGAGCAGCGCGCCACCGGCGGCGACCAGCGAGCGCTTTACCTCGGGCACGCCGAGCCGCGCGCCGCGGGCGGCGACGAGCAAATCGCAGGCGAGGGCCACCTCGAGCCCGCCCGCCACCGCGAATCCCTCGATCGCCGCGATCAGGGGCTTGTCGGCCGACCGCTGGGTGATGCCGGCGAAGCCGCGGCCCTCCACGTGCGGCCGTTCTCCGGCCACGAACGCCTTTAGGTCCATGCCCGCGCAGAAGCCCTTGCCGGCGCCGGTGAGGACGCCCACGCTCAGGTCCGGGTCAGCGTCGAGCTCGTCGAGTGCGGCGGCGATGCCCTGCGACACCGCGGCGTTGACCGCATTGCGCTGGTCGGGGCGGTTGATCGTGATCAGGAGAATGCGGCCGCGGCGTTCGCGCAGGACCGCATCGTCGTCGACGCTCACGCCGCGAACAATCGCAAATCCGGCTCGCGCTCGCCCCTCAGCACGGCCAGATCCACCTCCACGCAGTCGATCCCGCGGGCGGCCGCGAGGACGCAGGCCTGCGGCTTGATCGTCTGGGCGGCCAGTACGCCCCGGCACGATGCGAACGCCGGGTCGAGCCTGATCCGCTCCAGGTAGCGGGCGAGCTGCTCGACGGCTTCGATGCCGGCCACCCGCTTGATCTCGACTGCCACCCACTCATCGTCGGAGTCGCGGCACATCAGGTCGACCGGGCCGATGTCGGTCGGCCACTCGCGCCGGACCAGCCGAAGCCCCTCGCCGCACC
This sequence comes from Solirubrobacteraceae bacterium, assembly GCA_035455845.1. Taxonomy (GTDB): domain Bacteria; phylum Actinomycetota; class Thermoleophilia; order Solirubrobacterales; family Solirubrobacteraceae; genus Palsa-465. The sequence continues at coordinate 5,147 of DATIEI010000289.1, forward strand.
AGCCGGGCTGCTCGGCGAGCAGCTCCTGGAGGTCTGCCTCGACACCGTCCTTGGTCAGCGCCGCGTCCTCGCCCAGGTCATGCGCCACATCGGAGAGGACCTCCTTGAGCTCGACCTCCAGCCGATCCTCCGTGGCCCCCGCTCGCTTGCGAACCACGATCTGCCCCGGCGACTCCTCGATCACGGTCGGCGGCGTCATCCAGTTGAGCGGCTTGTAGCCGCCGGAGTCGGCGTGTACGAGCACCGACCCATCGGCCTTGGCGATGATCAACCTCACGGCCTCCGGGAGCACGGCATTCAACCGGCCCGTGTAGCGAACCTCGCAGCGAGCAACGATCAAGCGCATCGGTCCTCACCCTATGATCAGATTCGGACGTATGCGCCATCAACTCCGCCCACTGTTCGACCGCGTCGTGATCAAGGAGCTCGACCCTGATCGGGTTCGCCGCTCCGGGCTGATCGTGCCGCCCGGCTCCGAGGAGCCGCCGCCCCAGCACGGCATCGTGCTGGCGGTCGGGCCGGGACTCGACTGGTGGGACCACGTCGGCATCGCGATGCCGGTGCGCCCGGGCGACCACGTGGTGTTTCCGGCCTCCGCGGGAGCGTGGATCGAGGTCGACGAGGAGCGGCTGCTCGTCTGCCGCGTGGGCGAGTTGCTCGGAGTGCTCGAGTCGGTCGAGAACTGCCCCGGTTGCGGCGGCCGTCCCCTCGCCGCCGGCGAGTCCTGCCCGGTGTGCGGGCGCGAAGGCTCGATCGCCTAGATGGCGCCGGCGGCGCCTGTCGCGCCGGCTTTCCCCAGTCCCTCGGCGGCGCGGCGCAGGTAGCGGACCGCGCGCCACCTCGCGCACGGCCCGAGGAAACGAGCCAGCTCGCGACCGTCGGTCAGCTGAACGGACCAACCGTGCCGGATCGGCCTGATCATCATTCGCAGGGCGTTCATGTAGCTCCGTTCGACTGCGAGGTGCGCTGGACGGTGAGGAGGTCTCGAACCACGTAGGCAAGTCGCTCCTGGAGGCGGAGGACCAGGCGCCGGCGTTCCGCCAGCTCTTCGAGAGGCGCTGCTTCTCCCTCCCGGCGGCGCAGCTCGGCGACCTGACCGCGCAGGTGGGCGATCAACCGGTCCAGCGTCCGCTCGTCGTTCATGACCGTGCCTCGAATGCCGGCTCGAGCGAGTGCCGCGGTGCCGGGGCGTCAACAGGTTCCGCCTCGATGGCGACTCGCGGGAGCCGTCGGTCGAGCCAGCGCGGCAGCGTCCACGTGGTCCGTCCGAGGAGCTGGAGGACCGCGGGGAGCAGGAGCATCCTGACCACGAGCGCATCGAGGAAGACCGCGCTCGCCATCGCCAGGCCGAACATCGCGAGCACGCGGTCGCCGCTGATGGCGAACGCGCCGAACACCGCGACCATCACCGCCGCGGCCGCCGTGATCACCCGGCCCGTGCGGGCCAGGCCTTCCCTGACCGCGGCGCTGGCATCACCGCGCGCCTGCCACTCCTCGTGCACGCGAGAGATCAGGAACACCTCGTAGTCCATCGAGAGGCCGAAGACGATCGCGAACGTGAGCACGGGGATGAACGCGTCGATCGGTCCGACCTGGGTCCCGAACAGCCCGCCGAGCCAGCCACGCTCGAACACCGCCTGAATGATTCCGAGCGAGGCTCCGATCGAAAGCAGGTTCATCAGCGCGGCCTGGACGGGGATCACGAGCGACCGGAAAACGATCAGGAGGAGCAGAGACGCCAGCGCGATCACGACGCCGACGAACAACGGCAGCTTGCTCGAGAGAACGTGCGAGAAGTCGACCTGGGCCGCAGTGGCCCCTCCCACATAGACGCGGCTTGCCGTACTGCGCTCGATCGGCGGGATCACCCTGTCGCGGAGCCGCGTGACCAGACTCGAGGTCTGGGCGCTCTGCGGCGAGGTCGTGGGGTACGCGACCACGGCGGCCGTCGTCCCGGTGGCGCTCAGCCGAGGCGGCGCCACCGACGCGATCCCGGGAGTGCGGCTGACTGCTTGCGTCACCTCCGCGAGCGTGGCGGAATCGTTCGCCCTCGGGAGCGCCACGGCCAGCTGGAGGGGCCCGTTGACGCCCGGGCCGAAGCCCTTGGCGAGCAGATCGAATGCCTGGCGAGTCGTCTGACTGGTGGGATCGTTGCCGGCATCGCTCGAGGCCAGCCGGAGTCCGAGCGCAGGCGCGGCGAGGGCGAGCATCACCACGGTGGCCGCGATCGCGGTTACGGCGGGACGGCGCTGCACGCCCTGCACCCAGCGCAGCCAGAAACCAGGCCTCGTGCCCTCCGCGTCCGCGGACCCTCGGCCGCGTCCCCGCGCCCCGATCCGCCGCCCGACTACGGTGAGCAACGCGGGAAGCATGGTGAGCGATGCGGCAAGGACCAGCACCACCCCGATCGCGGCGGCGACCGCCGCTCCGTTCAGCAAGCTGATGCCAAGCGCGAACATCCCAAGGAGCGCGATCACCACTGTGGCGCCGGCAAACAGCACAGCCCGGCCGGAGGTGTTGATCGCCGCCTCGATCGCCTGATGGACGTCACCGCCGTTGGCCTGGTAGTTCTCGCGGAAGCGTGTGACGATGAAGAGCGCGTAGTCGACGCCGACGCCCAGCCCGATCATCAGCGCCAGCTCGGAGGCGAAGCTCGGCATGTCGATGACATGGCTGGCGAGATTGATGACTCCCAAACCCGCCACGAGGCCGAGCAGCGCTGTGGCGATTGGGAGGGCCATCGCGCTGAACGAGCCGAAGCTGATCAGCAGAATCACGATCGCGGCGGCGATGCCGACGATCGTGGCGAATCCGAGCGGCGCCTGCTGCGCCTGCTCGACCGCCTGACCGCCGAGCTGGACGTCGAGTGACGCCGAGCGCGCCGACTCCGCGGCGCTGATGACGCGGTCGACAGCCGCCTTCGGGAGGGCGTCCGCGCGCTGGTCGAAGTTCACGGTGGCGAAGCCGATCGTCCCGTCAGCGGAGATGGCGTGCTGGCCCGCTGCGTACGGGCTGATCACGCCCGTGACGTGCGGAAGGCGGGCCACCCGCGCCACCGTGGCGGCGACAGCGGCGCGTTCGGCGCCGTCGGTGAGCTTGCCGGTCTTCGTGTGGAACACGATCTGATCCGCGTCCCCGGCCTGGGCGGGGAAGCGGGACTGCAGCAGATCCACGGCCTGCTGCGAGTTCGTGCCGGGGAGCGTGAAACTGCTCGCGGTCTTCTTTCCCACGGCATTCGAGAGCGAGTAGATCCCGATTGCGGCGACGATCCAGGCGACGACGACGGTGCGTCTGTGCGCCATTGTCCAGCGAGCGATTCTGACCATGTTCAGCCCCGGCTTTCAGCGATAGCAATTTTGCAGCCGATGCAGTTGTAGCCGGAGCGCAGCCAGAAGTCAACACTCGTTGCAAAATTTCTTCTTGTGCAAGTTCACTGATAGACTCGGCTCCAAATGACCTCACTCGATACGTCTGCGACCAAGCTGGGTCTGCGGGAGCGCAAGAAGCAGCAGACGCGGGAGACGATCGCGCACGCCGCGCTCCGGCTGTTTGCCGAGCGTGGCTACGACGAGACGACGCTCGCGGACATCGCGAACGCGGCGAACGTCGCCCCGCGCACGATCTTCGCCTATTTCGAAAGCAAAGAGGACATCCTCTTGTGCGAGGAGAACGGCTTTCTCTCAGAGCTCAAGCGGCGGCTCGATGAGCGAGCGGCGGGCACGACGACGGTCGATGCCATCCGCGAGTTCGTCTCCTCGATCGAGCACCCCGATGAAGAGGCCAAGCTCCGCAAGCAGGTGATCGCCGCCAACCCCGAGCTACAGGTGAAGATGCGCGGGCGCCACGCCCAGCTCGAGCCGATGCTCGCCGAGTCGATCGCCAAAGACCTCGGCGCCGAGCCCGGCGATATCCGACCGCTTCTGGTCGCGGCCTCAATGGCAACCGCCTTCACCTCGGTAAGCGATCGCATCTTCGCTGCGGAGGCGGCCGGGAAGCCTCTCGCTCCTGAGGAAGCGATGGCGATTATCGACCAGGTGCTCGAGTTCCTACGCGGGGGACTCGAGGCGCTGCAGACGCGATAGCTAAGCGGCGGTCCGCTCGGACAGCGAGCGGGGCTGGGCGGCCTGGACGCGCTCCAACAGGTCGGCCACCTCGGGGTTCTCGCCGAGCGCCAGCGCTCGGTGGCAGGCCTCGATGCACTCGCTCACCCGGTCGGTGCGAGCCAGCGCGTGGGCATAGGCGCTCCAGGCAGTCTGAGAATCGGCGTCCAGGCGGGTGGCCGCCTCGGCCGACGACACCTCGGCCCCGACGTCGCCGGCCAGGTGGTAGGCCAGCGCGAGCGACAGCAGGCCCTCCACGGTCGGACCGACCAGCCGGGCCCGTTCGAGCGCCGAGATCGCGCCCGGGCGGTCCATCAGCCTCAGCCGCAGCCGGCCGAGCCTTTCCCACGAGGAGGCGTCCGCGGGCGCACGGTTCGCCGCGCGCTCGGCGGCCTCGGCCGCGAGATCGACGGCGCCCATGTCCTCGTAGATCCGCGCCGCGAACCGTTCGGGCGTGGGCCGGTCGGTCTCGGCCCGCGCCCAGTCGCGCACCGCGCGCGCCGCCGCGGGCAGGTTGCCCGCCTGCCAGAAGGCGCTGGTCAGCAGCCGCAGCACAACGGGGTTCATCGGGTCCGCGTCGCGGGCGTAGATGAGGCGCTGGGCGGCCAGCGCGGCGTCGCCCTCGGCCAGGGCATGCTGGGCGGCGGTCATGAACCGCTCCACGCGGTCGGCGGCGGGGTCGGGCTTGGAGAAGTCGACGAACTGAAGTGACCCGGCGGGCACCGTCCGGATGCCGACAGCGAACTTCACGCGCGCCCACTGCTGCACGTCGTCCCCGTCGCCCGAGAAGTAGATCCCGGTCACGCTGCCCACGCCCCATTCCGGATAGGAGACGCACCGGGCATAGCGGTGCACCACCGAATGGTCGGGGACGCGCGAGCCGAACGGATCGTGCTTACGGCGGTCCTCGGCCGCTGCCCGCGCGCGCTGCTCGGCCTCGTAGGCGCGCCGCCCCTCGTCCTCGCGGGCCTTGCGCGCCGCCGCGGCCGACACCTTGACCGCGTTGCGGCTGACCTTCCCACCGCGCGACTGCTCGGCAAGCTGCTCGAGCTGGTCAGCCGCCTCGTTGATCGCCTGCAGGTGGCGCTGGTGCTCGTGCTGGCGCCCCGGCGGCGCAATATCCGGGTGCCAGCGCTTGGCCATCCGACGCCGCGCGAGCTGGACCGCGCGCTGATCAAACGGCGGTTCGATCTCCAGCAGGAGGAGAGCCTGCTCAACGTCGAGGATGCGCGGCATGACCTATCTAAGTTAGCGGCGAAGCCAAGTGGAATGGGCTGTCGCTGACACCGCCGAGCGGCTACCTGCAACAAATTAGTCTCATTTAGACTCAGTTGATCTGATATATCCTAATGTGGCCTGACGTGCGGCGTCGAGCCACCAGCCGAAGACGAGGCGGCGGCCTGGTCTTCCTGATCGGGGTTGGCGCGTTCTTCGTTGCCGCGCTCGGCGTCGCCGTGCTCGCACTGCTGACCAGCGTGTTCGGCGGGCCGGGCGATCGCTGCGGCTCGCCGGCGGGAGCGCCACAGGCCGCCGGTCCGGGGGGCGGGATCGCGCTCGGCCCGCCCGGGACCGGCCAGTTGGTGGGCGCCACCGAGTACGGCGGCCCCGGCGACCCGAGCAGCGGTGTGGTCGGCTCCTCGGGCGCCAACCTGATCGACTCGCCCGACAGCTACGCCGAGCTCGGCGGGACAACGTTCCAGACCGCCACGGCGATGGGCGGGCTGCCCTACCTGACCCCGCTGCGAATCACCTGGGGTGGCCACTCGACGATCGCGTACAAGCGTGACATCGGGCTCGGCGGTGCGCCGATCGACGGCCTGCCCCGGGTGGTCGACCTCTGGTGGGAGCTGGCTGGACGGCTCGGGATCCCCTATGACGATGGTCTGTGGTCGGGCCCGGTGCAGATCGCTCGCCCGCCCGCGTCCGGCGCCGGAAACGTGCTCGGACAGGCGACCCTCGCGCCCGATGCGCTCGTCCCGCCGAATGCCGCCGCCGAGAATCCAGGTGCCTGCGCGCCCACCGCCGTCGAGGGTGTGCCGGTGACGACTGGCGAGCACGCCCAGCTGCTCCCAGACGGACTAGCCGCGGCGCCGGCCGACGCACCCCCGGCGGTCGCCCAGATCCTCGCCGCCGGCAATCAGATCGTCGGTAAGCCGTACGAGGTCGGCGGCGGCCACGGCCTGCCGCTGTCTGAGATCGCGCCGAGCTATGACTGCTCGAGCAGCGTCGAGCACCTGATGTACGGGGCCAGCCTGTTGCCGGTGACCTACGACGCGGCGTCGGGGACGCTCGAGTCCTACGGCGCGCCCGGGCCCGGCCGGTGGGTGACGCTGTACGCCAACCCCGATCACGTGTTCATGTACGTGGCCGGGCTCCGCTGGGACACCCACAACGCCGCCGGTCCCGATGACGGGAGCGCCGGGATCGGCTGGCACCCGCTGGTTCGGAGCTCGGCCGGTTTCGTGGCCCGGCACCCGGTGGGGCTGTGAGGCGCGCGGCCGCGATCGGCTTCTGTGCGCTGGCCGCGGCCAGCTGTGGAGCGACGCACCGCAGAGCCCCGACGACGCCGTCGAAGCTGACCCAGGCCCAGGTCACGCACGAGTACCCCTCGCCGCCTCCGCCCGCGCAGACGGCTACCGGCGCCACGAGCAGCGCCGCGCAGGCGGTCCGCGCCTTCGCCACCGCCTACATCAACTGGACGGCGAAGAGCGTGGCCGGCGACATGGCGTCGCTGGCCGCCCGGAGTATCGGGCAGGCTCGCTCGGCCATGACCCTGGCGGCCGCGCAAACCGCGGACGACTACGAGCTCCAACGCGGCGGGATCTCCAACCATGGGACG
>DATIEI010000290.1:0-7425 GCA_035455845.1 Solirubrobacteraceae bacterium
CACTCACCGAAGATCGAGCGCATCGAGGTGGCCGCCCGGGGTGACGTCCGCCGCGCCAAGCTGTACTACCTGCGAGGCCGTGTGGGCAAGCGCGCCCGGGTGCGCGAGCGGCGTTACGCGGCGCCCGAGGCCGCGATCGAGCGCGAACTGCTGCACGGGACGCCGGCGGAGGAGCCGGCGCCCGACGAGGCGCCGAGCGCCGAGGCCGCCGAGACGGTCACCGAGGTCGTAGAGCCCGTCGCCGAGACCGAGGCGAGCGCCGAGCCCGCAGCGGGCGAGGGCGCCGACGCCGAAGCGAGCGCTGAGGGCTCAGAGGAGCCCGTCTCCCCGACGGCGCCGCAGGACGCCGGCCCGGCCGCCGAGGAGGCATCCGCCGGCGAAGCGCAGGAGTGACCAAGGCGAGGAAGTCGCCGGCAGGCACCCTGATCGAGCTGGCGGTGATTGTCGTCACCGCACTCGCGCTCGCGCTCGGGATCCAGGCGTTCCTCGTCAAGCCCTACCGGATCCCCAGCGGGTCGATGCTGCCGACGGTTCGCGTCAACCAGCGGGTGTTGGTGGATCGGCTCGCCATGGACTTCTCGTCCCCGAACCTCGGTGACATCGTGGTGTTCCACCCGCCGCGGAACTACAGCGACGGGTGCGCAGATCCCAACCAGGGCGAGAACCAGAGCGGGCAGTACGCCGACGCGGCCTGCCAGGCGACTTGGAGGCAGCCCTCCTCGCAGACGTTCATCAAGCGTGTCGTCGGCCTTCCCGGCGATCATCTCTCGATCCGCAACGGACACGTCATCCGCAACGGCAAGCGCGAGCGCGACGGCTACATCGTGCCGTGCGACGGGGACGCGGCCTGCAACTTCCCGCAGACCATCACGGTCCCTCGCGGCGAGTACTACATGATGGGCGACAACCGCCCCGATTCTGAGGACAGCCGATTCTGGGGCCCGGTGCCGCGAGCCTGGATCATCGGCAAGGCGTTCCTCACCTACTGGCCGCCCGACCGCATCGGATTCCTCTAGTGCCGCGACCGGAGACGGCCGTCGGGTTGAGGCTCGGGCTGGGAGATCGGGCGTGAAGGGGCTCATCGAGCTGGTGGTCACCGTGGCCGTTGCGGTCGCGCTGGCGCTCCTGATCCAGGCGTTCATCGTCAAGCCGTACCGGATCCCCAGCCCGTCGATGGTGCCCACACTGGACGTCGGCCAGCGAGTGCTGACCAATCGATTGGCAGGGGACCCCAGCGTCGGGGACATCGTGGTTTTCCATCCACCCCACGGGGCCGACTTCCAGAATCCGGCGTGTGGGGCTCCCAACGCGGGCACGGGCACCTCCCGGCCGTGCAACAAGCCCACCCCGCAGGAGTCCACTCAGACCTTCATCAAGCGCGTCGTCGCCGGCCCCGGCGACACCGTCTCGATCGTGGACGGACACGTCGTCCGGAACGGCGTGCGCGAGAAGGATCCCTACATCATTCAATGCAGCCCGGGCACTTCTGCCTGCAATTTCCGGACACCGATCAAGGTTCCGCCCGGCGAGTACTTCATGATGGGGGACAACCGTCCGGATTCGGAGGACAGCCGCTACTGGGGTCCCGTACCGGACAAGTGGATCATCGGTGTCGCTTTCTTCACCTACTGGCCGCCGGACCGGATCGGCTTCCTCTAACCGGGCGCCGGGCCGACGCAAGCCCGTATCTCGACCCGCTCGGCGGCTGTTCCGGTTCGACCGCGCGCTCGGCGTGAGGTTCGTCGCGGGGGCCGACGAGGCCGGGCGAGGATGCCTGGCCGGCCCGCTGGTGGCCGCCGGCGTGCTGTTCGACCTCGAGCAGATTGGCCCGGGCGAGGTGCGCGCCCTGGGTGCGCTCAACGACTCCAAGCAGCAGACACCGGAGGTGCGGGCCGAGCTCTTCCCGGTGATCCTCCGGATCGCCGCCAAGGTCGTGATCGTCTCCCGTTGCGCCCCGGGGATCGACGCTCGCGGGCTGCACAAGACCAACCTGGCCGCGCTGCGCGATGCGCTCTCGAAGGTCGCCTGCCCAGGCTGCATGTGTCTGAGCGACGGGTTCCCGGTGGGGGCGACCGGGCACGATCAGCGGGCAGTGATCGACGGCGACGCCAAGAGCGCCGCGATCGCCGCGGCGTCGGTGATCGCCAAGGAGACGCGGGACCGATACATGCGCCGCGCCGACGCCGCCCATCCCGGATGGGAGTTCGCTCAGCACGTGGGCTATTCCACGCCCGAGCACCGCGAGGCGATCGAGCGGCTCGGCGTCTCGCCGCTGCACCGGCTCTCCTTCCAGTCGATGGCCTATCAGCAGCTCGCGCTCGGAGATCCCGCCGCCCTCGGCGAGGCCCTCGCGCTCGCCGACTAGAACGCGCCCTCCAGGTGGTCTAACCGCACCAGCCGGCCCGCGGTGTCGTACGTCACCCCGATCGCGTCGAACCGGACGTTGTCGGCGTAGGGCCGCTCGGTCCGCTCGATCAGCCAGTGGCCGGCCATCTTGCGCACCTTGGAGCGCTTGCGCGAATGCACCGACTCGAGCGGATCGCGCCCGGAGGCGCTCAGTCGCCGTGTCTTGACCTCGCAGAAGGCGAGCGTCCGCCCGTCGTAGGCGACGATGTCGAGCTCGCCCCATCGCGTGCGGTAGTTGCGCTCGACGATCTGAAATCCGCGCCGGATCAGGTGCTCGGCGGCAGCTTGCTCGCCGAGTCGGCCGAGCTCGGGACGGGGGTCGATCGTCACGGCGATCACGCTACGGACGATCGTGTGACAGGTGGTTCACGCCACGTTCCAACTCTCCTCAGCCGGCAGCGCGCCGCCTGAGGAGAGTTGGCACACGCCGAGACTCACATGTCGCGGGTCGATCCGTACGTTGGCCATGTGCTCGCGCGCATTGCCACGTTCGCCATCGACGGGATCGATCCGCGCCACGTTGCGGTCGAGGTCGACATTCGCAGCGGGCTGCCCGCGTTCACGATCGTCGGGCTGGGCGACGCCGCGGTGCGCGAGTCGCGCGACCGGGTCCGCTCGGCGATTCTGAACTCGCGCTTCGAGTTCCCGCAGACCCGGATCACCGCCAACCTGGCGCCGGCCTTCCTGCGCAAGGTCGGTCCGGGCTTCGACGCGGCGCTTGCGCTGGCCGTGCTGGCGGCGAGCGGCCAGATACCTCCGGGGGCGCTGGACGACTACGCCGTGTTCGGCGAGCTGTCGCTCGGCGGCGAGCTCCGGGATTCGCCGGGCGCGCTCGCCGTCGCCGAGGGCGCCCGGCGCGCCGGGCTGCGGCGCCTCATCGTGCCCCGGGAACGCGCCCGCGAGGCGGCGCTCGTGGATGGGCTCGAGATCGCCGGCGTGTCGACCCTGCGCGCCGCGGTGGAAGTGCTGACCGGAGGTGCGCCCCCGCCCTTGCCGCCCGAGCCGCCCGAGTTCACCGACCCGACCGACTCATCCGAGCCCGACCTGGCCGACATCAGGGGCCACTCGGCGCCGTTGCTGGCGCTCGAGATCGCGGCTGCCGGTGCCCACAACCTGCTTCTTGAAGGGCCACCCGGGACCGGCAAGACGATGCTGGCGCGGCGGATGCCCTCGGTCCTGCCCGCGATGACCCGGGGCGAGGCGATCGAGGTGACCCGGATCCATAGCGTGGCCGGCCTGGCCGCCGACGGGCTGGTGCGGGCCCGTCCGTTCCGCGCGCCGCACCACACGATCTCGGCCTCCGGCCTGGTTGGCGGGGGCGTGCCGCCGCGGCCGGGCGAGGTGACGCTCGCCCACCACGGGGTGCTGTTCCTCGACGAGCTGGCCGAGTTCCAGCGCTCGAGTCTCGACGCGCTGCGCCAGCCGCTCGAGGACGGTTGCGTGACGATCGTGCGCGCCCAGCGCGCGCTGCGGTTCCCGAGTCGCTTCATGCTCGTCGCGGCGACCAACCCGTGCCCGTGCGGGTTCGCCGGCGTAGGGGAACGGTGCCGGTGCAGCGAGCCGGACCTGCGCCGCCACCAGCGCCGGATGAGCGGCCCGCTGCTCGACCGGATGGATCTCCTGATCGACGTGGAGCGACCGAGCGAGCAGGAGCTGAGCGCGCCGCCGCACACCTCTTCGGGCCGCACCCGGGATCGCGTCGCCGCGGCTCGCGAGCGCCAGCGCCACCGGCTCGCCGGCACCACGGCGAGCTGCAACGGCGAGATGGACGCGCGCCTGGTGCGCCGCCGGGTCCGACTGGAGGAGGCGGCCGAGCGGCTCCTGGCCGAGGCCTACGCGGTCGGCACCCTGAGCGCGCGCGGGCGCCACCGGGTGGTGCGGGTCGCCCAGACGGTCGCGGACCTGGAAGGTCGTGACCGGATCACGACCGACGACGTGCTCACGGCGCTCAGCCTGCGCCGGCGCAGCGCCGCCGAGACCGCGCTGGCGGCATGACGCTCCGCGCGTGCGACGCATGCACGGCCCGGACGTGGCTGATTGGGAGGCTGGCCGGCCACATCGACCAGGCTCGCGCACGAATCGAGCCAGTGCTGGAACTCGGCGACGACGAGCTGATCGCGGCGTTGGGCGGGCGGGAGCGAGATCGACTGCGGGGGGAGCTCGAGGTTGTCGATCTGGACGTGGTGCGGTCGCGAGCGGATCAGGCCGGCTTGGAGACGATCTGCGTGTGCGATCCGGCCTACCCGCCGGCCCTCCGTGAGCTGCCGGCGCCGCCCGCGGTGCTCCACGTCGCGGGTGGTCTGGAGCGGCTGCTCACGCTCCTGAGCCGCGACCCGGTCGCGATCGTCGGCTCGCGACGGGCCACGGCGTACGGGCTGGACGTGGCCCGCTCGCTCGGGCGCGGGGTGGGGCTTGCCGGCCTGCCGGTGGTGAGCGGGATGGCTCTGGGAATCGACTCGGCGGCGCACGCCGGCGCGCTCGACGCCGGCGCGCCGACCATGGCCGTGCTCCCGGGCTCGGCCGACCGGCCGTACCCCGCCGGCAAGCGGAACCTGCACCGGCGCATCCTCGCCGACGGCGCGGCGGTGTCCGAGCTCGGCCCGGACACGAACATCCGGCGCTGGATGTTCCTTGCCCGCAACCGCGTGATCGCGGCGCTGGCGGCGATGACGGTGGTCGTCGAGGCGGGGGAGTACTCGGGCGCACTGGTCACCGCCCGGCTGGCCGGCGAGCTCGAGCGACCGGTGGGCGCGGTGCCGGGCCGGGTCACAGCGCCCCAGTCCGTCGGCACCAACTGGCTGCTGGCAGGCGGCGCGCGCCTCATCCGCGGACCCCAGGACGTCCTCGACCATCTGTTCGGCGCTGGGGTGCGACGCGCCGCCGACCCGCGAGCGGCGCCTCCCGCCGAGTTGCGGCCGCTGCTGGCGGCGGTGGCCGAGGGTCATGAGACGCTCGCGGCCCTGGCGCGCGCGGGGTTCGAGCCCGACACGGGGCTGCGAGGCCTTGCGGCTCTCGAGCTCGGCGGCTACGTCCGGCGCTCGGCCGGCGGCCGGTTCACGGCGGTGCCCTGAGAGCCTTGCTCACCCCGGTCCGACCGAGGTTTCCGGGAATAATTACCGGAAACCTCGGTCGCGCTCCGGGGCTACCCTCGTCTCCGTGGCCAACCCAAAGCGTGTGCTCTCCATTGCCGGCTCGGACTCGGGCGGGGGCGCCGGCGTCCAGGCTGATCTCAAGGCCTTCGCCGCCTGCGGAGTGCACGGGATGACCGCGATCACCGCGATCACCGCGCAGAACACGGTGGGCGTGACCGCGGTTCACCCGATCCCGCCGGACATCATCATCGCTCAGGTCCGCGCGGTTGCGCAGGACATCGGCGTGGACGCGGTCAAGATCGGGATGCTCGGCGACGTGCCGACGATCGAGGCGGTCCTCGCCGCCCTCGGCGAGCTGCCCGACAACACCCCGGTCGTGCTGGACCCCGTGATGGTGGCCGAGTCCGGCGCCGAGCTGCTGGACCCCGCCGCTCGCGACACGCTGATCCAGCTGCTCCTGCCGCGTGCCACCGTGCTCACCCCGAACCTGCCGGAGGCACGCGCGCTGGTGGGGAAGCCCGGGGACGGCGACGTCCACACCCTGGCCCGCAGCGTCCACGCGCTCGGCCCCGACGCTGTGGTGGTCACCGGCGGTCACCGCGAGAAAGCTGTCGACGTGTTCTTCGACGGCGAGCGGGTGGTCGAGCTGCCCGGCCCGCGCCATCCCGGCGCGGCGGCGCACGGCTCCGGATGCACGCACTCGTCGGTCCTGGCCGCCCGGCTGGCCCTCGGCGACGATGCACTAAGCGCGGCTCGCGTGGCTAAGCAGCTCGCGAGCCAAGCGGTCGCCCACGGCCTGAGCGAGATCGGCGCCGGGGCCGGTCCGGTCGACATCCTGAGAATCGCCTCCAAACCGCATGAAACCGCCACATCAACCGGGTCAGGCGAGCGGGACGCCGGCAAGGTTCTGACATAATCGGCCGGTGCAATTCCTGAGGATGAAACCGGGCCACGGAGAGGTTCTGATCGCCGAAGGAGACGTAGAGCGGGCCGAGGACGAGCAGCGTCTGATCGAGGAGTTCCGGCGCCAGCTCGATGCCGGCCTTTGGGCGGCCGTGCCGGTTTCCGGCAAGGAGGGCCGGCGCGAGTCGATCATGGTCCGCTCGTTCGAAGAGATTCCCTGGGACGCCGACCGCGTGATCTTCTTCCCGCGGGCAGCGGGCGGCAGGTAGGGGCGCCGCCACCATGCTGCTGGCGCTCGCAGCGACCGCCCTCGTCGCGCTGGCGCTGCTCTCCGACCTGATCGTCCCGCGGGTCGACGATCTCTGGACCCGCTTCCGGACTCACCGGCAGCGCACGCCCACCTGGTCCTACGACCCAGGACGCGAACGCCGGGCCGAGCAGCGAGCCCGGGCGCTCCTGCGTTCGTGCGTCAACGAGGAGGAGTGGTCGATGTACCGCGACCTGGGCTTCCTCCGGGTGTGGGGCACGCTGGCCGACGGGCCCGACGACGCCGGGGGCACCGGCGGCGCGCCATACGCCTACCTGATCTATCCCCACCGTCCGATCCTCGCGTACCTGGCCCAGACCCACCGCCTGCTCAACGAGTACTGCGTCACGTTCCCGGACGAGACACGGCCCTACGGATCGAATCGCCTGCCCGACTCCGACGACGTGCTGGCCAAGTGGATGGCGCTGACGGGCGACGAGCGGCGCTTGATCTCCACCGCAAATATGCACCTGCCCGGCCGTCAGCTCGACCCGGCCCAGGTCAGGCGCGACCTGTGGCGCCTCTCCCAGTGGGAGCGCGCCCGGATGCGCCAGCTCACCGGCGACGACGGCAGCGCGTCGCCTGACCGCCAGAGCGCGGCGTAAGGGCACGTCGAAGAATTATCTGCGGTTTTGACGGCGTCTGGACGCGCCTGGCGCCACCGGCTCGCCCTCGTATACGCCAGGTATTGTCGGGCGAGCCGGCGGCGCCAGCCCC
>DATIEI010000291.1:0-13155 GCA_035455845.1 Solirubrobacteraceae bacterium
AGCGCGAGGTGACCCTGGTCGAGGTGGACCACGCCCGCTACCGGGTGGTCGAAGAGGAGCTCGAGCACGCCGTCCAGTACGGCGACGCCACCGAGCTGTGGGTGCTCGAACGCGCGGGCATCCAACGCGCCGACCTGGTCATCGCGGTCACCGGCGACGACGAGGACAACATCCTGATCTGCCAGATGGCCAAGGAGAAGTACGGCGTCCAGCGGATCGTCGCCCGGGTCAACAACCCACGCAACCTCCAGCATTTCCGCCTCCTCGACGTGCAGCCCGCGGTGTCCGCCACCGATCTGATCCTGCGCCTGATCGAGCACGAGGTGCCCGAGTACGGGCTGGTTCAGCTGCTCGCGCTCGAGGACGAGCACCTGGAGATCATCGAGCTCGAGGTGGGCCACGGGTCCGAGGCGGCGGGCCGGCGCGTCCAGGACGTGGAGCTGCCCGACGGCTCGCTGATCATCTCGGTCCTGCGCGGAGGGGCCGGATTCGTGCCCAAGGCCGATTCGGTCATCCAGCCCGGCGACCAGGTGCTGCTCATCCTCGATCCGGGCCTCGAGTCGGAGATCACACCCCAGTTCGCGCCCAACGGCTCAAGGCCGGCCGAGTGATGGCCGACCGTCACGTCGCCTACGTCCTGATCGGCGGCGGTCTCGCCGCGGGCAACTGTGCGCGCTGGCTGCGGGAGTCGGGCGCTGACGGCGAGATTCTCCTGATCGGTCGCGAGTCCGACCTCCCTTATAACCGCCCGGACTGCTCGAAGGGCTACCTCCAGGGCAAGGCGTCGAGGGAGGACACGCTGTTCCGCCCAGCGGACTGGTACGGCGAGCAGCAGGTCGAAGCCCTCACCCGCGTCTCGGTCAAGGGGCTGGATCTCACCGAACGCAGCGTCGAGCTGACCGACGGTCAGGAGGTGAGCTTCGACAAGGCCCTGATCGCCACCGGCGCCGGCGTGCGCCGCCTCTCGGTCCCGGGTGCCGAACTCGAGGGCATCCATTACCTGCGTACGCTGGGCAACAGCGACACGATCCGCGACGACGCCTCCGGCAAGCGGGTCGTCCTCATCGG
Source organism: Solirubrobacteraceae bacterium (assembly GCA_035455845.1). Taxonomy (GTDB): domain Bacteria; phylum Actinomycetota; class Thermoleophilia; order Solirubrobacterales; family Solirubrobacteraceae; genus Palsa-465. Next base: position 1,069 of record DATIEI010000291.1, read on the forward strand.
CGGCTCGTACATCGCCACCGAGGTCGCCGCCTCGCTCACCGAGCGCGGCAGCTCCTGCTCGCTGGTCATGCTCGAGCCGGTCGCGCTCAGCCGCCACTTCGGCGAGCAGGCCGGCCGCTTCTTCCAGAGCCGCCTCGAGGAGCACGGAATCGAGCTCCACGGCGATGACGAGCTCGACCGCTTCGAAGGGTCAGGCGGCCGGGTCACCCGCGTCGTCACCAAGGGGGGGCGCGAACTCGAGGCCGACGCGGTGGTGATCGGCGTCGGCGCCGTACCCGACGTCCGTCTCGCCCGCACCGCCGGCCTCGAGATCGGGGATGGCGGCGGCGTGCTCGTCGACGCCCACTTGCAGACCGCCGTGCCCGGCATCTTCGCCGCGGGCGACATCGCCGAGTACGAGAGCGTCGTCCACGGCGGCCGGCGGCTACGGGTCGAGCACTGGGACGTCGCGTTCAACCAGGGCAAGACGGCCGCGCTGAACATGCTCGACCGCGACCAGCCCCACGACGTTGTCCCCTACTTCTTCTCCGACCTCTCCGACTGGGCCTCGCTCGAGTACATCGGCCCCGCCTACGAGTGGGAGCAGGAGGTCGTTCGCGGCTCGATCGACGGCGGCGAGTTCACGATCTTCTATCTCCACGACGGCCGGGTGGCGGGGGCCTTGGCCGTCGGACGCTCCGACGATCTGGACCACGCGCGCCGGCTCCTGACCGACGGGACGGACGTGGCCGGTCGCGTCGCCGAGCTCCAGGACGTCTCGAGCGACCTCGGATCGATCTGAGCGGCGGCGGCGCGCTACCCCGTCGCAGACGGGGCCGAGCAGCTGAACGCGGGCTCAGAGCTGCCGGGCAAGGACTCGAACCTTGAATTCCAGGGCCAGAACCTGGCGAGTTGCCAATTACTCCACCCGGCAGTAAATTGAAATACCAAATTACGGTGAGTCACTGATCTCGAGGCCGTAACCGCGCGCGAGTATAGCCGCGGACGCTCGGTCCGTCCGCCGCTTGTGCGAACGTGTGTTCGTGCCACGACAGCGGCGGTCATACGATTGGGACGCGATCAGGAGCTTCTACGAGCTCGGTCACAGCGCGGCGGAATGCCAAGCCCGGTTCGGCATTTCGAACGGTGCCTGGCACGGCGCGGTGCAGCGAGGCGCGATTGTCGCTCGCGACATGCGCCGGCGTCCGCGAACCGAGACTCGGCAGGCCGTCGCATCCCTGCTTGCTCAAGGGCTGTCGCAGGCAACGATCGCTCGCGAGCTGGGTATCGCCAAGCCGACCGTGTGCTTTCACATGCGGAGGCTCGGGATCGCGGCCGCGGAGGCGCCGGCCCAGCGGTACGACTGGGAGGCGATACGGCGCTACTACGAGGCGGGGCACTCCGCGACGGATTGCCGCAAGCGGTTCGGCTTCGGTCGCGACGCTTGGGCCGCGGCCATAGCCCGCGGGGTCATTCGGTCGAGACCGAAGCTCGAGCCGCTTGATGCGGTGCTTGCCACGGGCCGGCGCCGGAGCCGCGCGCATGTAAAGGCCCGATTGTTCGCCGCCGGCGTCAAGGACCAGCGCTGTGAAGGCTGCGGCCTCACGGAATGGCTCGATGCGCCGATCTCGCTCGAACTCCATCACATCAACGGGGACGGACACGACAACCGGCTGGAGAATCTCCGGCTTCTGTGTCCCAATTGCCACAGTCAGACCGATACGTGGGGAGGGCGGAATAAGAGACGAAAGGTCGCGTGAATCACAGCTGCGCGTACGGGCTCGCTGCTGGCCGAATGACTACGCGGTGGCGCCGGGTCGCCAGCACCGCTCGTCGCGCGCCACCGCCACCGACCGGGCAACCCACCGCCCGCGCCCCGAACCCGGCCAGATGGCTCGTGTAGTCGTGCACCACGGCAGACGCACAGACCGAGGCCGGCTCGCCACCGGTGGCCCGACAGAACTCGGCCATGAGCACCGCGGCGGTCGCGGCGATGGCCTGCCCGGACGGCGTGTGCGGGCGGTGCACCGACGCCGCCAGCTGCGACCAGGACAATCCCTGGGCCAGGTCCGGCGAGACCGTGGCGCCGACATCGGCGAACTGGTTCCCGACGTCGATGAACGGTGCGATCGCGTGGGTGTCCAGCCCCCGGAGCAGACGCGTTTGCGCCAGGGTCAGCCGGTCGAGGCTCTGGAAGCCGCCCCCGGGTGCGGGCAGGTCACCCGAGACCTCGACCGCGTCGAACGACAGATACGGGCTGGAGTACCTCGCACCCGAGAACGTGAACGACGGGAGGAACGGGCGCTCGGTGACCGCTGACTGCCCCAGGCGCAGCTGAGAGAAGGTGCCGAACTGCGACAGCGCGACGACCAGGCCCCACCGCTCGATCGCGCAGGCCGGACAGCTCTCCATCCCCACGTACAGGACCTCTGGCTTCCCGGACCGCTTGAGCGCACCACGACCGGCCAGGCCATGAACCCCGGCCGGACGGATCCGCGCGCTTCCGAGCGCGCGCAGAGCCCCGGAAGCCAACGCGCCCGGGGACACGAACGACACACGCACGCGGACCAGTTCGTTCAGCGCCTGGAATGCGTCCCTCCAGCCCGCGCCGTACTGCTCGGCGGCGAGATCGACCCGGCTGGTCACGGCCCACCGGTCGCCCGAGAGGACCATGCCGCGCGCCCGCGCGAGCAGCCCGCCGGTACCGCCCCGCGCCTGGAGGATCGAGCCCTCGGCCAGTCCGCGGTCGGCGGTCAGGGTCTCATGCTCGACCGCCGAAAGACCCGCGGCCGGCAGCGACCCGGTTCGAGCATGTTCGAGGTCGAGGAGTGCCCTGCGGCTCCCGGTGAATACGACCAGCCCGTAGCCCGGGGCGAGCACGTGCGACGGGTCGATCCACAGGGTGGGGGCGGTGGCGCGCGCCAGCTCGCCCTCGGCTGACCGGGCCAGCCTCGCGGCGGCGGAAGACCGGGCCGTCAGCGCAAGCGCGGCAAGGTCGCGCCGCGCCTGAGTCAAGCCCCGGAGCGGAGGGGTCGGTGCTGCCAGCGCAACCGGCGCGGCAGCCAGCGTGCACACGAACGCCACTGCAACTGCCCTCACGCGTTGACCCCAGGAGCCAGACAGGCCGGAACCTCGCCTCGTTCGCGCTCAGGCGAGGATCCTGGCCTTCTGGGCAGCGAACTCCTGCTCGGTCAGGATGCCTTGGGCCTTGAGATCAGCGAGATCCTTCAGTTGCTGCACGGTGTCGCGCTGCGGCGCGGGCGCCGCCTGTTGCTGCACAGGCACCGCCTGCTGCTGCATCGCGACTTGCTGCTGCTGTTCGTAGTACTGCTGCTCGTCCTGCCTGGCCCAGCGATTGGCCTGGCGGCGGCTGACGCCGTTCGAGACAGCGGTCCATGTCCCGGCCGCGACGCCGACGCGCGCCAACCCGCGAAGTAGTCCTGGCATGTCGTAATCCTCCTGCTACGCCGCTGCCTGGGCGGCTTCAAGAGCGTCCATGAGGTCCTGCACCCCGATCCGCTCGTTGGCGATGAGCACGCCGCCGTTGCGGTGCACGGCGTTGATGAACGGGGCGGCCCAGCGGTTCTCGTACACGAGCAGCACAGCCGCGCTGCCGGGCTCGATCTCCGCCGCAGCCAGCGCGGTGTCATCGTCTCCGAGCAATCCGGTCGACGCCCCGGCAAACACGGTCAGGTCGCCCGCGGTGTCCTCGTCGACATCGGCCAGATCAAATCCCGAGAACGTTCCATCGTCATCCTTGGTCACGAACCGCGCGTCGAGCACGCGAATGATTCCCCGCTCGACGAGATCGAGCAGAATCGGTATCGCATCGCCCTTCATCGGCGCGCCGGGTGGATAGCCGATCACGACGACGTCGATCGGGCCGAGCATCAGTTCGTCGTCTGCCATTTAGTCACCTCCGCGATCAAGGAGTTCGTCGTTGCTTAGGAGGTGACCAAGCTATGCGCCGATGCGCATCACCCGTTGCGGGTGAGGGCGATGGCCGCTGCCGGCGTCAGCTCGGATCGGTGAACCGCGCCGGCTCCTTGAGCATGCCGGCGCGCACGGCCTCGAGCTGATTGGGCGTTCCGAGCAGCCCGAGCTGGATGTTGGCCTCGAGCCGAAGCGTCTCCTCGGCCGAACCGGTCCACGACTCGTTGAACAGCCGCTTCATGCCGCGCACGGCATCGGGCGAGCGACCGGCGATCTCGGCCGCCAACTCCCGCGCGGCGGCGAGGGGATCGTCCACCACGTGCGTGACGAGCCCCAGCTCACCCGCCTCAACCCCGCTGAGGATCCGGCCCGTGAAGGCAAGCTCCTTGGCCACGTCGATCCCGACGAGGCGTGGAAGTGTGCGGGTGATCGCCATGTCGGGGACGAGCCCCCACTTGACCTCGAGGACCGACAGCCGGGCGTCGGGCGTGGCGAACCGGATATCGGCGCCCAGAGCGATCTGCAGACCCCCGCCCAGGCAATGGCCGTGGATCGCCGCGATCACCGGCACGGGCACCTCGATCCAGTTGTAGGCCGGCCGCTGGAACCAGTTGGGAACCGGGCCGCGTAGCGGCGCCATCAGGTCGTCGGAGCCCGGCTGGTTGGCCATCACTCCCGCCACGTCGAGCCCAGAGCAGAAGCTGGGTCCCTCGCCGTGCAGCACCACCGCCCGAACCCCCGGCTCCCTCGCCACCTGCGAAGCCGCGGCGGCAATCGCCTCGAACATCGCCACATCCAACGCGTTGTGCTTCTCGGGGCGCGTGAGCGTCACCGAAGCGACGTGATCGGCGATCGAGATCGAGACGCGCTGCTCAGTGGTCACGTCGGAGGCGGACATGCCCCCAGAACACTATCCATCGAGCGGAGCGACCTCGTCGCCCACGCGCACCGTTCCGGGCTTGACCACCCGTCCCCACACCCCGAACGGCAGCGGTTCGGTGCTCTCGATCGCGCCTCCACCCCGATAGGAGTCCAATAGATCCAGCGTGGGCAGGTCGACCACGCCGCTCTCCGGATCCCGGCTCGTGATCAGGCAGCGGCCGACATGACCGGTGAACGCGACCACCGCGTCGCCGATCCGGACCGAACCGTTGTCCACCCAGCGGTCCTCGGCGTGTGCATCCACGCCCTCGATCTCGATCAGCATCCGGAACCGGCGCGAGTCGAGCGACTCGACGCCGCCGATCTCGGCGAGCCGGGCCAGCGAGGCGCGCGAGATCAGCGACACCGCCCCGCCGGAGCCGCGATCGACCCCGCCGCCCGGCGAGCTCGGCTCGACCAGTCGCAGCGGCCGCCCGGCCACCTCACTCAAAGCCTCGGACCAGGGACCTTCGACCAGCCTCCCCGTCCGCTGTGTGGAGAAGAATCGCGTGTCGACCTCGTCTCCGAGCCGGACCTCACCGTCGAGGACCCGGCCGTCCGGAAGCCTCAGCCGAAGCGTACGGTCCGCGTGCGAATAGTCAGCGATCACCGTCTGCAGCTCGCCGACGATCTTGCTGTTGATCATCCGGTCGCGATCGTCGATCACGTAGAACCGCCGGTTCTCGAGCAGGCCGTCCGGACCCAGTTCCAGACGATCCACCGCGTGCAGCCGCGTGGCCTTGACCGGCGTGAACGCTAGCCCGACGACCGACGCCACAGCCACGACCTATGCCGCCGCCTGCTCGGCCCAGTCGCGATACAGCCGCCAGTAGTGGCCGCGGGCCTCGAGCAGCTCGTCATGCGTGCCGTCCTCGACCACCTGGCCGTGCTCGAGCACCAGGATCCGCCCGGCGCCGCGAATCGTCGACAGCCGGTGGGCGATCACGATCGCGGTGCGGCCGGCCACCAGGCGGCGCAGGCCCTGCTCGATCAGCGTCTCGGTGTGCACGTCGACGTTCGAGGTTGCCTCATCCAAGACGAGAATCCGCGGATCGGCCACCAGCGCACGCGCGAACGCGACCAGCTGGCGCTGGCCTGCGGACAGCTGCACGCCGCGCTCCCCGATCTCCGCGTCATATCCCTCGTCGAGGGCCGCAATAAACGAATCCGCGCCCACCGCACGCGCCGCGGCACGAATCTCGTCATCGCTCGCGCCCGGACGGCCGAACGCGATGTTCTCGCGAATCGTGCCGCTGAACAGGAAGCCCTCCTGGGGCACGATGCCCATCTGGGAGCGCAGCGAATTCGCGGTGACCGAGCGCAGGTCGTGTCCGTCGAGCAGCACCGCGCCCGAAGTCGGGTCGTAGAAGCGCGCGACGAGCTTGGCGAAGGTCGACTTGCCGGCACCGGTGGCGCCGACCAGCGCAACCGTCTGCCCCGGCGGAATCACCAGGTCGACGTCCCGCAGCGCATATGCCGCGTCATCGCCCACGCCGTACTGGAACGACACCTCGTCGAAGCGCAGCTCGCCCCGGATCGGCGGTAGGTCCAGAGCGCCCGGCGGATCGACCAGGTCCGGCTGCTCGTCGAGCAGCTCGAAGATCTTGTCCAATGCCGCCATCCCGGACTGGTACGTGGTGTAAAGCTGGGAGAGCTGCTGGATCGGGTCGAAGAAGTTGTTGAGCGCGGCGATGAACGCGAACACCACGCCGGTGGACGCGTTGCCGTTGATGACCTCGAACCCGCCCACCACGAGAATCTCGACCGTGACCAGCGCCGAGAGGAACTCGACCATGGGGAAGTAGATCGCGTTGAGGTTCACCGTCGTCATGTTGGCCGCGCGGTTCTCCTCGTTCAAACCGTGGAACTGCTCGATGTGCCGCGGCTCCTGCCCGAACACCCGGACCACCCGGATGCCGGACAGCGTCTCCTGCAGGTAGCCGGTGATCGCCGCGATCTTCTCCCGGGTCAGCCGGTAGGCATCGGCCGACGCGATCCGGAATATCACGCCCCCGGCGAACAGGATCGGGAGCGCGAGGAACGTCAAGAGCGCGAGGTGGAAATCGAGCACGAGCAGGATCACCACCACGCCGATCAGCGTCAGCCCCGACTGGAACAGCGTGGCCATGCCGTCCTCGACCAGCTGGTCGAGCGCCTCCACGTCGTTGGTGATCCTCGAGATGATCACGCCCGCCCGGTTACGCGAGTAGAAGCCGATCGAGAGCTGCTGGAGATGGGTGAACAGCTTGACCCGCAGGTCCTGGAGCGCCCGCTGGCCGACCCAGCCGACCAGGTAGGTCTGGGCGTACGAGGCGACCGCATAGACAAGAGCCGAGACAAGGAACGCCGCGACGATCAGATCGAGCGCGCCGACGTCCCCGCGGCGGATCCCGTCGTCGATGGCCAGCTTGGCCAGCGGCGCCGGCGCCAGCGCCGCGGCGGTGGCCGACACCAGCGCGACGAACATCGCGAACACCCGCCAGCGATATGGCGCGAGAAGCTCGATCAGCCCGCGCAGCTTGCGCGCCCGGCCGCGACCCTGGCGAAGACGGAACCTCACGAGCCTCACAGCCCCACCGCCTCGGCGGCCTTGCGGGTCATGAACACCTGGTCGGGCATGCCCTTCTCGACGATCTCGCGGTACAGGTCGGATTCCTCGAGCAGCTCGTCGTGGCTGCCGTGGGCAGCAACCCGGCCGTCCTCGAGCACGACGATCTCGTCGGCCAACGTGATCGTGGAGAGCCGGTGGGCGATCACGAACGTGGTCCGTCCCGCCATCACGTCGTGCAGCGCCGTCTTGATCTCCTGCTCGGTCGAGGCGTCGACCGACGACGTCGCGTCGTCCAAGACCAGGATCCGGGGATCGGCCAGGACTGCCCGGGCGATCGCAATCCGCTGGCGCTGTCCGCCCGACAAAGTAAGTCCCCGCTCGCCCACGCGGGTCTCGTAACCCTTGGGCAGGCTGGAGATGAAGTCGTCGGCCTGGGCCACCTGGGCCGCGCGCTCGACCTCTTCGCGGGTCGCGTCCGGGCGGCCGTAGGCGATGTTCTCGTGCACCGTGGCCGAGAACAGGAACGGGTCGTCGGTCACCACCGCGATGGCCCGGCGCAGCGAGACCAGGTCGACGTCGCGCACGTCGGCGCCGTCGATCCGCACCGATCCGGTGCTCGCCTCATACAGCCGGGGCAGCAGCGAGACCAGCGCGGTCTTGCCCGACCCCATCGCGCCGACCAGGGCCACGGTCGAGCCGGCCTCGATGTCGAGATCGATGTCGCGCAGCGCGGGTCGGGAGGTTCCCTCGAAAGTCAGGCCGACCCCCGACAGGGTGACCCGCCCGGAGCCGTCGGGCAGCGCTGGGGCCTCGGCCGGCGCGGTGATGCGCGGCGAGCGGTCGAGGATCTGGAAGATGCGAGCGCCCGAGGCAGTCGCGCGCTGCGCTGCGCTCAGCATGTAGCCGAGCGTGCGCATGGGGGAGATCAGCATCAGCAGGTAGGCGTAGAAGGCGGTGAACGCGCCGATCGTCAGCGAGCCGTGGATCACCATCCGACCGCCGACCAGCAGGATCAGGGCGAGCCCAAGGCTCGGCAGGAAGCTGATCATCGGCGTGTAGCGCGCCTGGATCTTGGTCGCGTAGAGCTGCTGGTCGAACACGCGCTGGACCGAGCCCTTGAACCGGTCGAGCTGTCGCTCCTCCTGGGCGAACGCCTTGATCACCCGCACGCCGGATACGTTCTCCTCCGCCTCGGCGGTCAGCTCGGCGATCCGCTGCTGGGCCTCCTGCAACGCAGGGCGCGAGTGCTTGCCGTAGCGGTTGGCGATCAGCACGACGAACGGCACCGGCGCCAGGGCCAGCGCGGCGAGTCCCGGCTGCAGGACGAACATGGCCACGGCGGCCAGCGCGATCGTCAGCAACGACTGGGCGATGAAGATCAGCCCGTAGCCGAGGAAGAAGCGCACCGACTGCAAATCGACGGTCGCGCGGGACATCAGCTGTCCGGTCTGCTGGCGGTCGAAGAACCCGAGCTCGAGCCGCTGGAGCTGCTCGTAGAGCCGGTTGCGCAGGTCGACCTCGACGCCCAGCGACACCCGGCCGGCGACCAGCCGCCGGGCCGTGCTCAGCCCGAGCCGCAGCACGCCCGCGACGGCGATGGCCACCACGTAGACGATCAGTGCGCTGCGATCATGGGCGCGGATCGAGTTGATCGCCGCCCCGGTCAGGAGCGGGATCAGGACGGTCATGATCATCGCGCCGGCCGCGAGGGCGAAGGACCAGATGACAGCTGCCCTATACGGACGTAAGAAGGTCAGAAGTCGTCTGAATAGCTGCACGCTTCATAAAGTATAGTGAAGGGGCCGCGCTTCGCGCGGCGTCCCTGGGGCCGGCCAGTCCGAGTAGTTGAGAGGCGAAGCTACCGGTGCCGGTGCCGGCGTCTGTGATGCCGGCGCTTGTGGTGACGATGCTTGTGCTTGCGGCGGGCCGGCGGCTTGGAGGAAGTCGCGTCGGCCGGCACATACACCGTAGCGCCCGGCTCACCGGTCTCGAGCGTGAGCAGCGCCTGGTTGGCCTTGCTGCCGGCGGAATACGACTGGTTGGCGATGATCTGGCGGGTCCCAGCGAACGCCACGCCGGAGGGTGAGTCGAACGGGACCGACGAGTTGTTCGTCCCGGTGTACCTGGCCGAATGGGCGCCGCTTCGCGGATCGAGGCGGATGATCCGGCCGCTTGTCTTGTCGAGCAGGAGCAGGCGGCCCTGGGCATCGTTGGCCGCGACCTGCACGCCGTGGGGCTTGGACAGGTCCTGTCCCTGCACGGTCCAGGAGTGCGTCAGCGTGCCGTCCGCCGTGTACTCGAGCACCCTCGAGGGGACGCTGTCGCCGGCCGGGTTCTCGTAGGTCACCTCGTAGATCAGGTTGCCGAGCACGTGGGGGAGGGCGGGGTAGCCCGGAGTGGGGATCAGGGCCAGCACCGACACGTCGCCCCGGGCCGTGGCGCGGGCGCTGCCCGCTCCCGCAGCGAGCAGCGCCGTCGCCACCACACGCCCCTTGTCCACGGCGCGGTTCGCCACCGCGGTGGCCTGTGTGCTCGACGAGCTGCCGGTCGTCCACTACCAGATGCTTACCCTTGGCGGCCCGATTGGCCTCGCCCCCTACGCGACGTTCGGCACGCCCGAGCTGGCCGATCTGACCCTGAAGGCGCTCGACGGCCGGAGCGCCGCGCTGATGGCCAACCACGGCGTGATCGCCCACGGACCCGACCTCGACACCGCGATAGAGCAGGCGCTGCTGCTCGAGTGGGCGTGCGAGCTGTACTGGCGGGCGTCGGCGCTCGGCACGCCGCGCACCCTCGGTCAATCCGATCAGCTCGCGTTCGTCGAGACGGTCACCCGCCGCGGCTACGGGATCACGCGCAGGAACGAATCGTGAACGTGATCACGCTCGGCGTGCACGTCGTCGACGTGCTGGTGCGACCGGTCGAGCAGATTCCCGAAGGGCAGGGCGGCGCCCTGGTCGAGCAGATCCGAATCACGCCGGCCGGCCCGGCTGGCGGCACCGCGGTCACGCTGGCCAAGCTCGGCGCCGACGTGCGCAGCGCCGGCGCGATCGGCACCGACGCACTGGGCGACGTGCTGGTGGATCTCCTCGGCCGCTTCGGCGTCGATCCGTCTCTGCTCGTGCGCCGCGAGGACGTGCAGACCTCGGCCAGCGTGCTGCCGATCCGGCCCGACGGATCGCGCCCGGCCTTCCACGTGATCGGGGCCAACGCGACGTATTCCTCGTCCGATGCGCCACTGCACGCGATCGCCGCCGCCGACTACCTGCATCTCGGCGCGCCCGAGTTCATGGGCGGCGAGGAGGCGGCCAAGATCCTGTCGTTCGCCCGCGAGCACGGCACGGTGACCTCGGCCGACATCCTCGCCCCGGGGGAGCAGGCTGGGGCGATTCTCGACTGGATCGCACCGGCCTTCGAGCACCTCGATTACCTGCTGCCCAACGAGGCGCAGGTCCTGGCTTTGAGCGCCACCTCGGATCTGGCCGGCGGCTGCCGCGCGCTACTCGACCGAGGGGTCGGCTGCGTGGCGGCCACCTGCGGCGCCGACGGCGCGCTGGTGGTCGACCGCGAGTCGGAGGCGCACGTGCCCGCGTTCGAGGTCGATGTGGTCGACACGACAGGCTGTGGCGATGCGTTCTCGGCCGGATTCCTGCGCGGCCTCGCGCTCGGTCGCACGCGTGCCGATGCGGCCCGGCTCGGGTGCGCGGCCGCGGGCCTCGTCGCCCACGGTCTCGGCTCCGACCACGGCGACTTTGATCTGGCTGCGGCCGACGCACTCATCAATCAGGCGAACAAGGCGGGGTCTGAATGAACGAGCAAGACGGGGTCACACGGCGGCGATTCGTTACGGGAGCGCTCGTCGCAGGTGCCGCCGCGTCATGGCCGCGGCCGCCGAGGCCGCCAAGCGCAAGAAGCACAAGCCCAAGCCGAAGCACCACAGGAAGAAGGGCCACGACGCCGACGTGGTGGTCGTCGGCGCCGGCTTCGCGGGGCTCACCGCCGCCCGGCTGGTCGCGGCCGCGGGACACTCGGTGACCGTGCTCGAGGCGCGCGACCGGGTCGGGGGCCGCGCCTGGAACCACGACCTGGGCGGTGGCCAGGTCTCGGGAGCGGGGCGCGACGTTCGCCGGCCCGACCCAGGACCACGTCCTGGCTCTGGCCCAGGCGGTGGGCGTGTCCACGTTCCCGACCTACGACACCGGCGACAACATCTACATCAACAACGTCGACAATCCGCTCAGGCTGATCGGGCCGCAGCGCCACTCGGACAGCGGTCCGCTGGGCGGCCTGACTGGAACCGCTCCCCCCGACCCGACGATCATCGCCGAGCTGACCGAGGTCGTCCAGCAGCTGGACCAGATGGCGACCCAGGTACGGGTCGACGCCCCATGGAGCGCGTCGAGCGCCTCGAGCTGGGACGGTCAGACACTCGAGAGCTGGATCGACTCCAATAGCGTCACGCCGCGCTTCAAAGCGCTCGTCCCCGCCGCCACCCGGCCCATCTTCGGCGCCGACCCGCGGGAGCTCTCGCTGCTGTTCGTGCTGTTCTACATCGCCGCCTCGGGCAACGAGCAGAACCCGGGCACGTTCGAGCGCAACTTCGACACGCGCAATGGGGCCCAGCAGTCGCGCTTTGTGGGCGGGACGCAGGAGATCACCAATCGGGTCGCCGCTGCCCTCGGCCACCGCGTGGTCCTGAGCTC
>DATIEI010000292.1:0-19317 GCA_035455845.1 Solirubrobacteraceae bacterium
CCAGAAGCTGTTCAGCGTGATGCTGACCGCCGAGGCGGCCGCCACCCAGATGGACCGGGAATTGGGAGGGTCGGCGGCGCCTGACGGCGGCGCCTTGGTCGCCACCCGGGCGCAGCTCGAGCGCCTGCGTGAGCTCGCCGGCGAGGCGCTCGAAGAGCTGCGCTCGCTGATCCTCGGTCTGCGCCCGCCCGAGCTCGAGCGCGACGGGCTGGCCGGGACGCTGCGCAAGGAGGTGGAGATGGTCGCGCGCACGCACGGAACGCACATCGAGCTCAGCGTCGAGCCCGGGTTCTCCAGCGACGGTGGCGACTCAGACCGTGAGCTGGCCCTGCTGCGGATCGCCCACGAGGCGCTCCACAACGCGGTCCGCCACGCGAAGGCCGACCATGTGACGGTCCGCCTGGCCGGCGAGAACGGCAAGCTCGTCGTGGAGGTCTCCGACGACGGGGTCGGGTTCGACCCGCAGGCGCCCGACGTCCGCTCCCGTCACCTCGGGCTGACCTCGATGGAGGAACGCGCGCGCGAATCACACGGCCGGCTGAAGATCCGCAGCGCCCCCGGCCAGGGCACCACGGTTCGGGTCGAGCTGGGCGGCGATGGCGCCTGAGCGAATCCGGATCCTGCTCGTCGACGACCACGTCGTCGTGCGCGAGGGCCTGCGCGCGTTCCTCGCCCTCCAGGACGGGTTCGAGATCGTCGGCGAGGCGGCCGATGGGGAAGAGGCGGTGGAGCGGGCGGCCGAGCTCGAGCCCGACGTGATCCTCATGGACCTGGTCATGCCCAAGCTCGACGGTGTGAGCGCGATGCGCGAGCTGCGCCGCCGGGGTGGGGGTGGATCGAAGGCACGCGTGATCGTGCTCACGAGCTTCCTGGACGACGATCGGCTGTTGCCCGCGCTCGAGGCGGGGGCGGCCGGCTATCTGCTCAAGAACTCGCAGCCGACCGAGCTGGCTCGGGCGGTCCGCGCGGCCCAGGCCGGCGAGGCGATCATCGATCCGACTGCGGCGGCTCGCCTCGTCACCGTGCTCTCGGGTTCCGGTCGCGGGCGGCCCGGGGCGACGCGCCTGGATCAGCTCACGGACCGCGAGCGCGAGGTCCTGGCCCTGATCGCGCAGGGCCGGGCGAACAAGCGGATCGCGCTCGAGCTCGGGATATCCGAGAAGACGGTCAAGAATCACGTGGGGCACGTGCTGGCCAAGCTCGGCGTGACCGACCGCACGCAGGCCGCGGTGCTGGCGGTGCAGGAGGGGCTCCTCAGCAGGTCCTAGGACCAATTACGCCTGGTAACCGGGACCTGGCCCGGCCTACCGTGGCGGCCATGCCTCTAGCCATCATCACCGGATCATCGCGAGGCCTCGGTCTCGCGCTCGCCCGCGCCCTGGCCGAACGCGGCTGGGCGCTCGTCCTCGACGCCCGCGGCGGCGCCGAGCTCGAGCGCGCCGCCCGCGAGCTGGGCGCGATCACCGAAGTCGTCGCCCTACCGGGCGACGTGGCCGACGACTGGCATCGCGGCGCCCTCGTCGAGGCCGCCGGCGAGAAGGTCGACCTGCTGGTCAACAACGCCAGCCTGCTCGGGCCGAGCCCCCAGCCGCCGCTCGGCCGCTACCCGCTCGACACGCTCGAGCACGTCTACCGGGTCAACGTCCTGGCGCCGTTGGCGTTGACGCAACTCGTTCTGCCGCGGATGGCCGACCGCGGCGCGATCGTCAACGTGAGCTCCGACGCCGCGCTCGAGCCGTACGCCGGGTGGGGCGGCTACGGGTCCTCCAAGGCGGCGCTCGACCAGCTCAGCGCGATCCTGGCCGAGGAGCACCCCACGCTGCGGATCTACTCGGTCGATCCCGGCGACATGCGCACACGGATGCACCAGGAGGCCTTCCCCGGCGAGGACATTTCGGACATCCCGCCCCCCGAGACGAGCGTCCCGGGCCTGCTCAGGCTGATCGAGGGCGAGCTGCCGAGCGGCCGCTACCTGGCCCGCGAGCTCGCCCCGGCGGCGGCCGCGCTCCGATGACCGCGCTCGCGTTCGAGATCCAGCCCGATCTCGAGGCCCACGAGCCACCCGAGGCGCGTGGGGTCCCGCGCGACGGCGTCCGGCTGCTGGTGGCGCGCCGTAGCGACGGCGCCGTCGAGCACCGCACGTTCAGCGACTTGCCCGAGCTGCTCGGCCCCGGTGACGTTCTGGTCATCAACGTCTCGGCCACGGTCCCGGCGGCGGTCCCGGCCCGCCGGGCGAGCGGTGGCGGCGCCGTGCGGGTGCACTTCGCCACTCGGGCTCCCCACCTCGACGACGACTGGCGCGTGGTCGAGGTCCGCAGCGCCGATGGCCGGCGGCCGGCGCGGCTGCCAGCGGGCGAGCGCCTGACCCTTCGCGGCGGCGCGTCGCTCGAACTGGTGGCTCCGTACGCCTCGGGGCAGCGGCTGATGCTGGCCCGCTTCTGTTGCGAGTTGCTCGTCGACGACTACCTCGAGCGCCACGGCGAGCCGATCCGCTATTCGCACGTGAGTAAGCCCTGGCCGCTGACGGCCTACCAGAACGTGTACGCGATCAGCCCCGGCAGCGCCGAGATGCCGAGCGCCGGCCGCCCCTTCACCCGCGCTCTGCTGAGCCGTCTGGTCGCCCGCGATGTCGCAATCGTGCCGGTCACGCTGCACGCCGGCGTGTCGTCACCGGAGAGCCACGAGCCGCCCTTCCCGGAGTGGTTCGAGGTGCCCGAGCGGACCGCGCAGACGATCTGCGACGCCCGCCATCGCGGCGGGCGGGTGATCGCGGTGGGAACGACCGTGGTCCGCGCGCTCGAGTCGGCCACCGCCGCCGACGGTTGCGCCTGCGCGCGCTCGGGCTGGACCGGGCTGGTGATCACACCGGAGTGCGGAGTGCGCTCGGTCGACGGCATGGTCACCGGCTGGCACGAGCCCGAGGCCTCGCACCTGATGATGCTCGAGGCCGTCGCCGGACCCGAGCTACTCGAGCGCTCCTACGAGGCCGCGGTCGACGCCGGCTACCTGTGGCACGAGTTCGGCGACTCGCACCTGATCCTGCCCTAGGCGAGGGCGCGGATAACGCGTCAACGTGCCGCGCTCTCCGCCGAGCATGACGAGCTAACCGTCTGGGCAGCGGCTAATGCGTCACGGCCGTCGCGATCGGGGAGCCGTGACGCGTTATGGGTCTCGCTTCGCTCGACGTCCGTGGGGCCGTTCCGCCGGGCATCCCTGCCCGCCGGGGTCCGCGTCCTGACCGGACGGGGTACGCCGGCCCCAAGGACGCCGCCGCAGGCGGCCCAAGAAACTACGCGGCGTGGGCCAGTACGGCCGGGAAGTCGATCGACACCCCGCGCGGCACGACCAGCACCGGACACCGAGCGTTCTCGATCTCGTTCTGGGCCTGGGCGCTCAGCAGCACGAAGCCGAGCGGCGCCTCGAGGCGCGAGCCGACCACGAGCATGTCGACCTGGCGCTCGTCGCGGGTGAGCGTGGCGCCGTAGCTATCGGACAGGGCCCGGGCGGTCTCGAGCGTGGTGTCGTCGCCGGGGATCGCGATCACGCCGATCCGGTGGATACGCGCCCCGAAGTACTCGGCGGGGGCGATGGCCACCGCGGCCGGGCCGCACTCGAGCAGGCTGCGGGTGGTGTGCTGCGGCGCGACGCGTCCGGGAGGGGTGCGGTAGTCGGAGCCGAACACGACGATGTCCGCGCGTTGCTCGGAGACCAGGCGGCGCAGGCCCTCGGGGGTCGAAGGGCTGACCACCACGCGGCTGTCGACGTCCAGCCCGGCCAGCCGGCCGGCTCCGCGCGCGAGCAGCGTCTCGGCCTCGCTCTCCTCGAGCTCCTCCTGGGAGCAGTCGTTGTTGATGCAGTGGCGTACGTAGGCAAGCGTCAACGACACCCCGGCATCGGCCAGGATTCGTCCGAGCATCAACGCGTCGTGGTCTCCCGGCGTGTCGTCGTAGGAGATGATCGCCCTGGGTGCCATGCGGGCCTCCAGTTCTTCGGGGGTTCGGGGGTTGAGTATCGGTTGATACGGCGGCGCCTGGCGGCGGCGTCTCGGTTCGGCGCGAGCATGGCACCTACCTACTATCAGCGCTAATGAAGTTGATCATGCTGTTGATAAGCTGCGCTAATGCTCCACGTCGGCCGTCTGAGGGTGCTGTGCGAGGTGGCGCGGCGGGGCTCGTTCTCGGGCGCGGCTGAGGCACTCTCCTACACCCAGTCGGCGGTCTCGCAGGCGATCGCCCGGCTCGAGGCGGAAACCGGAGCCACGCTGATCGTGCGCGACCGAAGCGGGGTCAGACCGACCGCGGCGGGGGCCAGCCTGGTCGAGCACGCGGAGGCGATCTTCGCCCGGATCGAGGCGGCCGAGACGCAGCTGGCCGCGGTGCTCGGCATCCGGGCGGGCCGGTTGCGTATGGCGTCGTTCCCGTCCGCCGGCGCCACCCTGATGCCGCAGGCCATCGCACGGTTTCGAGCTCGTCATCCCGACGTGGCGCTGACACTGGCCGAGGGCGAGCCCGAGGAGATCGCGCCTCGGCTGCGGGCAGGCGAGTTCGATCTCGCCCTGCTGTTCGACTTCCCGGGCGCGAGCGAGCGCCACGGCGCCCGGCTGCGCACCCAGCTACTGCTCGAAGATCCGCTGCTGGTCGCGCTGCCGGCTGAGCACGCGCTGGCCGACAAGCGGGCGCTTACGCTGGCCGACCTGCGCGCCGAGGACTGGGTGCAGACCTCCGAGTCCAGTCCGTGCGCGCGACACGTGGTCCGCTCATGCCTGGCCGCCGGGTTCGAGCCGAACGTGACCTTCGAGTCAGACGACTACGAGACCGTGCAGGGACTGGTCGCGTCCGGCGTCGGAGTGGCGCTGATCCCGCGTCTGGCACTCACCCGGGTGCACTCAGGGGTAGTCGTGCGGGCGCTCGCCCCCAAGCCGCCGTCGCGCCGCGTGGTAGCGGCCACGCTCGCGGCGGCCGGAGTCGCGCCGGCCGCCGGGACGATGATCGAGATCCTGGCCGAGGTGGCCGAGCGCTACACCGACCACCCTGCGCAGGCGGCTTAGGACCTGGGCTTGAAACTGGCGGTCAGGCGGGTGGTGAGCTTGAGCGCGTCGGTGGCCCGGACCGTGAGCCCCACCCGGGTGCCGCGGTGGCGCGCCAGGTCCGACACCAGGCTGCCGCCGGCCCGAAGCCGCGGGTAGGTGATGGTCACATGGAGTTGCTGGACCGGCGAAGCGAACTTGAGCACGAGCGTGCCGTGTTGGAGCGACACGCGGTATCGCACGCGGTGGTTTCCGCGCCCGGTCACCCTGACCGTCGCGCGCGCGCGGGTGAAGTGCAGGCCGCGCGGCAGAGTCACGCTGACGGTCTTCAGCTTCGGCGCATCACGCCCGGCCGTGACCATGAACGACAACCGCGGCCGTGCCGCCCCGACGCTGGACAGCGACACCCGCGAGAGCTTCGGCTTGGTCTGGATCGTCCACGCGAACGTAACGTGGGCGGTGGCGCCGACCACGTTGTCGGCGCTCACGGTGACCGTCGAGGTGCCGAGCCGGCGCGGACGGCCGGTGATCTTGCCGCTCGAGGAATGGATCGAGAGGCCGACGGGCAGGCCGGTGGCGCTGAAATGGACGCTTGCCCCGCGGGTGTCGGAACCCTTGATCTGCAGGCTCACCGGCGTGTTCAGCGTGGAGCGCTGCGGCCCGGGATTGCGCAGGGAGATCGCGTCCGCGCACAACGGGCCGGTCAGCGCCGAGCCGTTGGGTGACCCCAGACCCGTGGCCATGTCGTATCCCGGGCCGGCGGCGAACTGCCCGAGGTTGCTCCCGGTCATGTCGTTGTTGCCCGAGGTGGTGTCGTTGAAGTTCGCGGCGTAGTTGCTGGCCGCGGCGTTGTACAGAGCGGGGTTCGCGAAACCCACCCTGGTTCCGTTGCATGCGCTCGAGGCGTTGGCCAGAGCGATCAGCGCGGCCCAGGCCGGGGCGGCGCCGCTCGTGCCGCCCACGACCTGCCAACCCTGCGGCTGGCCGAGGCCCGCGGCACCGGTGCCGTTCCAGTAGATCACGTACCCGGTGGCGGGAGAGGCGTCGGCCGACACATCGGGCACCTCGCGGCAGACCCCTGAGGTGGCGCCGCAGGGCGAACCCGACGAACCGCCGTTCACCACGTGCAGGGACGCGGGCGCCTCCACCTGGTAGGAGGGCATCTTCCAGAAGGTCGAGATCCCGCCGCCGCTCGCGCCGACCCTCACCCCGTCGTTCCACACGGTCTCGGCGGGCCGGGGGCCGAGCGCGTTCACCTGCGTCCCGCCCACCCCGGTCACGAACGGCTGACTGGCCGGGTCGTCGACCTGTGCGGTGGGGTTCTCCGGGAAGCAGTCCTCGGCCCCGTCATCACCCGAGGCCGAGAAGATCGAGATCCCCTCGGTGGCCGCCTCCTGGAACAGCGTGTTCTCGGCCGCGGCCTGGCCGGAGCCGTTGATGAACTCGCACTGTCCCCAGGACGCGGTGACCACCTGCGATGCGTGGTCGGTGATGATCCGGCTGAACGTGTCGTAGGGCCCCGAGCCGGAGTTCGGCCCCTCGTAGACCGCGACGTTCGCCTGGGGCGCGAGGCCGATCACGTTCTCGATGTCGAGCGCGGCCTCGCCGGATCCCGAGCCGCTGCCGGCCCCGCCATCGACCGGGACGTTCGCGATCTGCGGATTCAGCGGCTGACCGTTCAGCGAGTAGCAACTCGCGTAGTGCTGGATGTCGGTCAGGTCATAGGGCTCGAGTTCGATCACGGCGACCGTCTGGCCGGCGCCGAAATCCCCTGCCTGATAGAGGCCCGACAAGCCATAGGCCGAGGCGATCTGGTCGTCGGTGAACCCGCCCTGACTCTGCTGGCCCTCGGCCGAGCACGCCGGTTCGGGCCCGCCGGTGACCACGTGGGGGCGGGCGGCCGGGGTTGCCGTATCCGGGTGGACGAGCAGCGGCTTGGCTTTGGAGACCGTGTCGAGGCCGAGGACCGCCTGGACGTCGGGCGCGATGGCCGGGTCGAGCGCGGGCGGCTGCTGGTTGACGATCGCGGTGGTCCCGTTCTGCAGGGTCACGTGCGCGAACGACACGGCGAAGGCGCGCGACACGGTTCCGGCCGTCGCGGTGACCGGGATCGACAGCGCGTTCGGGCTCGGCTGACCCGGGGTGAGGCCGTGGGCCCGCAGCGAGGCTTCGACCGCCGCCACCGCGTCCGGGGCGGCGCCGAAGCGCTGGGCGAACTGGGCCGGCGTGACGTAGTCGCGGTACTGCGGCGAGCCCGGCGTGGAGACCGCGGTGGCGAACGCCTCGAGCGCCGCCCCGTCGCGCGGTTGCAGGGTGACGGTCACGTGCACCGGCGTGTCGCTGGCGACCGCGCCGGCGATGTGCGCGCCGAGCGGCAGGATCGGCGCCGAACCCAGGCGGGTGGCGCCCGCCGCGGCGGGCGCGAAGAAGAGTGCGATCACCCCCGCACACGCGCAGGCGATCGTGGCCAATCGGGTGGACGGAGGCATGGGCGCTGCGCCGAGGCTAGCGACTCGGCGCGACCTCATCGCCGCTAGTGACCATCACGAACCAGTCGCCCGAGTGCAACACGGTGCCGCCGCCGAGCTCCGCCGCCAGCTCGTCGGCATCGAAGTAGCGCTTGAAGACCTGGTGGCGCGAGCCGTCGTTCAGCACTCGCGTCTGCCACTCCTCGCGCTCGTGGTCGGGGCGGACGGCCGAGTCGACGACCACGAGCTCAGGGGCGAGGCGACGCGCCTGGGCCAGGAACGCCTCACGGGCGTCGCCCTCGAGATGCCCGTAGAAGTGTCCGGTGAACACGCGGTCGAACGATCCGTCCTCGAACGGGAGATGCAGGGCGTCCCCCGGCAGGAAGTGCCCTTGCGGGACGCGCTCGCGGGCGATCTCGAGCATGCGCTCGCTCTGATCGAGGCCGGTCACCGGGCCGGCGAGGTGGCGAGTGAGGAAGCCGGTGCCACAGGCCACGTCGAGCGTGCGGGCGGCGGGTAGCGATGCCACCGCCTGCTCGAGCGCGCGGACCGCTTCGTGCCAGCCGGGGCGGTCGCGGGCGGCAAACAGCCCGGCGCCAGTCCACCACTCGTCGTACTCGGGGGCGCGGGCGTCGTAGTACTCCTTCACTGGTTTGGCATGCTGCCACGTCATGGCCGATGGGATCGTGACCGGCGACGACGGGGTGGCGCGCTGCTCGTGGGGCGAGTCGACGCCCGAGTACCGCGCCTACCACGACCGCGAGTGGGGCTTTCCGGTCCTCGACGACGTGCGCTTGTTCGAGAAGCTGAGCCTCGAGGGCTTTCAGTCCGGGCTCTCGTGGATCACGATCTTGCGCAAGCGCGAGGCGTTCCGGCGGGCGTTCGCGGGGTTCGACTTCAACGTGGTGGCGTCGTTTGGCGAAGCCGATGTCGCGCGCCTGCTGGACGACGCGTCGATCGTCCGCCACCGCGGCAAGATCGAGGCGGTGATCAACAACGCGGGGCGGGCGGTCGAGTTGGTCGCCGAGTGCGGGTCGCTCGCGGCGTTCGTGTGGGGCTTTGAGCCCTCACCGCGTGCCGGGGGTCTCACCCGCGAGGCGATCGAGGCCCACACCGCGGAGTCGCGCGCACTCGCGAAGGAGCTCAAGCGGCGGGGCTGGCGGTTCGTCGGGCCCACCACCGTGTACGCGTTCATGCAGGCCATGGGCTTGGTCAACGATCACCTCGAGGGGTGCGCGGCGTGGGATGCCGTGGAGCAGGCCCGCGCGAAGCTCAAGCGGCCCCGGGCTACAGCAGCCTGATGATCGCGAAGATCCCCACCGCGACGATCACCGCGCGCAGCGCGTTTGGCGGCAGCCGCCGGCCGTAGCGCGCGCCGAGCACGCCACCGATCGTCGAGCCGATCGCGATCAGCAGCGCGGGCACCCACGCGATGTGCGCGGCGAACACGAAGATGATGCCCGCGATCAGGTTTACCAGGCCCGCGAGCACCACCTTCACCGCGTTGATTCGCTGGAGATGCTCGTCGGGGAGGGAGAGCCCGAGGATCGCGAGCAGCATGATCCCCTGGGCGGCGCCGAAGTAGCCGCCGTACACCCCGGTCGCGAACACCGAGAGGAAGGACAGCGGTCCGAGGTGTTCGCGTTCGCGGGCGTGGCGCGCGCGATACGCCTCGAGCAGACGGCCGATGCGGGACTGAAGGACGATGAGCACGAGCGCGATCACGATGAACGCCGGCACGATGTCCTTGAAGGCGGAGGGGGGCAGGCTGAGCAGGAGGATCGCGCCGACGATGCCTCCGGCCGCCGAGGCACACGAGAAGCGCAGCAGGCGGTCGCGCTGGCCGGCCAGCTCGCGGCGATACCCGATTGCGCCCGACACCGAGCCCGGCACCAGCCCGACCGTGTTGGACACGTTGGCGGTCACCGGGGCATACCCAAGTGCGAGCAGGACCGGGAACGTGAACAGCGTGCCGCTGCCCACGACCGTGTTGATCGTGCCGGCGACGATGCCCGCGCCGAAGATCTCGAGCGCGTGCGGGAGCGTCATGGGTCGCTTGTATACGGGATCTAGGTCCGGTACGCCCGGACGAGATAGCCGCTGCGACCGGGGCTCTGGACCTCGACGCGATCGAATCCGCTCGCGCCGAACATCAGCTCGAGTTCCCGGCGGCTGTAGTTGAAAATCGGGCAGTTGCCGATCCACTCGTAGCGAACCTTGCGGACCGGGCCCTTGATCAGCGACCAGGTCGGGAACGAGCCGACCACGCAACCGCCCGGCGCCGTGAGGTCGAACATCTTCCGGGCGAAGCGGTGCGGCTCGGGCAGGTAGTCGAACAGCCCGACCGCGAGGATCACCTCGAACGGTCCGTCGAGCGGCGCCGTCAGGAAGTCGTCTACGAGCAGCTCGGTGCGGTCCGCGAAGCGCGCGAGCCTCGCCCGCGACATCTCGATCATCGGCTCGGAGAAGTCGACCCCGACGTAATGTGCGGCGCCTCCGTCTTCGAGGACGAACTCGCCGATGCGCCCGGACCCGCAGCCAACGTCGAGGACGCGCGGGCTCGCGTATGACTTGACGGTGTCCACGGCCAGTTGCCGGCGGCGGAACAGGCCAGGGCGAAATGCCCGGACCAGGAAGCGCTCGTCCTCGTAGAGGTCGTCGAACTGGTGCGCGCGCTCCTCAAAGCGCGTGCGGACGCGCTCAGGAGCCGTCGCGGAGTCGTGCATGGGCCTCACCATAGGGGATCAGGTCGAACCGCTGCGCGATCGCTGTGAGCACGCCGGGTGCGCGCCGGCGGGCGCCGTTGCGCTGAGCTTCGCGCAGGCGGGCATGGGCGCGCTGGGCGGGGGTCGCGTCGCCGGGGAGCATGGCCTTCAAAGGCTGTGGGTCGAGCTCGTTGGGGTGCAGGTACAGGCCGGCGTTGTTGCCGGCGCGCTCGAGGCCTCGCAGCACCTGCGCCGTCGGGAGCACTTGCCAGTACGAGGCGCCGCCGACCGGGACGGTGGCGGGACCGGGGTGCCACACCGCGATCGGGAACTCCCAGAGGCCGGAGTCTCCGAGGCGGTGCGGTTGCTGGGTGGCCGGGACCGCGTGGTCGCGGATCGCCGGCGTGTCATGCTGGCTCGCGTCGTAGGCGAAGCCTTCGCTGACCAGGACCTCGTACGCCCAGTCCGCCTCGCGCGTGATCGAGAAGGCGGGGGCGCGATAGCCGATCGGCGTGAGCCCGCCGGTCAGATCGGCGATCGTCGCCTTGGCCGCCCGCAGGTCCTGCGCGAACTCGTCGGGCGTCTGGGTGTGGACCAGCTGGTGGGCGTCGCCGTGGCAGCCGATCTCGTGACCGCCGGCGACGATGCGCGCGAGCAGGTGCGGGTGAGCCCGCGCGGCCATCCCGAGCACGAAGAACGTGGCATGTACGCCTAGCTCGTCAAACAGGGCGAGCAGCGCATCGGTCTGGCGCTCGAGCGCCGGGCCGGGCGCCTCCCAGCCCGCGACGCCCACGCGCCGGCGAACCAGCTGGTGCCAGTCCTCGAAGTCGACGCTGAGCAGGAGGGTGGGGCGGGGTTCCGGCATGGTGCTTGGGAAGAAACTACGACTATTTCGTAGTTTCTTCCCAAGTCAGCCCCCGGCGAGCATGCGCCGGCCGGTGACGCGCTGGCCAACCCGTACCGGGGTCAACAGACCGAACCGGGAGGCCAGACGCATGGAGTCGGCCCAGCGTGACAGCCCCGACCCGCGCGAGTTGGCGAACGCGCCGGCCCCGATCAGCTCGAGGTAGGAGTCGATCGTCGCCTGCAAGGTGTCGTCGAGCGGCCGCGACTCGTACCCGAGCTCCTCCCGCGCCTTGCGCGAGCTGAACCGCCAGTCCTGCCCCATCAGGTTCGAGGCCTCGGCCGACAGGGCGCCCGGCAGCCCCAGTGCCTCGCGGATCTGGGCCAGGCGGCGCACCCCTGCCGGCAGGACCATGATCGGATAGCGCACGCCGGACAGGTCGGCCACGCGATCGATCAACCGCGGCCAGGGCAGGTTCTCGCCGCCCAGGATGTAGCGCTCGCCAGCCTTGCCGTGCGAGGCCGCCAACAGGTGCCCAGCCGCCACGTCCTCGACGTCGACGAAGTTCATCGGCGCGTCGAGCACACCGGGGAGGCGGCCCCGCAGGTAGTTGCCGATGGTTCGCGTGGACGTCTCACCGGGCTGTCCCCGATTCACCGGGACGCCGAGCACGTAGGCCGGGTTGACCACGACCACTTCGACCTCGTGGCGCTCGGCCGCATCGAGCGCGGCGGTTTCGCCGGCGTGCTTGGAGTCCGGGTAGGCCAGGCCCAGCCAATCCGGTGGATAGTTCGTCTCCTCATCGGCCGGCCGGCCGTCAGCAACACCGATGGCCGAGATTGTCGAGGTGACCACCACGCGGGGCACGCCGGCCGCGGCCGCGGCCTCCACCGCGATCTCGGGCCCGCGCGCGTTCAGCTGCCACACCCGCTCCTTCGGACTCGAGGCGACGTAGCCGGCCACGTGGAACAGCAGGTCGGCGCCGCGGAGCGCTCGCCGCAGCGCCCGGAAGTCGAGCACGTCGCACTTGGCCCGTCGATAGCGAATCCCGGTCAGCGCCTTCAACCGATCGGGGTTGCGGTAGATGACGCGCACGTCGTCGCCGCGTTCCGCCAGCGCCCGAACCACGTGGGCGCCCACGAAGCCGGTGGCTCCGGTCACGCATACCTTCATATGGAATCTCTCTCCTGGATCGGATCGCGGGTCCCCTCCTGCCTTCCCCGAGACCCCGGTCGCCATGCGTCAAATGTCGATCAGTCGATCGCGCGCCGGTAGAAGCCGCGCACGCCGATCACCATCAACGCAGTCAGCGATCCGATCAGCACCACGATGCACACCCACACCGCGATGTGCGGCACGCTCGGCACGAGCGCCGCGCGCATCGCCTCGCTGACGTAGGTCATCGGGTTGCACGCGGTCACGACCTGGAACCAGGGCAACTGCGACAGCGACGGCCACGGATACTGGCTGCAGCCGGTGAACAGCAGCGGGGTGAACACCAGCGAGAACACGATGTTGATCCGGTTGGGGACGACCGCCGTGCCGAGGACCAGGCCGAGGCCGGCGCCGAGCAGGCTGCCCAGCACCAGCGCGAGCACGAGCAGCGGCACGCCGCTCCAGCGCCACGGGATCGAGCCGAGCACGAGGATCCCGACCGGGATCATGATCGCGGTGGCGGTGATCGCCCGCAGCGTCGCGAACAGCACCTTCTCGGCCGCCACCAGCGCGGTCGACATCGGGGCGAGCAGGCGATCCTCGATCTCGCGCGTCCAGCCGAACTCGACCACCAGCGGGAACGCCAGCGTCTGCATCCCGGTGATCACCGCGGTCAGCGCGAGCAGCCCCGGGAACAGCAGATCCGCGTAGCCGTGCTGGGTGTAGCCGAGCGACCCGAGCACCTTGCCGAACACGAACAGCAGGAACAGAGGCTGCAGGATCACCTGCGCGAGGAACACCGGCAGCTCTTTCCCGGTCACGTACAGGTCGCGGCGGAGCACAGCCGAGAACGCCCGGGCCTGGCCCGCCCGAGAGACCACCGGAGCCGTCACCGCGCTCATCGCAGCGTCCGTCCGGTCAGGTGAATGAACACGTCCTCGAGCGAGGGCGCGCCCAGTTCGACTCCGGATAACGCCAGCCCGCGGTCCGCCAGCAGGGTCGCTGTGGGGGCGATCAGCTCGGACGCCTCACCGGTCACGTACAGCCGCACCCGCCACTGCGCCGCCTCCCCGTCGACCGGATCGTCCGGCAGCGATTCGACCTGCTCGACCCCGCCAAGCCGCTCGAGCGCGTGTACGAGCCCGGCCGGTCCGTCGCCGTTTCCGGCGGCGCGGACGCTCAGCTCGAGCGTCGAGCTGCCGGGCAGCCCGCGCATCAGCGCCTCGGGCGTGTCGAGTGCGAGCACCTTGCCGTGGTCCATGATCCCCACGCGATCGGCGAGCGTCGCGGCTTCGTGCATGTCATGGGTGGTGAGCATCAACGTGACGCCGCGATCACGGAGCTCGCGCAGGCGGTCCCACACGAACAGGCGGGCGGCGGGGTCGAGTCCGGTGGTCGGCTCGTCCAGGAACAGCACCTGCGGCTCGTGCATGAGAGCGCGGGCGATCATCATCCGCTGCGCCTGTCCGCCCGAGAACAGGTCGGGCTTCACATCTCCCCGGTCGCGTAGCCCGAACTGCTCGAGCAGCTCGTCGGCCCGGCGACTGGCCTCGGCCGCCGGCACACCGTGATAGGCGGCGTGGAAGGTGAGGTTGCGGCGGATCGAGATCGAGCGGTCCAAGTTGCTGCGCTGCGGGACGACCGCCAGCAGGCTCCGGGCCCGCACCGGATCGACGGCCACGTCGACCCCGCCGATCTTCGCCCGGCCGCTGGTCGGGCGCACGCGCGTGGTCAGCATGCCGATCGTGGTCGTCTTGCCCGCGCCGTTGGGTCCGAGCAGGCCGAACACCTGGCCGCCGGTGACCGCGAACGAGATCCCGTCGACGGCGTTGACACCAGACTTGGGGTAGCGCTTGACCAGATCGACGACCTCGACGGCGGAGGCGGGGTTCACGTTCACCTTCACCCTCACCCGCCCGAGGTTATTAGCCGCGATAATCGGCGCTGTGGTCCCCGAGGCCGATTACAAGCGGACCGAGCACGGCATCGAGCCCTCTGGCGAGGGCTGGTTCGTGCTCAACGCCTGCGAGGCCAAATGGCTCGACGGTCACTTCGGTGCCTACACCCGCTTCGAGGGCGAACCGCGCTTCACCAGGCTCGGGTTCAACATTGGCGTGCTCGCCCCCGGCCAGGCGGCCTGCTACTACCACGGCGAGGGCGAGCAGGAGGACTTCCTGGTCCTGCAAGGCGAGTGCCTGCTGCTGATCGAGGGGCAGGAGCGAGCGCTGCGCCAGTGGGACTTCGTCCACTGCCCGGACTGGACCGAGCACGTGTTCGTCGGCGCCGGCGACGGGCCCTGCGCGATTCTCGCGGTCGGCACGAGGACGGGCGGCGACGTCGTCTACCCCCGCTCGGATCTTGCGCTGCGCCATGGCGCTGGCGTCGAGAACGAGACCCGTGAGGGGCGCGAGGCCTACGCCGACATCCCGCCTGACTCGGAAGTGGCCTACCGCGCGGGCTGGCTCCCGGGCGCGTAGCCCAATCCCGGGCGGCGGGTAACACCCCCGAGTGTCATGACTCCCCCGCCCGAACGCGGATCGCTGACCGTCGCGGTGCAGCAGGCTGCGCGGTTCGACCGTCGCGCGGTGTCGCTGGAGTCAGGGCTGCTGGCGGCGATCCCGGTCGTGGCGATGCTCGCCGTCGGCACGATCGGCTGGTCCTCGGTGGCCGGCGTGACCATGGCCGCCGGCGCGATGCTGGTCGGGATCGCCTGGCGGGTGCGCGGCGGACGACCACCGCTGGGGGTGCTCGCGATCGACGCGGTCGTGATGTCGCTCTCGACCTTCGTTGGTTGTGTCACCGGGTCGCTGCCCTGGCTGCACTTCGGCCTCTTGTGCGTGTGGACCCTGGTCGGTGGGCTGATGGTCGGGGTCGGCAACCGCGGCGGGATCGTCGGCAATCAGGCGATCATCGCGTTCGTCGTGTTCGGGCGCTTCAGCCAGCCCGTGGACGCGTCGGCGGCCCTGGCCGGGCTGATCCTGGCCGGCGGCCTGTCGCAGGTCCTGTTCCTATGGTTGGTTCGCTGGCCGACGCCCCTGCGGGTACAGCGCTCGGCCACGGCGGCCGCGTACCGCAAGCTCGCCGGGCTGGCCACGGCCTCCTCGGAGACCTCGACGATTCCGGCCGCCACCGCGCTCGACGAGGCGCAGAGCACGCTGGCCTCGCTCACCTTGTTCGGCGATCCCGCGCTGATGACGCTCCGCAGCCTGGTCAACGAGGGGCACCGGATCCGGATCGAGCTGAGCGCGATCCACGTGCTGATCGGCCGAGAGACGGCCCCCGCGCCAGCCGCAGCAATGATGGAGTCGGTCGCCCGGACGTTGGATCTCGCCGCGGGAGCGATCGAGGGCGATCGGGAAGCCGCCGCGGCGCTACCGGGCGTCGTCAAGAGGTTGAGTGGACAACGCGACCCCCTGCTCGAGGGACGGGAGGATACCGCGCCCGCGCTGCCCCGCCGTCTCGCCGCGCTGGCGGGACAGCTTCGCGCGGTGGCGGCGCTGGCGATCAGCGCCGGGGAGGGCGGGAGCCTGCGCGAGCGCCGCGTGCGTCGGCACGCGCACCGGCCGCTGGAAGGGATCGCCACCGGCCTGGCCCAGCTCCGCGCCGACGCCAGCCTCGCCTCGCCGGCCGGCCGCCACGCGCTCCGGCTGACCGTGGTCGTGCTCGCCGTCGAGTACATCTCGCGCCACGTTCCGCTCCAGCGCGGCTACTGGATGGTGGTGGCGGCGGCGGCCACGCTCAGGCCCGAGTTCGGCGCCACGTTCACGCGCGGCACCGAGCGCGTGGTTGGGACGTGTCTCGGCGTCGGTCTGGCCGGGGCGATCGCGGTCGCCCTGCATCCGACCGGGTGGGCGACGATCGCGATCGTCGGCCTGATGGCCTTCGCCGGCTACGCCGTGTTCGCGGCCAGCTTCGCGGCCGGTTTCGCGTTCATCACCGCGCTGGTCGTGTTCCTGCTGAATGCGATCAGCCCCGACACGCTGGCCACCGCTTGGGCGCGGCTGATCGACACGCTGGTCGGCGGTGGCCTCGGCCTGCTCGCGTACGCGTTGTGGCCGACCTGGTCCGATGTCCCCGCCCGCCAGGCGCTGGCCGATCTCCTGGCCGCCCAGCGTGGCTACCTCGCGGCGATCCTCAGCGCGCTGATCACCGGTCGCCGGCCTGAGGAGAGCCAGATGCGTCCGCTGGGCCGGCGCGCGCGGGTGGCTCGGACGACGGCCGAGTCGACGGTGGCGCGGTCGCTGTCCGAGCCGGCCACGCGCCGGATCGACGCCGAGCAGAGCCAGGGGCTGCTGGCTGCCATGCGTCGCCTGATCCAGGCCGGCCATGTGCTGCGGCTGGAGGTCCAGGACGAGCGGCCCCGGCAGCCTCTGCCCGGACTCGAGCCGCTGGCCGCCGACCTCGATGCCGCGCTGACCAGGGCCGAGGGCCCGCTCCGGGCCCGGACCGATGAGCTGACCCCGGCGACGGCGGAGCTTCCTGACCTGCGCGGGGGCTACCTGGCCTTCGCGCGCTTGGCTCCCGACGACGTCCGCTCGGAGGGCGTGCTCGACGAACTCGACGAGATCGTCGACGCGGCCAACAGCCTGATGGTGCTCGTCGGCCTCGAGCCTGCAGAGGACGAGGTGGGCCGGGAGGCCGGTGCGGCTATCGCCTCGCGGTGACCGTGGCCGGGTAGCGGTTCCAGCTGCTCAGCACCGACAGCGCGATGTGCCTGCTGCGGCCACGCAGATTCAGCGTCACGGTGGTGGTCCGATTTCCCCGGAGGGTCGCCCGGCCGGTGGCGATCAACCGCGAGCCCGATCGGGCTTGGAGCCATACCCGGCACTGGCCCGAGCCGTGACAGCGCAGCACCGCCTGGATCCGGCCGCCTCGGATCCTCAGCGCGGTGATCGCCACCGCCGAAGTCCTGAAGCGGATGGTCGCGCTCGTGGCCGAGCCCGCGGCGTTGGTCACCACGACGCGCGCGTAGTAGGTCGCACCGGCTCGGAGGTGGCGAAGCGTGGCCCTGAGCCCCGTGGCCGATCCGCCGAGCGTGCCCGCGACGCTGCGGCCGAGCGCGGGAGTGGTCCCGTACTGCACCGAGTATCGCCCGCCGACACCGCTGGTCGACAAAGTGGCCGTGATCGTCGCCGAGTTCGAGCTCGCCGCGGCGACGCGCGGGGCGGAGGTCGACGGCTTGGCCGGCGTCGAGCCGGTGGTTGGGGGGATTGGGCCGTTGGCCGAGCTGGTCGAGCCGGTCGACGGCGGGGTCGTCGTGGCCGGGGGTGTGGTGACCGGCGGCGGCGTGGTCGTGACCGGCGTCGTCGTCGTGACCGGCGGCTGCGTGGACGTGACCGGCGGCGGCGTGGACGTCGAGCCCGTCGTGTCGGTGCCCGTGCTCGTGCCCGTGGTGCCCGTGCCGGTGGTGCCGGTGTCGGGAGTGTCGGCGCCCGGGATCGTGCCGGCTGCCGGGCCGGTGGCCACTGCGCTGGCGGTGGTCAGTTTGAAGTCATAGCCGTATTCGGTCCCGAAGCTGTTCTGGGCCACGAGCCGGTAGTGGTAGGTCGTCCCGGGTTGAAGCGCCTCGAGCGAGTCGGCGACCGACGCCGCCGTGTTGGCCGACCCGATGTCGACCGCTGCGGTCTGCTGGCCGTAGTCCGTGGTCGTGCCGTACTCCCACCAGCACGTGGTGTCCGAGCCGTTTGGATACACGCCGCCCTGGAGCTGGGCAGTGCTGTCGGCCACGGTCTGGGTGTAGGACCCGTTCGTGCCGGGGCCTCCGATGCCCGGGGCGCCCGTGGCGACCGCGCCGGAGATGCTCCCCACGCCGGTCGGACCGTCAAAGCCCGTGCCGCTCTGGCAGATATAGGCGATCGAGAAGTAGCAGGAGCCGTTGGCGCCCGCAGAGGGATCGTTGAGCAGGCCGGCGTTCGCGTACGCCCACGAGGGCCCCTGAGCGGCCGAGCCGAGCAGTGCGTAGTAGGCGGCAATCAACGGCGCCGCCACGCTCGTGCCGCCGACGACCTCCCAGCCGCCATCGGCGGAGTCGTAGACCTGCATGCCGGTGGCGGGGTCGGCGTCCGCCGACACGTCGTTGTACGCGCGTCCGGCGCAACCGGTATCGGTCTGCCAGCTGGGCTTGGTCACGTGCGAGGCGCAGCCGGAGCCGCTGCCGGACCATGCCGACTCGGTGAAGTCGCGCGCGCTCTGCACGCCGCTCGAGCTCGCGGGCTCGAGCGTGGTGCCGCCGGCCGCCGTGACGTCACCCATCGCGGCGGGATAGTTGTTGACGCCCGACCCGAGGTAACCATCATCGCCCGAGGCGGCCACCGTCGTGACGCCCGGGAACGTGTAGGTGCCCGAGCTGGCGAAGGTCTGGGCGGCGGTTCGGCCCGACATGGTGACCGCCCAGCTGTCGGAGATCACGCTGGGATTCAGCTGGCCGGCCTCGGCCTGCGCCGCGGCGAGATCAGAGAGCGCGTCGCTGTTCGCCTCGACGAGCACGATGCGGCAATTGGGGCACAGGGCCGATGCGGCGTCGAGATCGAGCGAGGTCTCGAGTTCCCACCCGGAGTTGACGGTCTGCGGATAGGTCGTGCCGCCGCTCTGGTCGACCCTGCTGAAGCATCCGTTGGCGCTCGTGCACGGCGGGAGCGAGAACTGGGCGCGGTAGGCCGCGAGGTCGGCTTCGGCGTTCGGGTCATCGAACGCGTCGACGATCGCGATCGTCTCGCCGCCACCGCTGGTCTGGGACAGATAGGCGAGGTCGTAGGCCTGCTGCAGGTAGGCCGGGGTACCGGGCTGAGGCGCGGCGGCCGACGCGACCGCCGCCGCAGCGGTGGCCCGGGACAGGCGCGACCGCCGACGCCCCGAGACGAGCCGCTCCGGAGAGGCCGCCCGACGCAACCGCGGGTGCACGAACGATCGCGTCCCGCGCACGCCAAGAACCTTGGCCAGACAGGCCGCGCGGACCGCCGAGGGCGATCCACAGGCGTCCAGGGGCACGACCGACGAGGCGTCGGGAAGGCCGGTCGTGGCATCGGTGACCGACGCGACCGACCCCGTGGAAGCGGCGCCTGCAACCGGTGCCAGCGCACCACACAGGCCGAGGAGCGCCAGGGCAAGGAGCCCTAGGCG
>DATIEI010000293.1:0-3454 GCA_035455845.1 Solirubrobacteraceae bacterium
CCGACGCTGAGCACTCTGAACGGCCCCTCGGCCCGCGGCCGGCCCGCCACGGCGCGGAACGCCTCGACGTCGGCGGCCTGGAGCGCGACGTGGATGCGCTCGTCCGGCACACCGAACGCGCGCAGCCGGTCACGCGCCGCCGAGCTCGCCGCGATCACCCCGTCGGCCTGCCGGGCCAGCCGGCGATGCAGGTCGAGCTGCCAGCGCGGCAGCATCGAGTCGATCTGCGGCGTGCACTCGGTGAAGATCACGTATGCCCGCCGGTGGCGCCGGCACCAGGCCAGCGTCCGCAGCGACGCGGCGCCGTACTCCCACACCACGACGCAGCCGGGATCGGCCCGCCGCAGCGCGCGCTCGAGGCCCCGTGGCGAGACCACCGGGGTGCGCCCTGGGCGCCGCCGCTGCCATGAGCGCAGATGCACCGCCGGATACGGATGCTCGCCCGGAAACCAGTCTTCCGGCACGTCCCAGCCCGGCTGGCCGGCCGACTGGTAGATCACGCACACCTCGAGCTCGGGACGCTCGCTCAGCGCGCGGAACAGCGGCTCGCGGTAGGGCACGGGCGTGGGGGGGACGATCGCGCAGCGCACGCCGCAAGATTACGGCCCTCGATCGGACCCGGTACGGGGGGTCAGCACCCCACGCTCGCCGCCCGGAACAGGCCGAGTGTGGATTCAGGCACGCATACGGGTCAGGAGGCCACGTTCGACCCGGCGGATGGGCCGAGTGTGCGGTCGTGACCCAGGACGGTCGTGCCACCTAGATCTGGGAGCCGCGACCGCGCTCGAACCAGATCGCGCGGTCCTTCCAGTCGTGCGCCATCATCAGCGCCCCGCCCGCGGCCACGGCCGCAAAAACCGAACGCGGCGCGGGGTCCGGGTCGACCGCCGACTCGGCCGCCAGCGCGAGGAACGCCGCCGCCGCGAACAGGGTTCCAGTCGCGCCGTGATGGCAGCGCTGACCGAGGATCCACAGCCGATGACGCAGCGCGTCGTACTCGACCAGCTTCCGTACCGTATTTCCCCTTGCCGATCCCATCCTGATCTGCCCCATTTATCGGCGTTTATCCTGCAAACGTGAGAAGAGTGGCAGTTCTTTTGGGGGCATTGTCCGTGGCGGGCTGCGGTGGCTCGAAATCGACCTCGACTTCGTTGACGACGACCACCGCGGCGACCTTCCCGCCGGCGACGATCACCACCACGCAGACGAGCACGACGTCGACCACGAAGACCACGAAGACCACCGCCAGCACTCCCACCGGAGCGATCAATGTACGCGTGCCGGCGCGCTTCACGATCGCCGCGGACGGCTCGGTGACCCCGCCGACGATCATGATTCCGGCCCACCTGCCGGTCGAGCTGATCGTGGTCGGGAACGCCCAGTCTCACCGGGTCACATTTCGAACCACAACCTTCACCGTTGGCCCCCACGAGCGGGCCGAGAAGCTCATCGACGGCCTCAAGACCGGGAGCTACCCCCTGAAGGTCGACGGCGCCCCGAAGGCTGTGCTCACGATTGGCGGGGAGCCCGGGCCCTGAACTACGCGATCCGCGACCCGAGCGCGGCGTCCTGGTCGGGACGGAGCAGCACCACGCCCCTGTCGGGATCGAGCGCGCCCATCACCAGCACCTCGGAGGTGAACCGTGCGATCACCCGAGGCGTCAGGTTCACGCAACACACGACGAGCGTGTCGAGCAGTTGCTCGCGCGCGTAGTGGGTTATCTGGGCCGAGGAGCGCTTGATCCCGATCTCGGGCCCGAAGTCGATCCGGAGCTTCCACGCCGGCACGCGCGCCTCGGGGAACTCATCGACCGACAGCACCCGCCCGACGCGCATGTCGATGGCTTGAAAGGAACCAATCTCGATCACGCCAGAGAGAGTACGTCGCCACGCCGGCGGACGTTTCCGACTGCGCGGTGCTCGCGCTGCCGGTGGATCCGGAGTCGGTGCTCGGTGCCGGCGCTGGCGTCGTCGAGGTCGTGGTCGGCGTCGTCGTGCCGGGGTCGGTGCTCGTCGGATCCGTCGCCGTCGTGGTCGGGCCTGTGGTGGTCGACGGGTCGGTGCTCGTCGTGGTGGTCGACGGGTCGGAGCTAGGCGGCGCGGCGCTCACGGGCGGGGTGGGAGCCGGCGTGGACGTCGTCGTGGTCGCCGAGGTCGGGTCGGCGCCCGCGCCTCCGGCGGCGGCCACGGTCGGCGTGGTCGACTGCGGGAGCACCGTGGCGTCGGTCTGGGTCATGGTGCGGCCCGGCGGCACCTTGGGCTTCGTCTTGACGTTGGTCTTGCCGGTGGTCGGGTCGGTCTGCTTGGCCGTCGTCTTGTCGGGCGACTTCTTGGCCGTGGTCGAGGCCTTCTTGGCCGGCGCCGCCTTGTGCGGGTGCTTGACGGGGGCCGGGTGGGTGAGGATGGAGACACCGCCGGTCTCGTGGGGCGTCGTCGTGGTGGCGGCGATCGGCGGGGCCGGCGCCGACGCGACCACCGGGCTCGAGGTCGCTGTGTGATGGTGCACGGGGGCCCGTGCCGGCTGGTCGACCTCGACGGCGCCGGCGGTAACCAGCGCCGCGGCGGCCAGCCCGGCGGCCGCCTTGGTGGCGATCGCGCCCACGCTGGCCGACACGAAACCGCCGCCGGTGGATCCGATCATCGCGGTGGCGCCGGCCGCGGCGGTCGAGCCGACGGCTGCCGCCTGGCCGGCCGCCCCGGCGCCCGAGGCGCTCGAGCCGGCACCCGCGGAATGGCCGAGGTGGACGATCGCGAGCTTGCGCAGCAGCGCGAGCGGCGCGAAGCCGATCGGGAGCAGCGCGGCCAGCGCCTTGCTCGTGTCGCCCAGCTGAGTCTTGAACATCGCGCAGCGCTCGCAGGTCCGCAGGTGGCGGCGGACCAGTGGCCCGGGCCGGCGGCGCAGGCCCTCGGCCACCTCGCCGAGCTCGATCCGCACGTCCTCGCAGGTCAGCATTCGCGCCTGGGCCGCCTCGGCCAGCGATACACGCGCGCGTACCAGGAGCGACTTGACGCTCGGCACGGTGGTCTCCATCGCCTCGGCGATCTGCTCGTAGGACAGGGCGTCCATCTCGCGCAGGACGAGGGCCGTACGCTGGGTCTCGGGCAAACCCTGGATGTCGCCCACGAGCATCCGGAACTCCTCGCGCTCGTGCACCTTGTCGGCGGTCGTGGCGCCGTGCTCGAACAGGTGGATGTCCATCGAGTCGACCCCGACGGCCTGGATCCGGCGCAGGTGGTTGAGGCTGCGGTTGCGCGCGATCCGGTAGAGCCAGGGCCGCACGTTGATCGGCCGGTCGTCGTCGAGCATCGCGTTGAACGCGGCCGAGAACACCTCCTGGAGCACGTCCTCGGCGTCCTCGCGCGAGCCGAGCAGGTGCCGGCAGAAGGCCAGCAGGCGCGCGTGGTAGCGCGAGACGAGCACCTCGAAGGCGGTGGTGCTGCCGCGCCGGATCAG
>DATIEI010000294.1:0-22463 GCA_035455845.1 Solirubrobacteraceae bacterium
CCTCGCTGGACGAGGCCGGCGCGGTGTACGACCCCGCGCGACTGGCCGCGGCCGTCGGCGATCTCCTGCAGATCCCCGAGCCGGTCGACGTGCGCCACATGGTCGGCTCGCGGGTCACGGTCGCCGAGCGGCTGACCCACCTGCGGGCGCTGCTGCGGCGGGGCAGCTTCAACTTCGACGAGGCGGTGGCGCGCGCCGACCGCGTGACGGTGGCCGTGACGCTCTATGCGGTACTCGAGCTCTACAAGCAGGGGGAGCTCAGCTGGACCCAGGATGAGCCGTTCGCCGAGATCACGATCGAGCCGCGCGTCCGTATGGCCACGGCTCCCGAGAGGCTGAGCGCATGACGTTGCCGCTCGAGAGCACCGTCGAGGCGCTGCTGTTCCTGAGCGCAGATCCGGTCGACCCCGACGCGCTCGCCGCCGCCACCGGGGCCGAGCTCCATGAGGTGGTGGCGGCGCTCGAGTCGCTGCGCGAGCACTACGAGTTCGAGCGCCGCGGCCTCGTGCTGCGCGAGCTGGCCGGCGGCTGGGCGCTCTCCACCCATCCCGACGCCGAGGCCGCGGCACGGCGGCTCCTGGCCCGGCCTCGTACCCCGCCGCTCACCCCGGCGCAGGCCGAGACGCTGGCCATCGTGGCCTACCTGCAGCCGGTCTCCCGCCCCGAGATCGCCCGCATCCGCGGCGTGAACGCCGAGTCGGCGGCGGCCACCCTGCTCGAGCGCGGGCTGATCGAGGAGTCCGGCCGCTCCCAGTTCGGCGCCGTCCTCTACCGGACCAGCGAGCTGTTCCTGCGACTGTTCGGGCTAGCCTCGCTGGACGAGCTGCCTTCGCCGTCGGAGTTCGATCCGTCGCCGGAGCTCGAGGCCGAGCTGCGGGAGCGTCTGCTCCAGGCCGGCGAGGCCCGCGCCGCGTCCTGAGCCTGCACGGAAACGTTCTTGTTACGGCTCGCCGAGTGGTAGCGTGCCCGGCCGAGGTGGGAACCCTCCGGTCTCTGGCCGCGTCCCGTCAGGGCGCGGGCTGCGTCGCAGCGCTGGTATTTGCCGCTGTGCTGTGGTTCGGCGCGAACGTGGCGCAGGCCCAGGCGGGCGCGTCGGGTTATCGCGTCACGTTTGTGGCCCGCTCGTGCCCGTCCTATGCCGACATCTTCGCCAACCGGGCCCGCAACAACATCGTCGAGAGCCTGAAGGATCTCGGGCCCGACACCCAATACCCAGTCGCAGGCGGGGTGCTGATCGATCCCGTCCACGAGAACGTTTCCCCGCAGACCAACTGCACGCCGCTGATCGGATGGCACTTCACCATCGGGACGAGCTACCAAACCCGAGCGGTGAGCGATAGCTGGGGATCGCTGTCCGCCGTGACGAACCCATACTCCACCTCGATTGTCACCCAGGCCTCCACGAACCTGCTCAACACCACCGGGAACAACGTGCCCGGCCAGAGCATCGCCGGCGCCACGACGATCCAGCTGACGACTGCCCAGCGCGACCAGGCGAGCCGCAGCGCGTTGTGGGTGCAGGGCGGCACTCCGACCGATCCGGTGCTTGCCGGGCTATTCCCAGGGCCGCGGTACGGGTTCGGCACGCTCCGCTGCGCCAGCGACAACCTCAACGGTGACAACGTTGAGTTCGTCTTTTTCCCCCAGGGTGTCACGCACGTGTTCTGCTACGCCTATTACGTCACGCCACCGCCGACCGCAGGCGTGATCACGATCAAGAAGCAGGTCGTCGGCGGGCCCGGCGGCGCATCGTTCTCATTCAACGGAGAGGGCGTCGGCAACCTCTCCTTCGCCCCGAACGGGTTCACGCTCGCGAATGGCCAGTCGCAGGACTTCTTCCGCGCGGGGGGCGCGGACTGGAACCTGACCGAATCGCCGGCCGACAACTACGACACGTCGATCAGCTGTGTTAACGGCAGCGCCACGATCAACGGGCGGACCGTGACGATCCACCTCCAGGCGGAGCAGCACGTGACGTGCACGTTCACCAACACCTACGTTCCGCCGCCCGGCGGGTTGAGAATCACCAAGGTCACGCACGGGGGGGTGGGCACCTTCACCTATGACGTGGCGCCCGTCTCGGGTGGCGGCGCCCATCACGTGACCGCGACCACGAGCGTGGAGGGCGTGCCGGTGGACGCGGAGCCGGCGTCGTCTCTGGAGACACTCACGCGTGGCACGTACCGGATCGCTGAGCACCTGCCGACGACGTCCGACGGACGCTGGCGGCTGACCAGAGTCAGCTGCGACGGCACCGCCCACTCGACCACCGGGCCGTTCGAGGTGACGATCGTCAGCGGCGCGTCCGTGAGTTGCCGGTTCACGAACCAGTTCACCCCGGCCGGCGCCATCTCCCTCGCCAAGATCACCGAGGGGGCCGTCGGCAGCGTGAAGTTCCAGATCGAACGCGAGAGCCGGCCCCCCAGCCGGTACCTGCAGATCGCGACGACCACGAGACAGGGCGTCGCCGCGCACGCCGTACCGACCACGCCGTCCAACGCCACCGATCATCTGCGCCTGGGGACCTACCGGATCATCGAGGAGGTGCCGGCGAGCGAGCCCGCCGGCGGCTGGACGCTCACCTTGATCACCTGCAACGGCGTCCCGATGCCGTTCGAGCAGGGCTCCACCCTCATCGCGCTCACGAGCGCCGGGCCGAGCGTGCACTGCGTGTTCACCGACACGTTCTCACACCAACCGCCGCCCCCGCCAGAGCCGGGGCCGCCCGGCCCGCCCCCTCCGCCGAGTCCCGACATTCCACCTGGGCCGAGTCCCGACCAACCGGCCAGTCCGTGGAGCGACCTGGCCGTGAACAAGTCCGCCGCGTCGCCCACTGTGGCCGTGGGGAACGTCGTCACCTACCGGATCACAGCGACAAACCACGGCCCTTACGACGCGTCCCGGGCCGCGCTCGACGACAGGCTCCCCAGCGGCGCCACGCTGCTCTCGATCCGCACCGGTGTTGGACGCTGCCAGGCGGGGCGGGTGGTGATCTGCCATCTCGGCACGCTCGCCGCCGGCGCTAAGGTCACCGTCACACTGCGCGTCCGGGTCGACCGCCAATCGGCGCGACTGACCAACCGCGCCGTCGTCGGGACCGAGACCTACGACCCCGTGCTCGCCAACAACGTTTCCCATGCGGTGGTTCGGGTGACGCCGCCGCCGTCGCCGCCCCCGGTCACGGGCTGACCAACTGGGACCTGATCGGGTCGAGGAGCGGGTCTTCGTGTCACCCTAGGCCCGTGTCGGATCGCAGTGGGCCGCGGTGCCGGCGGGTCACCACAATGCGCAGCATCACCGATCCGTGTGAGTAAGCTCAGGTTGGTAAGCCGAAGTTTGCGCAGGGTTGTGTAGCGAAGCCAATTCCGATGGTTACTGGCGGCTAGCTGACTTGAACCGGTGTCCCGGGCAGTCCTCCTGCACCCACTTTCGCCACCAGCCAGTCGATCGAGTCGTTCGCCAGTCGGATACATCCGTGACTGCGGGCGGATCCGAGTGGGTCCAGGAGGCTAGTCCCTCCGCGGCCGTGAATCCCGACCGTCCCGTCACCGCCGTCGAACCGCTGCAGAACGTCGCTGTGCGCAGTCAACTCGAGCACCCAGCTCCCGAGGAAGTCGGTCGGATGCCACGGTATCGCCCAGGCGATCGAGAACAGCCCTGTCGGCGTGGGGGTGCTTGGTTTCCCGACGACAACGCTGACGGTCCGTACGGACTTCCCAGCGTCGAACAGAGTGAGCGTGCGATTTGCCGTGGACACTGCGATGCGCCACGGCGTCTTGCCGACGACGACGAGGTCTGCGTTGATCCATCCGGCTGCGGTGTTGGGCCGCCAGGGAAGGCGCACCTTCAACCAGCACCGGTTGTTGGACTCATGCGGACGCGCGAGGACCAGCAGCCAGGGAGCGTCGGTCGGCGCCACTGACCTCGACGGACGCAGGATCTTGCCGGGCATGCGGCCGAACACCCCGATCCGCGACTGGAGACCCGCTCTCCAGGCGACGCTGCTCGTCGGCCCGCCTACAGATGCGCGGCCCAGGACTCTCCTACAGGCGCTGCTTTTGGCGGGCGCGTTGTTCGCTGCAGCGACCGCGACCGGCAGCACGGCAAAGGACGCGAGCACCGTCGCCACCACGATCAAGGTTCGCCGCCCAGGCGACATCGCAGGCGCGAACGTTAGCTCACTGTGCGAGCGCGTCGACAGCGGGATGCTGCATGCAGTGTGACTCGGCATTCCGGAGTGAATGTCCCTCTCTGGTTGAGCGTGGCACCGCTGACCGCCGAGCACGACGGGCAGCGTTTTGCAGGGTTGCAGCCCGACGATTGCAGGTTCATCATTCCGCCGTTGGCCAGGATCATCCGGACCGCAGTGAGGGGACTGCTCGGGTGCCGAGCGTCGCTAGTGCTGCTCGTCTTCGTCGCGGCGAGCTTTGGGGCGTGGACCGCGCTGGCGCAGGTCATCGTGCCCACCACCTCGTGTCCGCTCCCGGGCAGCCAGTTCCAGGGCGGGGACGGTAACCAGGCCGACGAATCCGCCGCGTGCCCTGCGACGGGGTCGCTTTCGCAATGGATCGACTGGCAGGGTCTGCAGGCCGACGGGCGCGTGGGTCACTCGGTCGATCCCAATGCCCAGGACTCGTACTTCGAGGGCGGGAATGCGGTGCAGGATCCAGGCGGCTGGGGGATCAGGTTGAGCGCCGACGGGGTGAGCCCGGCCACCGACAACATCCTCGACGTCTACGACGCCTTCGACCGTGCGCCCGGGGAGGACGGGTTTCTGTACCTCGCTTTCACTCGCGAGGCGACCAGCGGCACGACGTCCCTGTCCTTCGAGCTAAACCAGAACCCGGTGCCTCGGGCGCACTCGAACGGATTCCCGCTCCCGTGTCGGGAGACCGGCGACATCCTGATCTCGTTCATCGTGAGCGGCTCCGACAGGAGCGTTGAGGTCTTCCGCTGGAACACGACGACCCACACGGCACCGTCTCCCGTGCATCCGCACGGATGCGCGCTGACCGGGACGCTCGCGACAGCCAACGGGCTCGTGCCAAATGAACAAGTCCAGGGCAGCTACAACAACAACGGACCCATCAACGGCTTCCTGCCGATTGGCGAACCTGGCCTCGTCCTCACGCCGGGAACCAACACGATTGAGGCTGGCCGGTTCGCCGAAGCGGCGATCAACCTCACGAAGGCTCTCAGCAACCTCGACGACGGATGCAGAGCGTTCGGTTCGATCTGGGCGCATTCGCGGTCATCGACGTCCGTGACCTCCGCGCTGAAGGACTACGTGAGGCCCGAGCCGTTCAACTTCAATACGTGCAAGGCGACGCCGACGCTCACCTCCCACACGTCAGGGGCGACCAGCCGCGGGGCAACCGCGCGTCGTCACGCCCGGCTGACCCAGACGCTCACGAACAACGACACGGCCGTTCTGAGCGGCGGCGATAACCCGACGGGGACGCTCACGTTCAGGCTCTACGGCCCGAACAACGCCACGTGCACGGGGACTCCCGCGGATGAGGTCACGATGGCCGTGGCCGGCAACGGCGCTTATCAGGTGCCCTCGTTCACCCCAACCGCGCCCGGCGTCTACCGCTGGCGCGCCACGTATTCCGGTGACGCGAACAACAACCCGGCCGGCCCGACCCCCTGCGGGGAAGCCATCGAGACGATCGTCATCACCAAGGCCAGCACGCACCTGACGACCACCGCCTCGGGGCCGCGCGTGCGCCGCATCCGCGGGGTCCTCGTGCACTCCGGCCGCGCAGGCGGACAGATCTACGACAGCGCAACCCTGAGCGGCGGCTACAACCCGACCGGGACGATCACGTTCCGCCTCTACGGCCCGCGCAACCGCCGCTGCCGGGGAACGCCGATCCACACTTCAACCGCTCCCGTGAACGGCAGCGGTACCTATCTCTCGGAGCCCTTCACGCTAACCAGAGCGGGCACCTACAGGTGGGTCGCCACTTACTCTGGCGACGACAACAACCACCCGGCAGGGCCCACCGCATGCGGGGACCCGGACGAGACGATCGTCATCGCGAGGGCGCGGCCGACACTCACCACGCAGACGTCGGGAGCCACCGACTTCCCCAACCCGATCAGCGACAGCGCGGCGTTGGACGGCGGCGCGGACCCAACAGGGATGATCACCTTCAGGGTCTACGGCCCCAACAACGCGGACTGCTCCGGACGGCCCGCGCACGTTTTCAGGGTCCGCGTCAACGGCAACGGCGTCTATCACTCCGGCGACTTCACGCCGCCCGCGGTGGGCACGTATCGCTGGGTCGCGAGCTACTCCGGGGACGGGTTCAACGCGCGCGCCCGCACAACGTGCGGCGACCCCGCGGAGGAGCAGGTCGTCGCACACCCCATCGTGCAGCCGAGCCTCAGCACGAGAGTTGTGGCCAGCACGGCGCTGGCCCCCACCGGTTTGCCGATCCGAGACACCGCTACGCTCAGCGGCGGCTCCCAACCCCCCGCTCCGGCGCCCGGCGGCCACATCGTCTTCAAGGTCTTCGGTCCGGACGACACCACCTGTAGCCACCCGGCGGCCCGCACCTCGGTGGTCGCAGTGTCCGGCAACGGCAACTACACGTCGGGTACATTCACGCCGACCGAGGCCGGCATCTACCGCTGGGTCGCCTTCTACACCGGCGACGCGCTGAACAGGCGGGCCGAGACGGGTTGCGGCGATCCGACCGAGACGATTACGGTGACGAGGGCCCGGCCATCGATCTCGACCAGCGCCACCGCGTCCGTGACCCTGCCGGGGTTCGTGCGCGACGCCGCGACTCTGCACGGCGTGAATCCCAGTGGGACGATCGAGTTCGAGCTGTTCGGACCGAACGATCCGACGTGCTCGGGGACGCCCGCGTTCCGCGCCGTGCTGAATGTCGTCGGCAACAGTGTGTACCGCTCGCCGAGGTTCTTCCCAAGGGCCGCCGGCACTTACCGCTGGGTCGCGACTTACTCCGGTGACGACAACAACAATCCCGCGGCCACTGCGTGCGGCGAGAGCGGCGAGATCACCGAGGTGCTGCCCCACCATCCGTCTCTGATCACCTCCGCGAGTCCTCCCGCCAGGCTCCACCCGGCGGCTCGCCGGGTGCGGACCGGAGGCCTGTCGATATACGACTCGGCCACGCTGAGGGGGTTCCGACCAGCTGGCGAGATCGTCTTCAACCTGTACGGGCCGAACGACGACGCGTGCGCCGGCCC
Source organism: Solirubrobacteraceae bacterium (assembly GCA_035455845.1). Lineage (GTDB taxonomy): Bacteria > Actinomycetota > Thermoleophilia > Solirubrobacterales > Solirubrobacteraceae > Palsa-465. The sequence goes on from DATIEI010000294.1 coordinate 7,225, forward strand.
TCCGATCTTCACGACGGGCACCGCGGTGAACGGGAGCGGCATCTACAACTCCGAGAGGTTCACTCCAACCGCATCCGGGAGCTACCGCTGGCGCGCGATCTACTTGGGGGACGCCAACAACAAGCGCGCGGGGCCGACGGCCTGCGATGACCCTGCGGAAGCCGTGCACGTGACCGTTCCCGCCCACACGTCGCTCATCACCTCGGCCTCCGACACGGTCGCGTTGGGCGGTGCCATCCACGACACCGCCATCCTGAGCGGCGGGTCCGATCCCACCGGGACGATCACGTTCAAGCTCTTCCCCCCGAGTGACGCGCCGAACGACGTTGCCTGCTCCGGCAAGCCGATCTTCACCTCGACCGTGGGAGTACACGGTAATGGCGCCTACACCTCCGGTGCGTTTGTCCCCAGCGCCGCAGGTGCCTACCTCTGGGTGGCGGACTACTCGGGCGATCATGCCAACCACCCGGCCAGCACCGCCTGCCGCGACGCCGGCGAGACCGGTGTGGTGCGACCCCCCGACATCACGCCGGTCACGCCCGCCCTGTCGACCACCATCTCACCATCCCCCGGAGTGGGCGCGCCCATGTTCGACACCGCGCACCTGACCGGCGGGATCGACCCTGGCGGCGCGATCACCTTCACCCTGTTCGGCCCGAATGACGCGAGCTGCTCGGGCCCGCCGGTGTTCACGGCTGTGACCGCGGTGAACGGCAACGGGGACTACCACTCGGCGCCGTTCACCGTGCTGCGCCCGGGCACCTACCGCTGGATCGCGAGTTACGCCGGCGACGCGCTGAACACCCCCGTCGTCACCGCGTGCGGCGACCCGGCCGAGACGGCCGTCATCAGCGCGGCGGTCAGCCCCGACCTGCCCGAGGGGCCGAATGTCCCGACGCCGCCCAAGCCGAAACCCAAGCCGAAGCCCAAGCCACCTCCTCCGCCGACTAAGCCGATCGTCACCGGGTAGCGCCGTTGACCGATGCTGAGCGCGCCGCGAGCTGACCACAGGCGGCGTCGATGTCGCGTCCGCGGGTGAGGCGCACGGTGGCGCCCAGGCCGTGACGCTCGAGCTCGTCCTTGAACGCGGCGATCGCCTTGGGGCTCGAGCCGGTGAAGCCCGCGTCGGTCGGGTTGTACGGGATCAGGTTGACCTTGAACACGCGCGGGTCGAGGATCGCCGCCAGTTGCGCGGCCTGCGCAAACGAGTCGTTGACGCCGGCCAGCATCACGTACTCGACGAATACCCTGCGGCGCTTGCGCTCGTAGTACGCCTCGCAGGCGGCGATCACGTCGGGCAGCGGGTAGCGGTCGTTGACCGGCATGAGCTCGCTGCGCAGGGCTTCGTCGGCGGCATGGAGCGACAGCGCAAGCCGGATCGGCATGGGGTCGGCGCCGAGGCGCTCAATCCCCGGAATCCACCCGATCGTCGAGATTGCCGTGCGCCGGTGGGTGATGCCGATGTCCGGGAGGCGCGCGCAGGCGGCGAGCACGTTGTCGAGATTCATCATCGGCTCGCCCATGCCCATGAACACCGCGTGGTCGACGTCGCCCAGCCGCCGGAAGTGGAGCGCCTGGTCGACGATCTCCGACGCGGTGAGGTTGCGCCCGAACTTCATCTGACCGGTCGCGCAGAAGGTGCAGGTCAGGGGGCATCCCGACTGCGAGGAGAGGCAGATCGAGCGTCGGCCGTCCCGGTAGACCATCAGCACGGCCTCGACCGGCCGGCCGTCATGAGTGCGGAACAGCGCCTTGACCGTGCCGTCGCCGGCGCGCGCCTCGTGCTCGACGGTCAGAGTCGAGAACGGGACCGCCTCGGCGAGCGCGGCGCGCAGGCCGAGCGGCAGATCCGACATGGCGTCGAACCCGGCGGCCCCCCGCGCGGCCCACCGCCACACCTGGCCGGCGCGGTACCGCGGCTCGCCGAGCTCGGACAGCTTTTCTTCAAGCAGCTTCGAATCCACGCTGACTATGGTGGCAGGCGATCCCATGCGACTCGGCAAGTACCTCGCCACCGCCGGCGTGGCCTCGCGGCGCACATCCGAAGAGATCGTCCGCGCCGGCCGGGTCACGGTCGACGGTCAAACCGTCACCGACCCTGCGCACGACGTCTCGCCCGAGCACGCGGTGGCGCTAGACGGCAAGCGCGTGTCGACCGAGCGCGCTCGGGTCGTCTACGCGCTGAACAAGCCGGCCGGCGTGGTGTCGACCGCGCGCGACCCCCAGGGCCGCCCGACCGTGGTCACGATGGTCCCGCAGACCGAGCGCCTGTACCCGGTGGGGCGGCTCGACATCGACACCACCGGCCTGATCCTGCTCACCAACCAGGGTGAGCTCGCCCACCGCCTCACCCATCCGTCGTTCGAGGTCGAGAAGACCTACCGCGCGGTGGTGGGCGGCCCGGCGCTGCACGAGCGGGCGCTGCAAGCGCTGCGAGACGGGGTCGAGCTCGAGGACGGCCGCACCTCGCCTGCCCAGGTTCGCCGCGTATCGGCCGACACGCTCGAGATCACCATCCACGAGGGCCGCAAGCGCCAGGTCAAGCGCATGTGCGAGGCGGTCGGCCATCCGGTCAAGCGCCTCGAGCGCGTCGGGTTCGGGCCTTTGGCGCTGGGTGACCTACCGCGCGGACGGTGGCGTCGGCTGAGCGACGACGAGGTCGAGGCGCTGATGGCGGCGTCCACCCAGGGCGTATAACGCGTCACGCCGGGGCCTCGCCCGGTGTCGTGACGCGTAAAGCGTCCCCCAGACGTTTAACCCGTCACGTTCGAGCGATCCCGGCTCGGGTGACGTGTTATACGCGCTTACGGCCGCTGCAAGAGCAGTTCGTCGTTGGCGAAGTGCGTGGCTGTCAGTACCCCTGCCACCGCGGCCGGGGTCAGCCGCACCGGCCGCGAGGACACCATGCGCAGGATCGTGAACTGCAGCGCGTGGCGCTCGGACACCAAGTGGAAGCCGGCGATCGGGTACGAGGACTGGGCCCGGGACGGCCACAGGTTGCACGCCGAGCCCCACCAGCAAAAGCCCGAACCCGAAGGAGAGGTGAACGACACGACGTCGAACTCGCGGACCGGGACGGCCCCAACCCCGGCCCCGCGCGCGAAGCGCAACCCGGGCACGTAGAGCGACAGAGGCAGCAGGTCGCGGTAGTGCTGCACCAGAATCGCGCGCCCTCCAGCGGGCGCCCGTCCCAGGGCGCCCGCCACCACCCTCCAGTCGGGACGCTCGTAGCTGCGGTCCACCGCCACGCCGATCGCGGTCGCCAGCCCCATGACGCACAGCACAACAGCCGCGATCACGCCGACGCCGCGCGGCCGCGGCGCGGCCAACCCACCGGCGACGAGCAGCGCGCACGCCGCCCAGATCGCGAGCATGTTGCGAGTCAGCAGGTCGTCGAACCGAACCGCAACGAGCAGCAGGCTGAGCACGAACCCGGCGACGGCGAGCCCACCCGCGACCAGAGCGCCCCGTCGCGGCTCGGGCAACGAGCGCGTGAACAGCAGCACGAGAGCCAGCACGACCATGGCAATCGCCACCGGCTCGAACACCGCGTGTGCGGGCCCGTCGAACCCGCTTGCGAACTGAGGGACGATCTGCCCGAGCCGGCGGCCGAAAGGGGCGGACGAGATCCAGTTGCCGCGGCCGGTCCCGTGCTGGCTGATCGCGAGCGGGATCAAGCCCAGGCCGCACACCCCGACCACCCCGACCGCGACCTGGACCGACCGGCGCCGGCGATGCACCCACAGCAGCCACAGCGCCTCGGGCACGACCGCGAGCAGCGCGTAGTAATGGGTGGCCAGGGCAAGCGCCGACGCAACCACCCACGCCGCCAGCACGCGCGGCGTCGGCTCAAAACGCGCGTAGGCGAACGCGAGCAGCGAAACGCTCGAGAGCAACGCGAGCATCGAGTACGAGCGTGCCTCCTGCGAGTACCAGATCAGCAACGGGCTGCACGCCGCGAGCCCTGCGGCGATCACCCCCGCGCGGCGCGAGATCAAGCGAGCACCCGCGGCGTACACGACCGGAACGAGCAACACCCCGCACACCGCCGACAGCGAACGCAGCCCGACCTCGTCGTAACCGAAGACCCGCGCCCACAGCCACGCCACGCAGTAGTAGAGCGGGGGAGTGGATTCGGTCTGGGGGATCAGCCCGAGCATCTTGCCCGGCGGGAAGTGGACGAGCAGCGCCGTGTTGCCCTCGTCGAACCAGAAGCCCTGATGCCCGAGGCGATACAGGCGCAGGACCGCGCCGAGCACGGTCATAGCGGCCACCGCGGTCACGGCGGGGTCGGCCAGAGCGGCGCGGACAGCCGGTGCCGGCGACCGGCGACGGCGCAGGTCTCCTGTCGCCGTACCGACGCTCACGTGCGCCATGTTAAGCCCCGTGGCGGCCCGTGCCGCTACCGTCTCCCAAGAGCCCGGTCTCACCTCTTAACCAGAATTCAACCGACGCCGACCAGGATCGGCGTCGTTCACCGGGCAGTATTCCCGAGCTATGCGAGAGGACTCCGCCCACGTAGACGCTTCGGTGCTCGCCTCGAGCACCGCGGCCCCGCGTGTGCTCGCGGCGACCACCGCCTCGACCGATGCTCCGGTCGCCCTCCCGCGGCTGTCCGCGCTGCGCCTTCCAAGCTGGCTGCGCTGGCCGGAAGCGGAGTTCGGTCCCCGGGCGGGGAGGATCGCACTGGCCTCGATCACGCTCGTTGCGCTGGTCATGGTCCTGTTCTCGACGCACGGGCCGACAATCCTCGTCCCGCGCTCTAGCCAGATCTTCGCGTCCTGGGAAGCCGGCCCGCTGTATCACCTGATCCCGGGCTTCTCGGTCAGCGCGCGGGCGACCAACTACGCGCTGAGCGGGCTGATCTTGATCCTGCTCGGCTCCTACATCGTCGCGTTGGGGGCCCTGCGCACTCTGCCGATGCGGATGATCGCGGCGTGCATCGTGGCGGTGCATGTGATCCTGGTCCTAGGGCCACCGTTCCAGCTCACGGACATGGGCAACTACCTCGGCTACGCGCGCCTCGGCGGCCTGCACGGGCTGAACCCGTACACGCACGTGATCGGGCAGGAGATGCACGACCCGATCTTCCATCTCGCGACCTGGCTCAACCTGCACAGCCCGTACGGAGAGCTGTTCACCGCGCTGAGCTATCCGCTGGCCTTCCTGCCGATCCCGGTGGCCTACTGGGTCGTCAAGCTGGTCACGGTGGCGCTCAGCCTGGCGCTGATCGCGATCGTCTGCACGTGCCTGCGTCGCACGGGGCGCGACCCGCGCCTCGCGGCCGTGCTGATCGGGCTCAACCCGATCTACCTCGTCTACGCGGTGGGCGGGTTCCACAACGACTTCTTCATGCTGGTGCCGGCGATCGGCGCGGTCGCCCTGCTCCAGGCCCGCCGCGACCGGGCCGCGGGCGCGGCCCTGATGCTGGCCGTCGGGATCAAGTTCACCGCGGTGCTGCTGCTGCCGTTCTTGCTCGCCGCCGTGTGGCCGGCTCGCCGTCGCGTCCGCGACGTGATCGTCGGGGTGGTGCTGGCGGCGATCCCGCTGATCGTGATGAGCCTCCTGCTGTTCGGCTTCTCGCTGCCCAACCTCTCGGATCAGAGCACGCTGCTCACGCCGTTCAGCTTCCCGAACCTGTTCGGCTACTTCATCGGCGTGGGAGGGGGCACCTCCGGGGTGCTGCGGCTGGCCAACCTCGCGCTGATCGTGGCGGTCGTGCTGCTGCTTCGCCGCCGCGGCGACTGGATCGCCAACGCCGGCTGGGCCACGGTGGCGCTGATCGCGAGCCTGGCCTGGGTGATGCCGTGGTACGTGATCTGGGTGCTGCCGCTGGCCGCGCTCTCCTCGAGTGTGCGGCTTCGGCGGACCGCGCTCGCGCTGACCGTGTTTCTCGTCCTCGTGTTCCTGCCCTCGTCCCCCAAGTTCTTCCACCTGATCGGGTTCAACCCGCTGAGCGGCTCGGCCGGGCAGGCCTCACAAACGCTTCAGGGCAAGCTATCTTGGTATAGCTAGAGCGACCGCCCGGCGACGGCACGCGTCACGCGCAGCCAGCCCGGACCGGTCGAGTACGGGAAGGGTCGTGTCGCGGTCGGGCCGGATCCGCGGACCCCCACCCCGTCCGCCGGAACATCGAGACTTCCGCGTCCGGCGCTAGCCGAGTTCCTCGATCCTTCGCTGGGTTTATGCCGTGATTATTAGAATCTTGTTAGCGTCCCCGCGCCGATGAGGCTTGAAATCGAACTGATCGACGGTGGTGGTGGCGGCCCGGCGCCCGATCTGCCCCCGGTCGTGGTCGAGCCCCGGCGCCGGCGGCTGGACCGGTTTGAGCTCTCGGTGCTGATCGTGTTCGCCGCGGTGTCGGTTTGGGTGCTCGCGATCGACCTGGGACGAGTCGTGTTCGACGGTGCCACCTGGACCGGGACCGACGGTGTCTACATCGTCGACCAGATGCAGTACCTGGCCTGGATCAAGGACGCGTCGCATCACTTCCTGGTCTCGAACCTGTTTGTGCTGCACTCGACGCCGGCCGACTACTTCCAGCCCGCCGTGGTCATCTCCGGCGGTCTGACCGCGTTGGGCATGGCCTCGTGGCTGTCGCTGCTGCTGTGGAAGCCGGTCGCCGTGCTCGCATTCTTCTTCGCCGTGCGTGCCTATGCCGCGCGTAGCGTCACCGGCCTGTGGGCCCGTCGCGTGGCCCTCGTGCTGACCCTGTTCTTCGGGTCGTTCACGCTCGTGTACGGCAGCTGGAGCGTTCTCGGCGACCTGTTCCCGGGCTTCCTCACCTGGGGCTACGTGTTCGGGCTGATGGCGCTCGCCGCGATGGTGTGGTCGCTGGTCACCTACGAGGACGCCCGGTCCACCGGGCGTCGGCTTTGGCTGCCCGGCCTGCTCGGCGGATTGGCCAGCCTCCTGCATCCCTGGAACGGCGAGCTGCTGATGGCCCTGGTGGTGGCGGCCGAACTCGTAATGCTGGCTTCTCGACGGTACGGGCGCGAGCAGATCCGGCTCACCGCGATCACCTTGATCGGCACGGGCCTCCCGCTCGTCTATTACGCAATCCTCGGGAAGGCCGACGTCGACTGGAAGCTGGCGCAGCTGGCCAGCAAGCACGCGTTCTCGTTCTGGTCGATCGCGCTGGCTTGCGTGCCCCTTCTCCTGCCCGCGCTCGTCGCGTACCGCACGCGGCCCACCACGTTCCTGGCCGCGGCCACGCGCACGTGGCCGCTGGGCGCGTTCGCGATCTTCCTGCTGTCCGGGACCAGCCTCGGGGCGACGCCGCTGCACGCCTTCCAGGGGATCACCGTCCCGCTGGCCGTCCTCGCAGTGGAGGGTTTCGAGATGCTTGGCTGGAGTCGTCTGCCGCGGCCGGTATTGATCGGGGCCGTGTTGGTGGCGCTGTTCACGATCCCGACGACGGTCAAGGAGCTCTCGATCGCGCATACGCTGGCCGCGCCCACGCGTGGCAACGCGAACTTCATCAAAAGCGATGAGCGAAGCGCGCTCGACTACCTCGCGCACAACAAGGAGCCCGGCAGCGTCGTGACTCAGCCCTACCTCGGCGCGGCGGTGCCTGGCCGGACCGGCCGGCGCACCTACGTCGGCAACTGCCTGTGGTCGGAGCCGAACTGCCCGCGCCGGGCCACGATCTCGCGTGGGCTGTTCAACGGCTCGCTGAGCCCGGCTGAGGCTCGCAGCTTCGTGCGGGCCAGTGGCGCTCGCTTCCTGCTGGCCGACTGCACGACCCGCGCGGACATGCGCAAGCTGCTCGGCCCGCTCATTCGATCGGCGCATGGTTTCGGCTGCGCGGTGGTGTATGAGATTGCGTAACCGGATCCTGGGCCTCGGTGCAGCGCTGGCCGGCGTCGCTGCGGTCGCGTTGACGGTGCTGGCCGTGACCGGACGCGGGTCCGAGAACCAGATGGTCAGCGTCTTCCCGATTCCCGGCGGTCGGGTCGCCGCGCCGCAGACGCAGATCTCGTTCCGGGGGGTGATGAGCGGCCACCTCGGTCGAGTGATCGTCACCGGCTCGCGCACCGGTCGCCACACCGGACGCGTCGTCGCCCATTCCGACGGGCAGGGCGCGAGCTTCTTGCCCGCCAAGCCGTTCGCCGCCGGCGAGATGGTCACGGTCAAGACCGGGCTGCAGATCCCGGGGACGCGCGCCGGCACGTTTCACTTCTCGATTGCCCATCCGGCGGGCGCGATCCCGGTTCAGCCGCTGGATCTGGCCCCGCGGGTCGCCGGAGACGAGTTCACGTTCCAGTCGCGTCCGGATCTGACGCCGCCTGCGGTCGAAGTCACCAAGCAATCCGAAAATGCCGCTGCCGGCGACATCTTCATCACTCCACAGCAGGGGCCCACCCAGAACGGAGTGATGATCTTGAACGGTCAGGGCGCCCTGGTCTGGTTCCAGCCGATCAAGCCCCCGAACATCGCCGCCGACCTGCGGGTGCAGCACTACCAGGGCAAGCCGGTGCTGACCTGGTGGCAGGGATACTCGGGCGCCGGGGTGGGCGCCGGCGAGGACGTGATCTACGACTCCTCCTACCGTCAGGTGGCCGTCGTGCACGCCGGCAACGGCCTCACGGCCGACCTGCACGAGTTCCGGCTCTCCTCGCAGGACACCGCGCTGATCACCGCTTTCTACCCCGTGTTCTGGAATGCATCGGCGCTGCACGGGTCAACCCAACAGGTCGTGCTCGACTCGGTCGTGCAGGAGATCGACATCAAGACCGGGCTCGTGCTCTACCAATGGGACAGCCTCGATCATGTCCCGCTGACCGACACCTATGAGGCGATGCCCAAGTCCGGGCACGGTCCGTTCGACTACTTCCACATCAACTCGGTCCAGGAGCAGCGCAGCGGCGACCTGCTGATCTCGGCTCGAAATACCTGGGCCGCCTATGACATCGACCACCAGACCGGCGCGATCATGTGGACGCTCGGGGGCCGGAAATCGAGCTACAAGCTCACCTCGGGCGCGGTGTTCGCCTTCCAGCACGATGTTCGTCTGCACACCGATACCGATCCGACCGTCACCCTGTTCGACGACGGCGGAGGGCCGCCGCGCGTCCACACCGAGTCGCGCGCGATCACGGTTCGACTCGACAGCTCGGGCAAGACCGCGACCCTGGTCAGCGCGAATCAGCATTCGCCGGCCCTTGCCGCGGCCTTCGAGGGCAACGTCCAGGCGCTGCCGGGCGGCGATCAATTCGTGGGGTGGGGCCAGCAGCCGTACTTCAGCGAATACAACGCGAAGGGCCAGATGATGTTCGATGCCCGGTTCGTGGACTCGAACTCCAGCTATCGCGCCTATCGCTTTCCCTGGGTCGGCACGCCCACCGGCGGCCCGTCCGTGACCATCACCAGCCAGGGCACCACCGCGAACGTGTACGTGAGCTGGAACGGAGCCACCCGGGTCGCGTCGTGGCGTGTGCTGGCCGGCTCGGCCCCGAACGCGCTACAGGCCGTGGTGACGAGCAGCAAGCAGGGGTTCGAGAGCCAGATCGCGATCGCCACTCAACCGTATGTCGCGGTCCAGGCGCTCGACGCCGCCGGCCACACGCTCGGCACCTCGAGCGTCGTCCACGTCACCTAGCGGCCGCCCCCGCGGACCGCTAGCTGGCAGACTGCCGCCCCCATGCGGCTGTTCGCGCTCCGGGGCGCCAATCACGTGACCGCCAACGAGGCCGACGCGATCCTCGCGGCGACCGACGAGCTGATGCGCGAGCTGATGCAGCGCAACTCGCTCGCCCCCGAGGCGATGGTGAGCTGCATCTTCACGCTGACCGAGGATCTGAACGCGGAGTTCCCGGCCGTGGCCGCGCGCAACCTGGGGCTGGATCGGGTCCCGCTGCTGTGCTCGCGGGAGGTGCCGGTTCCCGGCGCGCTGCCCCAGGTCATCCGGGTGCTCATCCACTATTACGCGCCCGAGGACCACGAGCCGAGGCACGTGTACCTGGGCAAGGCCCAGGTGCTGCGCGCCGATCTGGACTCGGCCCAGTAGCGGCCCCGGTTACGCTAAGAACGTCCATGCCGCTCGAGTTCGCCGCCCGGCGAGGCTTAGGCTAGAGAGACCCATGACCCTCGAATTCGCCGCTCGGCGAGGCTTAGGCTAGAGAGACCCATGACCCTCGAATTCGCCGCTCGCACCCGCCGGATCCCCGTCTACCCGCTGGCCGCGGGCTACGACCTGGGGGCGGACGTGGCCATGCTGGCCTCAAACGAGTCGTGCTTCGCCCCGCATCCGTCGGCGGTCGAGGCGGCGGGTCGCGCACTCGGCGGCGTGAACCGTTATCCGGATCCGTCCTACGCCCCGCTGCGCCGGGCCCTGGCCGACCGGTACGGGATCCCACCCGGCCGGATCGCGCTCGGCAACGGCTCGTGCGACATCCTGTTGGCCGCCGGAGAGGCGCTGCTCGAGCCCGGGGCCGAGGTCGTCTACGCCTGGCCGGCGTTCAGCGTCTATCCGCATCTGGCCGCCGCATCGGGAGCACGCGCGATCGAGGTGCCGCTCGACGACGAGGACCGCCACGACCTGGACGCGATCGCCACCGAGATCACCGTGGCCACCCGGCTGGTCCTGATCTGCAATCCCAACAACCCGACCTCGACCGCGCTCGACCTCGACCAGATCGAGGCCTTCGTGCGCCGCGTGCCGAGCCACGTGTGCGTGATCCTGGACGAGGCCTACTGTGAGTTCGCCCTGACCCTGGGCGACACGTACGCCTCGCTTGAGCTGCTGCGCAAGTACCCGAACCTGGTCCTGCTGCGGACGTTCTCGAAGGTCTACGGGCTGGCCGGCATGCGGGTCGGCTACGCGCTGTGCGGGGCCGAGGACTTCCGCGTTGCGGTCGACCAGGTCCGCCAGCCGTTCTACCTGAACGCGGCCGCCCAGGCCGCTGCGGTGGAGGCCCTGCGCCTCCAGGACGACGTCGAGCGGCGGGTGACCGAGACGATCGCGGGCCGGATCGAGATGGCAGACGGCGTGCGAGCGCTCGGACTGTGGGTCGCCGAGTCCGACGCGAACTTCATCTGGCTGCACCTGCCCGAGGACGTCGAGGAGGCCGACGTCGTAGCTGGACTGAAGGATCGTCGGGTCCTGGTCCGGGCCGGAGCGTCGCTCGGCCGCAACGGTTCGCTGCGCGTAACCGTCGGCACCCCGGCCGAGAACGAGCGCTTCGTGGACGCCCTGGGGGCGTGCTTGGCATCGCACACCGCGTCTGGTAGAAAACGCGCACGATGAGTGCCCGCAGCCGCACGCTGTACGTCTTCCGCGGCTACGCGTACGCATACGCCTGGCGATTTAGCTAGGCGCCCGGTCTCTCTGTCGCAGCCCGCGCACGCCGCGGGACCCTCGCAGGCCGAGCGCCGAAAAACCCCCCGGTCGGGTGAAACCCGTCCCGCTCGCTTTCGTATCGTGTTCCAGGCACCAGAGAGGACAGCTGATGATGATCGTCATGAAACCGACGGCCACCGAGGAGGAGATCCAGGCCGTCATGGATCGGATCCAGAGCGTCGGCGCTCGGGCTCACCCCAGCCGAGGGGAGGAAGTCACCGTGATTGGCGCGATAGGGGACCGCGAACACGTGGCGCGTCTCGAGCTCGAGGGGTCGCCGGGGGTCGAACGCGTGGTCCCGATCCTCAAGCCCTACAAGCTCTCTTCGACTCAGTTCAGGCACGGCGAGCGGACCGTGCTGGACATCGCCGGACGCAAGATCGGCGGCTCGAGCTTCGCGTTGATCGCCGGGCCGTGCACGGTGGAGTCGCGCGAGCAGACGCTCGAGACGGCGCGGGTCGTCCGGGACGCGGGGGGCACGCTGTTCCGAGGCGGTGCCTACAAGCCCCGTACCTCGCCGTACGCCTTCCAGGGACTCGGGCAGGAAGGGCTGAGGCTGCTCGCCGAGGCCAAGGCCGAGACCGGGCTGCCGATCGTCACCGAGCTGATGGACCAGCGCGACATCGAGCCGATCCTCGAGGTGGCCGACGTGATTCAGATCGGCGCGCGCAACATGCAGAACTACACGCTGCTGGCCGAGGTCGGCCGCAGCGGCCGCCCGGTGCTGCTCAAGCGGGGTCTTTCGGCCACGCTCGAGGAACTGCTGATGGCCGCTGAGTACATCCTCAAGGAGGGCAACCCGAACGTCATCCTGTGCGAGCGCGGGATCCGCACGTTCGAGACCGCCTACCGCTTCACGCTCGACCTGATGGCCGTGCCGGTGCTCAAGGAGCTGAGCCACCTACCGGTGATCGTCGACCCCAGCCACGCCGCCGGCCGGCGCGACCTTGTCCTGCCGCTGTCGCTGGCCGCCGCCGCCGCCGGGGCCGATGGGCTGATCGTCGAGGTGCACCCGCATCCGGAGATCGCGATCTGCGACGGCCCGCAGCAGCTGTATGCCGAGGACTTCGCCGAGTACGTCGAGCGGGTACAGGCCGCCGCCGCGGTCGCCGGGAAGGCGCTCGCAGCTGTTTAGGACTCCTTGAATATCGCGCTCGTCGGCGTCGGGCTGATCGGCGGCTCGATCGGTCTTGCCGCGCGCGAGCGGCTCGGTGCCACCGTCGCCGGCTACGACACGAGTGATCGGGCGCTCGAGGAGGCCCGGGAGCGGGGCGCGGTCGATCGCGCGTGCGCCGAGATCGGCGAGGCGGTGAGCGACGCCGAGGCGGTGTTCGTCGCGGTGCCGGTGGGAGCGCTCAAGTCGGCTGTCGCCGCGGTCCTCGACGCCGCATCAGCGAACACCGTGATCAGCGACGTGGGCTCGACCAAGCGCACGATCGTCGCCGAGCTCGACGACCCTCGGTTCGTCGGCGGGCACCCGCTCGCCGGGGCCGAGACCTCCGGGGTGCGGCACGCCCGCAGCGATCTGTTCGACGGCGCCACCTGGTACCTGACGCCGACGCCGACCACCTCGGGGATCCTCTACGAGCGTTTGCACCGCCTCCTGCACAGCCTGGGCGCGCGGCCGGTGGCGATCGAGCCCGAGATCCACGACACGATCCTGGCCACGGTCTCGCACCTGCCGCATGTGCTGGCCAACGTGCTGGTCAGCCAGGCGGCCCGGACCCTGGCTGACGGCGGCGAGCGGCTGCCCGCCACCGGCCCGAGCTTTCGCGACGCCACGCGGGTGGCCGGCGCGTCCAGCGGCATCTGGACCGACATCTACCTGTCGAACCGCGATGCGCTGATTGCCGGCATCGACGACACGATCGCGCGGCTGGGCCATGTGCGCGAGGCCCTGGACGCGGCCGACGCCGCCGCCGTCACCGACTGGAACGACGCAGCGGCGAACGATCGACGGCGGCTGCTCGAGGCGCAGCTCGCCGGGGGCCCGCTGTTCGAGCTCCGCGCGTCGGTGCCCAACCAGCCCGGGGTGGTGGCCCAGCTGGCCCTCGAGCTCGGCCGGGCGGGCGTCAACATCACCGACATGGCGCTCTATCCGGCTCCCGACATGAGCGAGGGTGTGATCGCGCTGTGGATCGCCGGCGAGGACCAGGCGCGGCGGACCGAGGAGCTCGTGGCCACGCTCGGATTCCCGGTGGCGCGGGCATGAACGCGCGCTTCGATCCGGCCGGCCCGCTGCGCGGGTCGCTGAGAGTCCCGGCCGACAAGTCGATCTCCCATCGGGCGGCGTTGATCGGGGCGATGGCGTCCGAGCCGGTCCGGGTCCGCAACTACCTGGACGCCGCCGACACCCGCTCCACGCTGGCCGCGGTCCAGCGGCTGGGGGCGATCGTTGAGGACCGCGGGACCGAGCTCGTGATCCGCGGCTGCGGACTGCGCAACGCGATGACCCCGACCAACCCGATCGACGTCGGTAACGCCGGCACGCTGATGCGGCTGCTCCCCGGCTGGCTGGCGTTCCAGCAGGGTCGGAGCTTCACGCTCGACGGGGACGCGTCGATCCGCCGGCGCCCGGTCGACCGAATTGCCGTCCCGTTGCAGCAGATGGGTGCGCGGATCGACGCTCGCGAGGGCCGCTACCCGCCGTTCACGATCCACGGCGCCGTGCTGAACGGCATCGAGTACGAGCTGCCCGTGGCCAGTGCCCAGGTCAAGTCCTGCGTCCTGCTGGCCGGTCTGGTCACCGATGCCACGACGGTGCGCGAGGCAGTGGCCAGCCGCGATCACACCGAGCGGATGCTGGCCGCCGCCGGCGCCCCGGTGACGCGGATCCGGGACGAGCGCGGCGGTTACAGCACCACCGTGGGCAACGCGGACGAACTGGAGCTCCACCTGGTCGAGGTGCCGGGGGACCTGTCCTCGGCCGCGTTCCTGATCACCGCGGGCGTCCTGGTGCGAGACTCCCGGCTGGTGCTCGAACGGGTCGGCGTCAACTGGACCCGCAGCGGCTTCCTGCGCATCCTGGAGCGCATGGGCGCGATCGTGCTCACCGACCAGGAGACTCCCGGATCGTTCGAGGCCGCAGAACCCGTGGCCGACATCGACATCCGCAACGCGCCGATCGAAGGCACCACGGTCGAGGCCGACGAGGTGCCGCTGGCCATCGACGAGCTGCCTCTGGTCGCGCTGCTCGGCTGCTTCGCCGAGGGGGAGACGCTCGTCCGCGGGGCGGCGGAGCTGCGGGTCAAGGAGTCGGACCGGATCGCCACGGTCGTCGAGGGCCTGCGCGGGCTGGGCGCGGATATCGAGGCGCTGCCCGACGGATTTGTGGTCTCCGGCACCGCTGGACTCCGGGGCGGGCGGCTCGACGCCCACGGCGATCACCGGCTGGCCCTACTCGGCGCGGTGGCTGGGCTGGCCTCCGAACAGGGGGTAGAGGTCGTCGGGATGGACGCCGCCGAGGTGTCCTATCCGGGGTTTGCCGACCACGTCGCGGAGCTCGTGGCCTGATGCTGATCGCGATCGACGGACCGGCCGGCGCGGGCAAGTCGTCGGTGGCCCGGGGGGTGGCCGAGGAGCTCGGCTTCACCTACCTGGACACCGGGGCGATGTACCGCGCGGTGGCGCTGGTGGCGGCCGAGCGCGGCGCGGAGCCGGCCAGCATCGCGTCGAGTTTGAAGATCGAGACACGGGGCGAGCGGATCCTGCTCGACGGGCGCGACGTGACCGACGAGATCCGGGCGCCCGAAGTGTCGGAGGCGGCCTCGCAGGCCGCGGCCGACCCGGCAGTGCGCAGAGCCGTGGTCGAGCAGCAGCGGCGCCTGCTCGGCGCCGGCGACTGGGTGGCCGAAGGACGCGACATCGGCACGGTGGTGGCGCCCGACGCCGAGGTCAA
>DATIEI010000295.1:0-8141 GCA_035455845.1 Solirubrobacteraceae bacterium
GATCCTCACCACGCGCCGGGCGTGCGCGGCGACGGCCTGCTCGTGGGTGATCAGGATGATCGTCCGGCCCTGCTCGTTCAGGCGGTCGAAGATGCCGAGCACCTCGGCCGAGGACACCGTGTCAAGTGCGCCGGTCGGCTCGTCGGCCAGGATCATCGCCGGGTTGGTGACCAGCGCTCGAGCGATCGCCACGCGCTGCTGCTGCCCGCCCGAGAGCTCGGAAGGCATGTGGTGGACGCGGTTGCCGAGCCCCACCTGCCGCAGCGCGAGGACCGCCCGCTCATGCCGAGCGCCGCGCGTCAACCCCGCGTAGGTGAGCGGAAGCTCGACGTTCGCCTGCGCGCGCGTGCGCGGGATCAGGTTGAAGCTCTGAAACACGAACCCGATCTCGCGGTTGCGCACGTCGGCCAGGGCGTCCTCGTCGATCCCGCGCACGTCGAGGCCGTTCAGCCGGTAGACGCCGCTGGTCGGCGTGTCCAGACACCCGAGGATGTTCATCAGCGTCGTCTTGCCGCTGCCCGAGGCACCCACGATCGCCACGTACTCGCCGCGCTCGATCCGCAGGCTCACTCCGCGCAGGGCATGCACCGCGATGTCACCCACGCTATAGGTCTTGTGCACGTCCTCGAGGGCGATCACGGGAACGCCGGGCTTGGGCGGCATCAACCGCCTCCGATGGCGCGACGGAGGAACGCACCGCCGCCCCCTAGCCCGCCGCCGCCGAGCCCGCCGCCGCCGCCGAGGCCCCGGCCCAGCGTGCCGGTCCCGGAGCCGCTCGTCGAGCTCGAGCCGAGCGAAGGCAGCGCGATCGTCACCACGACCTGATCGCCGGCGTTCAGACCACTGACTATCTGTGTGCGGCTGTCCCCTCGCAGCCCGACCACCACCGGCCGCGAGACCGTCTTGCCGTCCTTCAGCAGATTCACCGTGGCCAGCGAGCCGCTCCCGGTGACCGCCGCGTTCGCCACGGTCACCCCGGACGCCTGCCCGACGATCACCGAGGCCGACGCGCTCATCCCGGGCTTCACGCGCGAATCGTTCTGGTCGAGGGTCAGCGTGGCGTCGTAGGAGACGACGCTCGAGCTGGTCGTGCCTACGAGCGAGATCGAGCTCACGTGCCCGGCGAGCTCAACCCCGGACAGAGCGTCGAGCGTGACCGTCGCGGACTGGCCGACGTGGACCTTGCTGATGTCCGACTCGCTGAACGCGACGGTCATGGCCAGCGTATTGGTGTTGATGATCTCGGCGAAGCCCGACCCGGACCCCGAGCCAGACGAGCTCGAGGAATTCGAGCTGCCCAGGCCGCCGGCGGTCGTCCCCGTGCTGGACGAGCCGTTCGAAGCCGACGATGCACTCGAAGCCGACGATGCGGTCCCCGACCCGCCCCCGGACACCGCGTCGCCCGGGGTCAGACTCGAGAGCGAGGCGATCGTGCCGTCCACGGGCGCGTACAGCTTGGTGTTGTTCACCGCGGTCTCGGCGGTGTGCACCCCGGCCTGGGCCGAGTACACCGCCGCCTGGGCGGAGGCGACGCTGCCGGGCGAGGGCGTGGAGGTCGTCGTCGTGGTGGGCGTGGTCGCGGGCCGCGTGGTGGCGGGCACCGTGACCGTCACCGTCCGCGCCGGCGTCGTCATCTTCGGCTTCGAGCCGGCCTTGGACTTCGTGCCGGGGTGGAACGCCGCATACTCGATCGTGGTGGCAGGCGCGGAGTAGCTCGCCGTCGACCCTGATCCGCCCGAGCCCGAGCCCGAGCCGGAGCCCGAGCCCGAGCCGGAGCCCGAGCCGCCGGACCCGCAGTCACTGGTCACGCCCTGCAGGCAGCTCAGGTTGTCCTCGGCCGCGGTCAGGCTCGACTCGGCCTGATTCAGCGACAGCTGGGCGGCCGTGGGGTCGAGGTCGGCGAGGAGCTGTCCGGAGTGCACGTGCTGGCCGACGTGGACGTAGACATCCTGCAGCGTCCCGCTGGTGTTGAAGTTGACGCTGATATCGGTGCCCGCGGCGATGTTCCCGCTTCCGGTCACCGTCGACTGCACCACGCCCTGCCCGGCAGTGAGGACCTCCCGCGAGGTGCGCGCCGAGCTGGCCGGCGGCCCGATCTGGGTGATCGCCAGGACGGCCACCGCGACCGCCGCCACGGCCAGCGCGTACAACAACCAGGGCCTAGACGAGCGATCCCGACGAGTGTTCATCCGGGATCGCGTTGTAGCGCCGCAGGCGTCAGCTTTACGTAAGCGCTCTTGCCGCGCTCTTAGGAGCGATTCCCACGGCCGGGGCGGCGACCGCCGGCAGCTCGATCTGCACGACCAGACCACCCTCGTCGCGGGCTGTGACTTCGAGCGTCCCGCCGTGGGCAGTGACCACCGAGCGCACGATCGAGAGTCCCAGCCCGAACCCGCCGGCGCCGCGCTCGAGCCGGCGGAACGGCTCGGTCAGCGTGGCCGCGTCGACCGCCTCGATGCGCGGCCCGCCGTTGGAGACGGTCACGTGCACTCGCCGGTCGCGAGACCGAGTCGAGACCCGCAACCAGCCACCCGGCTCGTTGTGCCGGATCCCGTTGTCGATCAGGTTGGCGATCATCCGCTCGAGCAGCGCGGGCTCGCCACGCGTCCAGGCCGGCATCAGATCGTCCTGCATCTCGACGTGCGCCTCCTCGGCCCGGGCCCGCAGATCGGTGATGCAATCGGCCGCCAGCCCGGCCAGGTCGACCGGCTCCTCGCGTCCGGTCGCCGCCTCGCTGCGCGCGAGCATCAGCAGGCCCTCGATCAGCCGCTCGCAGCGGTCGATGGTCTCGCGTACCGCGTCCCCCATCCTCCGCAGGTCGTCTACGGTGGCGTCGGGGTCGGCCAGTGAGACGTCGACCTCGGTACGCATGATGGCCAGCGGCGTGCGCATCTCGTGCGAGGCGTTGGCCACGAAGTGCCGCTGGCTGGCGAATGCGCCGTCGAGCCGGGCCAGCATCCCGTCGAACGTGTCGGCAAGCTCCTTGAGCTCGTCAGCCGGGCCTTTGAGCCCGATCCGCTCGCCCAGGTTCTCGCCCGAAACGCGGCGCGCGGTGGCCGTGATGTCGCGCAGCGGCCGCAGCGCGCGGCCGGCCAGCAGCCAGCCCGCGACCACCGACACGATCGTCATCGCGCCGAGCGCTACCACGTACTCGATCAGCAGCCGATGCAGCGCGTCGGCCCTCAGCTGGGCCCGGATCGCGTCAGCGATGCGCGCGCCCGTGGAGCCGGGAGCCCCCAGGGATGGGCGCCCGAAAAACCCCTGAGGCACGACCCCGAGCCGCTGCAGCTCGCGTCGGTAGTCGCCCGGCCCGTTCAGGTTGTGTCGGACGTGCTCGTAGCCGATGGTCAGCAGCACCGCGCCGGTGACCAGGAACACCAGCCCGTACAGCGCGGTCATGCGAAGCCGGATCGTGGGCGCCGGCCTGCGCATCACACCATCCGGTAACCAACGCCGATCACGGTCTCGATCACCGGCGGATCGTCCAGCTTGCGCCGCAGCGTCATGATCGTCATCCGCACGACGTTGGTGAACGGGTCGGTGTGCTCGTCCCACACGCGCTCGAGCAGCTCCTCGGCCGAGATCGTGGCGCCGTCGGCGCTCATGAGCACCTCGAGCACGCCGAACTCCTTGCGAGTGAGCTCGATCGGTGTGCCGCCGCGCGAGACCGCCCGGCGGGCGGGGTCGAGCTCCACGTCGCCCCGCTCGAGCACCGGCGGCCGGCTCGGCGTCGAGCGCCGGGCCAGCGCCTGGATCCGCGCGACCAGCTCGGCGAACCGAAACGGCTTGGGCAGGTAGTCGTCGGCGCCGAGCGACAGCCCCTCGACCAGGTCCTCGAGCGCGCCGGCCGCGGTCAGCATGAGGATCCCGGTCTCGGGTCGCTCGCCCCGCACCGCCCGGCACACGTCATCGCCGTGCAGCCCGGGCAGGTCGCGGTCGAGCACCAGAACGTCGTAGCGCACCACCCGGGCCTTGACCAGGGCATCGGTGCCGTCGGGGGCCAGGTCGACCGCCATACCCTCACGCCGGAGCCCCCGCGCGATCGCTTCAGCCAGCCGCTGCTCGTCTTCGGCGATCAGAACTCGCATATGCGGGTCCAGCATGACGATCGGCGCATAAGAACCTCATAAGACCTCCCGTGGCCGATGCTGCCCCCGCCATCACGTCAAACCGCACCCATCTCGGTCCGCGCGATGTCGCACCGGCGCCTGCCCGCGGCCCCGAATCGCGGTGCGGCCGCGACATGCGAGGGATCAGCGCCACGCCCGGTCCCAACGTCGCGGCGCCGACCCAACACGCCAGGGTCAGCGCCGCGCCCGGTCCCGCATCGCGGCGCCAACCCAACGCTGGTCCCATCGGCATGACCCGGTGGAACTTGAGCTCACTGACACACATGTGACAGTTCCGGGGCCATACCTTTGCAGTCTCTGACGGCCAGGTTTTTGTCGTGAAGAAGCATCGCAATCCGGGTACTCATCAGACAATCTGCGCCAGATCCGCAGGACGGGCGCCCCGGTCCCTGCTCGTCCTGCGGATGTGGCGCCGTGTTAAGCCGGCTCACAGCATCTCCGCCTCGCGTGTGATCCCTGTGGCCACGAGTACCTTTGCCGCCGCCAGGCGGGCGGCCTTCCTTCGAAGACCGGGCGCTGTGCGCAGAAGCGCGTCGGCATCTCCCGCGACGGCCTCGGCGATCGACGCGTGCATGTGATCGCCAGGGGCGACCGTCATGCCGCTGTGCAACCAATGGCAGGCTCGACCTGACGGCCGGATTCCGTGATCGCCGTCTCGGCGTCGGTGCGCAGATCACCGTCGCCATCACCCGGCCAGGCTGGATCGGCAGGGACTACCGGTTCACGATCCGCGCCCGTCGCCCCCCGCGCATCCAGATCGTCTGCCTCGCCGCCGGGTCGACCCGCCCCGGCGTCGGGTGTATGGCGGGCCGTTGAGGCCTGGCGGGCGCGAGGCCACGAGATCGACAGCCCGACGCGCGTACATTTTCCTCGCCTCGGGTATACGACTCTACACCAACTGACGTTACATCAATTCGTGTTATCGTTTTCCGGCTAATGCCCCAGCAGAATCTCACCGAGAAGAGCATGGCGGTTGGGCTGCGCGCTCTCAACCGGCTGGCCAGCAACGGCCTGATCGACCGATTCGGGCTGCGCGAGCCGGCCGAGCGCGTCCTGCACGGCGCCTCCAAGGCCACCGTCCGCACGGCGACGCGCGCCGGTCGCACGTTCGCCGCGACCCAGAAGCTGTCGAAGCCGGCCCGCCAGCCCCGGACCAAGCGCAGCGACCTGTTCGACCTCACGCCCGACGACGAGCAGCAGATGCTGCGCGAGTCGGTGCGGGACTTCGCACTGGCCAAGCTCCGGACCGCCGCCATCGACGCCGACGAGGCATGCGCCGCACCTGATGAGCTCCTCACGCAGGCCAACGAGCTCGGCCTGACCATGGTCGGCGTGCCCGAGGAGCTGGGTGGCGCGGTCACCGAGCGATCGGCGGTCACCACCGTGCTCATGACCGAGGCCCTTGCAGTCGGTGACATGGGGATTGCGGTGGCCTGCCTGGCCCCTGCCGCGGTATCGACCGCGATCAGCCTGTGGGGCGATGCCGACCAGCAGAGCACGTATCTGCCCGAGTTCGTCGGCGAGAACGTCCCCGCCGCCGCGCTCGCGATCCTCGAGCCGCGGCCGCTCTTCAATCCGTTCGAGCTGAAGACCCGCGCGCGGCGCGACGGCGACGGGTTCGTGCTCGACGGCGTCAAGTCGCTCGTCCCGCGCGCGTCTGACTCTGAGCTGTTCATCGTCGCCGCCGAACTCGAAGACGCGGGGGGTCCTGCACTGTTCGTGGTCGAGCCGGGCGGCGCCGGCATGTCGATCGAGCCCGAGCCCGCCATGGGGATCCGCGCCGCCGCCACCGGCCGGCTGGTGCTCGAGGACGTCAAGCTCCCGGCCGGCGCGCTGCTCGGCGATCCGGGCGTGTTCGCCGAATGCGTCCAGCTCGGGCGACTCGGCTGGTGTGCCCTGGCCGTCGGCACCGGCCAGGCCGTGCTCGACTATCTGATCCCGTACGTGAACGAGCGCAAGGCGTTCGGCGAGCCGATCTCCCATCGTCAGGCGGTTGCCTTCACCGTGGCCAACGTGGCGATCGAGCTCGACGGCATGCGCCTGGCCACCTATCGCGCGGCCAGCCGGATCGATCAGGGCCTGCCGTTCGCGCGCGAGGTCGCGCTCGCGCGCCGGCTGTGCGCGGAGCGTGGCATGGGGATCGGGTCGGACGGCGTCCAGATGCTCGGCGGCCACGGCTACGTCAAGGAGCATCCGGTCGAGCGCTGGTATCGCGACCTGCGGGCCGCCGGCGTGATGGAAGGCGGGCTGTTGGTGTGATCAACCTCGAGATCCCCCGCAAGTTCGAGTTCCTGGTCAGCCAGGCCCATCAGGTGGCCACCGAGGTCTTCCGATCCAACTCGCGCAAGTACGACGAGGCCGAGCACGCCTATCCCAAGGAGCTCGACATGCTCGCCGCGGTCATCGAGGGCATGAACGAGGGCGGCGCGCTGAGCGGCGCCGGCGCCGGCGCGGTCGGCGGCGGGTCCAACGGCTCGTCTCGCGCCAAGGACGATCGCGACGGCAATCGCAACGGCTCGAACATGGCCAGTCTGCTCGGGCTGATCGAGCTGTGCTGGGGCGACGTCGGCCTGCTTCTGACCATGCCCAAGCAGGGCCTCGGCCAGGCCGCCATCGCCGCCGTGGCCAACGAGGAGCAGCTGAAGCGCTTCGGCGGCAAGTGGGCGGCGATGGCGATCACCGAACCCGAGGCCGGATCGGACTCGGCCGCGATCCGCACCACCGCCACCCTCGACGGCGATGAGTACGTCCTGAACGGCGAGAAGATCTTCGTCACCTCGGGCGACCGTGCCGAGCTGATCGTCGTCTGGGCGACCCTCGACCGCAACCAGGGCCGCGCCGCGATCAAGTCGTTCGTGGTCGAGCGCGACAACCCTGGCCTGAAGCTCGACCGCCTCGAGCACAAGCTCGGCATCCGCGCCTCGGATACCGCGAACTTCGTGCTGGACAACTGCCGGATCCCCCGCGAGAACCTGCTCGGCAGCCCGGACATCGAGCCCAAGCGCGGGTTCGCCGGCGTCATGCAGACGTTCGACAACACTCGCCCGCTGGTGGCGGGCATGGCGGTGGGCGTTTCGCGGGCGTGCCTCGAGCGCACGCGCGAGCTGCTGACCGAAGCCGGTGTGGAGATCGACTACGACGCGCCACCCCATGCGCAGTCCGCCGCCGCCTCGGAGTTCATCGCGATGGAGTCCGACTGGGAGGCGGCCCGCCTGCTCACCCTGCAGGCCGCCTGGATGGCCGACAACAAGAAGCCCAACTCACTCCAGGCCTCGATGGCCAAGGCCAAGGCGGGGCGGACCGGCACCGACATCGCGCTGCGCTGCGTGGCGCTGGCCGGCTCGGTCGGCTACGGCGAGGGCGAGCTGCTCGAGAAGTGGGCCCGCGACGTCAAGATCCTCGACCTGTTCGAGGGCACCCAGCAGATCCAGCTGCTGATCATCTCGCGTCTGCTGCTCGGCAAGACGTCGGCCGACTTGAAGTAGGGGCCGCCTTCGGCGGCGTCCGTGGGGCCGGGTACCCCTTCCGGTCACGCCTCGGTATACCTATACCTATACCTATAGATATACCTATACCTATATATCTATATCTATATCTATATCTATAGGTATATCTATCCCGCTGGGCTCGTTGTCACGGAGAACACCGCCCCGAACGGATCGGCCACCACGGCCTGACGCGTCGGGATGCTGTCGAATGGCGGGACCATCACGCTGCCGCCCAGGCCCGACACCCGTGCGGCCAGCTCATCTGCATCCGGGACCCAGAAGTCGACGCTCCAGCGGGCCGGGCCCTCATCTTTGGCCATGACCGCGATGACATCTCGGGGCACCGGCTGCGACGGCTCGCCGCCCACGTAGCCGGGTAGGCGAAACAGGCTCACCCCGGGCGCGAACTCGTCGGTCTCCCATCCGAACAGGTCGCGGTAGAAGCCAGCCGCCGCGTCCGGGTCCGGCGTGTGCAGCGCGCTCATCGCATACGCCGCGGGCTCATTGACCAGCTGGCAGCCCT
>DATIEI010000296.1:0-16096 GCA_035455845.1 Solirubrobacteraceae bacterium
TTCTCCGCAGGGCTCGCCGGGTCCCCACTCAGTTAGCATCTCTTCCGCGATGGGCCTGATCCTTACCGCCACCGCGGGCCTCTGCCTGTGGATCATCTTGTGGTCGCTCAGCGTCAGCGGCCTGGACGCGATCCTGATCGCCGTCGTGATGGTGCTCATCGCGATCGGCGTCCGCCAGCTCCTTCCGTTCCTGCCTGGTCGGCGGGAATAGCCGGAGCCGACCGTGTCAAGCCGGGTGCTCGCACGCGGACGGGCGGCCTGCGCGTGTGCGCTGTTCGCGGTCGCGATCGCTGGTTGCACTCAGAACGGATCCGGCAGCTCGGCGGTGACCGTTGCCGGCAAGACGCTCACGATCTATCTCAGCGACGCGCCGACCAGCCAGCCTCAGGTTGCCCGGGACGTGCTCGCGGCTGAGCAGCTCGCGTTCAAGCAGGGCCAGCCGAGCTTCAACGGCTTCACGGTCCAGACGAAGGTCGTGAGCGCCAAGATCTCCGACCAGGCGCGGACGGCTATCCAGGACAAGACCGCGATCGCGTACCTCGGCGAGGTCGTCCCGCACTCCTCCTACGCCTCGCTGGGGATCACCAACGCGGCGGATCTGCTCCAGGTCAGCCCCACCGACACCGCGCTCGAGCTGACCCAGGCCAGCCCGGTAGTCCCCGGCTCACCCGACACGTACTACGAATCGAAGAGCAGCTACAACCAGACGTTCGCCCGCGTGGTCCCGAACAGCGCGCACGAGGCCAAGGCCCAGGTGCAGGAGATGCACGCGCTGGGGGTTACCAAGCTGTACGTCACCGACGACGGCGGGCCCTACGGCGCGGCGATCGCGAACGTGGTCAAACAGGACGCCGCCGGCACGTTCAGCGTGGCGAGCAGCCTGAGCGGCGCGGATGGAGCGTTCTACGGCGGCAGCTCGCCGTCCGCCGCGGCGCGCTTCTTCCAGCGCGCCACCGCCGCGAATCCACAGATCAAGCTGTTCGCGCCGTCGGCCCTGGCCGACCCGACGATCGCCGGCCGGCTGACCGGCGCCGGGCGCCTGTACGTATCCGCCCCGGGCTTCCTGAAGTCGGACCTGACGCCGGCCGGCAGTCAGTTCGTCTCCCAGTTCGCCACGACCTACGGTCGCGCGCCGGTGGCGCAGGCCATCTTCGGCTATGAGGCGATGGCGGCGGTGCTGGCCGTGCTCCACAAGGCGGGCACGGCGGCGAACAACCGCTCGACCGTCGTGAGCGACTTCCTGTCCCTCAAGAACCGCGAGTCGGTCCTCGGCACCTACTCGATGAACTCGAGCGGCGATACCAGCATCGCGCCGTTCGTGTTCAGTCGCGTGCAGCAGGGAAAGCTGGTGCCGTTACCACCAGGCCAGGGGTGAGACGGACCACGGGGCGCAAAAAGGCGTTGGCGTGGGCGCGGCTCGCGATCGCGATACTCGCCGTGCTCGCCGTGCTCGCCGGGTGCGGTGGCAAGGACAAGGCTGACAAGCCCGGCGGCCAGATCCGCGGCGGGGTCCTCACGATCTACGCGAGCGTACCGCTGCGCGGTGCCTCCCGGGTGAGCGGGCTGGCCGTCATATCCGGCGCCCAGCTTGCCCTGTCCCAGATACACGGCGAGATTGGCGAGTACAAGATCGCGCTCAAGGTCCTCGACGACGCCACCGTGCAGCGCGGGGGCTGGGATCCCGGCCAGACCACGATCAACGCCCGGGCCGCGGTGCTCGATCCGACCACGATCGGGTATCTCGGCGAGCTGAACTCGGGGGCCAGCGCGGTTTCGATCCCTCCGCTCAACCGCGCCGGAATCCCCCAGGTGAGCCCGGGGAGCACCGCGGTCGGGCTGACCTCCGCCGGGCCGAGCGCGTTCCCGGGCGAACCCCAGAAGTACTACCCCACCGGGGTGCGGACGTTCGTGCGGGTGGTCCCCAACGACGCCGTCCAGGCAATCGCCCAGGTTCGGGCGCAGCGCGGGCTGGGCTGCAACAGGACCTACGTGCTGGACGATGGAGAGGTTGACGGCTCGGACGCGGCCCGGAGCTTCGCCCTGGCCGCCCAGCACGCCGGGCTGCGGGTGCTCGGGATCCAGGCCTTCCCGCGCGACGCTCCCAACTACCAGGCGCTGGCCACCGGGGTGGCCCAGAAGCATCCCGACTGCGTGCTGATCAGCGCCGACGCGGAATCGGGCGCGGTCGGCCTGACCACGCAGCTCGCCGCGACGATGCCGCAGGTGAAGATCTTCGGGTCGGCGGGGCTGGCCGAGAGCACCTACACCGATCGGGCGCAGGGGGGCATTCCGGCGTCGATCGACTCCCGGGTGGTGCTCACCGCCCCCACGCTCGCGCCGAGCCAGTATCCGCCGTCCGCCCGCGCCTTCGCCGCCGCCTACCAGAGACGCTACGGCGCGATCGAGCCCGACTCGATCTTCGGCTACGAGGCGATGAGCCTGCTGCTCAGCGCGATCGGGCGCGCCACCGATCGCGGCACCCAGCCCGCGATGCGCTCCGCGGTGCGCGCGGCGCTGTTCGCCACCCATGATCGCCGCAGCGTGCTCGGCACCTACAGCATCAACCGCAACGGCGACACCACACTGCGCCGCTACGGGGTGTACGGGATTGTGGACGGGCGGCTGGCCTTCTGGCAGGCGAGCGCCGCCTGAGGCGTCTCAGCGAATTGCGCCGAACTCCTCGGTCGAGCCGAAGCCGAGCTCCGCACCGGCCTCGGCCATCCCGCTCGCCCGCGCCTCCTCGGCCACCGCGGCGGCGACGGCCGGCGCCACCTCGCGGTTGAACACCGACGGGATGATGTAGTCCTCGCGCAGCTCCTCGTCGCCGACGATTTCGGCGATGGCCCGCGCCGCCGCGGTCTTCATCGACTCGGTGATCGCGGTGGCGCGGACGTCGAGGGCGCCCCGGAACACGCCCGGGAAGCACAGCACGTTGTTGATCTGGTTCGGGTAGTCCGAGCGGCCGGTGGCGAGGATTCGCGTGTAGTCGAGGGCCTCCTCGGGCGCGACCTCGGGGTCGGGGTTGGCCAGCGCGAACACGATCGGGTCGGGATTCATGCGTGTCAGCGCCTGAGCCGGGAGGATCCGCGCGCCCGACACCCCGATCAGCAGGTCTGTCCCCTCGATCACATCGATTAACCCGCCGGACCGGCGCTCGAGAGACGGCGCCAGTGCACGTTTGACCGCGGTCATCGTCCCGTCCAGATAGTCCTCGCGGTCGACCGTCACCGCCCCGCGCGAATCGCACGCGATGATGTGGCGCGCGCCGGCCTCGAGCAGGATCTTCGCCACCGCCACGCCCGCGGCGCCCAGGCCAACGATCACGATCTGCAGGTCTTCAATGCGTCTTCCAGTCAGGCGCAACGCGTTCAGCAAAGCCGCCAGCACGACCACCGCGGTCCCGTGCTGGTCGTCGTGGAACACCGGGATGTCGAGCTCGGCCTTCAGCCGGTCCTCGATCTCGAAGCACCGCGGGGCCGAGATGTCCTCCAGGTTCACACCCCCGAAGCCAGGCGCAATCGCCCGCACCACGGCGACGATCTCGTCGATATCGCGCGAGTCCAAGACGACCGGGAAAGCGTCGACGCCGGCGAACTCCTTGAACAGCATCGCCTTGCCCTCCATCACCGGCATCGCCGCCCGCGGGCCGATGTCGCCCAGGCCGAGCACCGCGGTGCCGTCCGACACGACAGCGACCGTGTTGCGCTTGATCGTGTACTGGAACGCCTTGGCGGGATCCTCGGCGATCGCCCGGCAGACCCGCGCCACGCCGGGCGTGTACGCCATCGAGAGGTCGTCGCGCGTCTTCAGCGGGCTCTTGTTGTGCAGCTCGATCTTGCCCCCGACATGGAGCAGGAACGTCCGGTCGGTCGTATCGAGAACCCGCGCCCCCGCGACTGCATCCACGGCGGCCGTCAGCCGTGGCCAGTCAGCCGCGTCGCCGGTGTCGACCGTGATGTCGCGGATCGTGTGCTCGCGCTCGACCTGGACCAGGTCGACCGCCCCGATCGTGCCGCCCACCTCGCCGATCGCGCTGGCGACGCGCCCGAGCATGCCGGGTCGATGCTCGATCTCCACGCGCAAGGTCAGGCTGTACTGGGCACTCGGTGTCGTGGCCACGCGGCGAGATAGCCTGACAGAGAAGACACGAGTGGCACAGGACGAGCTCTTTCTGATCGACGGCAACAGCCTGGCGTACCGGGCTTTCTTTGCCCTGCCCGAGTCGATCGCCACCTCCACCGGGGTCCCCACCAACGCGATCTTCGGGTTCGCCTCGATGCTGGTCAAGATCCTCACCGACTACGGTCCCAAGGCCACTGTGGTGGTCTGGGACGCCGGCGACACCGGCCGCAAGGAGGTGTACGCCGAGTACAAGGCCCAGCGGAGCACCCGCCCCGACCTGCTCAAGGAGCAGTGGCCCCATCTGGAGCCTCTGGTCGACGCGTTCGGCTACCGGAACCTCAGGGTCCAGGGGTTTGAGGCCGACGACGTGATCGCCTCGATTGTGGAGAAGGCGCGAACGAGCGATCCAAAGATCCCGGTGATGGTGGTGACCGGCGATCGCGACGCCTACCAGCTGGTTGACGACGGCGTGGTGAAGATCATGACCACCTCGCGCGGGATCACCGACACGCGCGTGTACGACCGCCAGGACGTGATCGACCGCTACGGGATCCCGCCCGAGCTGATCCCCGACTTCATCGGGCTCAAGGGCGACACGAGCGACAACATCCCGGGCGTTCCGGGCATCGGCGACAAGACCGCCGCCGATCTGCTCCAGCGCTTCGGGACGCTCGAGGGGGTGCTCGAGCACATCGACGACATCAGCGGGGCCAAGCGCAAGCAGAACCTGACCGAGCACGCCGGGGACGCGCGCATCTCCAAGCAGCTGGCCACCGCCAAGCGCGACATCGACGTCGAGCTCGACCTCCAGACGTTCGCGGCCACCACTCCCGACCGGTCCAAGCTGCGCGACACCTTCCGCAAGTTCGAGCTGCGCGAGCCCTTGCGCCGCCTGGAGGAGGCGCTGGGCTCCGCCGACGCCGCCGCACCCGCTCCGGAGGCCGAACGCGCGCTCACCGCCCGGGTTCGCACGGGCGTCAAGGTCGAGGAGCTGAAGCGGCTGCCCGATCGCGAGGTGGCGATCGCCGTGAGGGCGCCCGAGACGCCGCCCGACCAGCTGTTCTCACCCGATCTCGGCTGGCGTTTCGCCGTGCACGCGGACGGGGCGGCCGAGGTCCTGGCCGGCGAGGCCGCCTCTGCGGAGGACGTGGTGCGTGCGGTGGGCCGCCGGCCGGTCGTCGCCCACGACGCTAAGGCGCTCGGCGAGGTGCCCGCGGTGCTTGCCCACGACACCGAGGTGGCCGCCTACCTGCTCGAACCGGCCCGGCGTGCCTACCCGTTCCGCGAGCTGACCGAGGAGCGGGGACTCGGGACCGATCTCGACGATCCGGCCGCGGGCGACGCCCTGCTGCTCGGCGCGCTGGCCGCCTGGCAGCGCGAGGAGATCCGCGGGCGCGGGCTCACCGATCTGCTCCACGAGGTCGAGCTGCCACTCGTGCGGGTCCTGCGTGAGATGGAGCTCGAGGGGTGCAAGCTCGACACCGAGCGGCTGCGGGAGATCTCGGCCCGGGTGAAGGCCGAGGCCGATGAGCTCGAGCGCGAGATCTTCAGTATGTGCGGGGTGGAGTTCACGCTCGGCTCGCCCAAGCAACTCGAGGAGGTGCTGTTCGGGACGCTCGGGCTGTCGCGCAAGCGCCGGGGCAAGACCGGCTACTCCACCGACGCGCGCGTGCTCCAGGCGATCCGGCACGAGCATCCGGTGATCCCCAAGATCGAGCGCTGGCGCGAGCTGACCAAGCTCGCCCAGACCTACCTCGACGCGCTCCCGCTGCTGATCGACTCGGCCGGCCGGATCCATACCACGTTCAACCAGACCGCCGCCACCACCGGCCGGCTGTCCTCGAACAACCCCAACCTCCAGAACATCCCGATCCGGACCCCGCTGGGGCGCGAGATCCGCGCCTGCTTCGTCGCCGAGCCCGGCGATCTGCTGGTCTCGGCCGACTATTCCCAGGTCGAGCTGCGGCTGCTCGCCCACATCGCCGGCGAGGACGCGCTAAAGGAAATCTTCCGAAAGGGCGAAGATGTCCACACCGCTACGGCGTGTCGCGTGTTTGGGGTGACACCGGAGCAGATCGATCCGGGCATGAGATCCAAGTCGAAGATGATCAACTACGGCATCGTCTACGGGCTGTCGGCATGGGGCATGGCCGACCGGCTCGACATCCCGCAGGACGAGGCCGAGGAATTCATCCAGCGATATATGGCGGGGTTCCCCGCGGTGGCCCGCTGGATCGAGGAGACGATCGACCAGGGCACCGAGCATGGCTACGTCTCCACGCTGTTCGGCCGCCGCCGCCAGGTCCCCGAGCTCCGGGCCCGCCGCTGGGAGCTGCGCAAGCAGGGCGAGCGGTTCGCGGTCAACATGGTGATCCAGGGCACCGCCGCCGACATCATGAAGGTGGCCATGGTGCGCTGTGATCAGGCCCTCAAGCAGGCCGGACTGCGCTCGCGGATGATCCTCCAGATCCACGATGAGCTGCTCTTCGAGGGGCCGGCCGATGAGTCGGACGAGGTCAGCCGGATCGCGGTCGAGCAGATGGGGGGCGCGTTCGAGATGGATCCGCCGCTGGCGGTCGAGGTCGGCGTGGGACCGGACTGGTTGGCCGCGAAGTGACGGGGCAGAAGGTCAGGGGCACGGCGGCGCTGCTCGGCGCGGCCCTCTTGCTGGCTCTTGCCGCGCCGGCGGTAGCCCAAGCGAAGTTCTTCGGCGGGGTCGTCGGCGACGTTTCCACCGGCGCGCCACCGTCCGGCGTGCAGTTCCAGGCGCGAACGGCCTCCGAGCGGCACGCCAACCTGCCCTACGGGGGTGGCCCGGTCCTGCACTCCAACCGCACGCATGTGATCTTCTGGGCTCCGAGCGGCTCCGGCATGGCCTTCGACCCGACCTACCAGTCGCTGATCGAGACGTTCCTGATCGACGTCGCGGCCGACAGCCACCGAACCGGCAACATCTACGGTCTCAGCGGGCAGTACACGGACGGACGTGGCCCGGCGGCGTACGACTCGACCTACGGCGGCGAGGTGCTGGCCACCGATCCGCTCCCGCCCAACGGCTGCGCGGAGCCGCCGATGACCGGGCCGGGCTGGAGCGTTTGCATGACCGATGGCCAGCTCGAGACCGAGATCGAGCACGTGATCGCCGCCGACCACCTGCCGACAACCGGCCGAGACGTGTACTTCCTGGTCACGCCGGCCGGCTTGGGCAGCTGCACCGACGCGAGCTCGATGAGCTGTGCGCTCGGCGGCAGCGTGAGCGGCTACTGCGGCTACCACTCCGACACCCCGAACGGGATCCTGTACGCGGTGATCCCCTACAACGCGGTGCCCGGCCACTGCCAGTCCAACAACCCGCGTCCGAACTCGAGCCCGGCCGATCCGACCATCTCGACCATCAGCCACGAGCACAACGAGATGGTCACCGACCCCAACGGCGACGCCTGGATCGACGACAACGGCAACGAAGACGGCGACCTGTGCCTGACCAGCTTCGGACCGACCCTGGGTGGCCCGGGCACGACATGGAACGAGACCATCCACGGCGGCCACTTCTTCCTCCAGGAAGAGTGGAGCAACGCCGACTCGGGCTGCGAGCCCCGGGCCAAGCCCGATCAGCTCTCGTTCGGCGTGGCGCACGCTCCCAGCCGAACCCGTGTCGTCTCGTTCCTCGCGCGCGGGTCCGCGCCCGCAGGCCACATGGTCGGCTTCCAGTGGTTCTTCGGCGACGGTCACGGCGGTGGCGGCCGCCGGGTCTCCCACACCTTCCGGATCCCGGGCACCTACCGCGTGATGCTCCGCTCGACCGACAGCTGGGGCAACTGGGCGTTCGCCTCGCGGACGATCCGGATCAGGACACGCTGACCGGGACCGGCGCCCCAGCCGCGACGAACCGCGGGTGGGCGATATCCAGGTAGCGGTTGAACGACCAGTCGAGGAAGCGGCGGCTCTGCATCGCCCGCAGCGAGCCGGCCAGCAGGCGAGGGGCGATCCGGGGAATCAGGCGCTGGACCTTGAGCATCCAGAAGTAGGGTCGAGCGTGCGAGGCGCTGAACTCGTGGTAGCGCCTCAGTCCGTCCGGCGCCGATCTCCGTCCGGCGACCACCTCGCGCAGCTCGCGCCCGGCGGCGATCCCGAAATACAGCGCGGTCCGGATTCCCTCGGCGGTGAGCGGCAGGCAGTGCCCGGCCGAATCGCCGGTGAAGTACACGCCGCCCTCGGTGGCGGGGCGCAGGGCGTGCGGGATCCAGTTGCCCTGGTAGCGAACGGTCTCGGCGTGCAGGTCGGTGGCCAGCCGCACGGTCGGATCTTTCACGTGAAAGCGCGGGTCGAACGAGCCCACCCCGATCCGGAGCTCCTCGCCGGCCGGGAAGCTCCAGCCGTAGCCGGCCGGGACATAGGAGCGGTCGATCCAGATCTCCATGTCGTTGCCGGAGCCATGCGGGTGGACCTCGAGCCCGCGGGAGAGCAGGGCGTCCGGCGGCTGGATGTGCTCGCCGGTTCCGAGCACCCGCCGCCACCCGAGTGCGTCCACGATGTGGGTGGCTCTGATGTCTCCGCGGTCGGTATGGACGGTGCTTGCGGTGCGAGCGTTGACCTTGGCCGTCTCGAACGTGAAGTCGCCCCGGTCGGCCAGCAGCCCGCACAGCGTGCGGTAGTCGAAGGTCGAGAACGTCCAGGGCAGCCGGTAGCCGACCGTCGTGTAGGGCGTGTGGATCACCAGCTCGGCGAACGTCTGCTGCAAGGCGGATTGCAGGTCGAGCTGGGTCAGCCAGGCCGTGGGAATTCCGCACGCCGAGGTCTGCCGCTCGCCGATCTCGTAGCGGTCGATGAGGAGCACTCGCGCGCCCGAGCCGGCGAGTTCGCGGGCCACGGCCAGGCCGGCGAAGCTCGCGCCGCAGATCAACACGTCGCAATCGCGGTCCAGAGGCGTCCGCTCGGCGCCGCGCTTGGTCGCTCGGGTCGGCATCGGCAGCGGATGATAGGGAGGGCGCTCGTCCCTCCATCTACGGCTATCCTCCGCTGAACGCATGTCTTCTACCACAACGCTTAATCCCGCCACCGATCAATCGAATGCCAAGGTCGTCGAAGGCTCGAACGGCCTGCTGCTCGAGATCGACGGCCAGATCGTCCCCAACTACGACGCGACCGTTCACCCCTTCCAGGAGGGCGACGTAGTCACCGGCCAGGTCGTCCGCATCGACAACGACGAGGTCCTGGTCGACATCGGCTACAAGTCCGAGGGCGTCATCCCCTCCTCAGAGCTCTCGATCCGCAAGTCGGTCGATCCGAGCGACGAAGTCTCCCTGGGCGAGGAGGTCGATGCCCTGGTCCTGACCAAGGAGGACCAGGACGGGCGCCTCATCCTGTCCAAGAAGCGGGCCCGGTTCGAGAAGGCCTGGCGCCGGATCGAGGCCGCAGCCGAATCGGGTGAGCCCGTCGAGGGCGCCGTGATCGAGGTCGTCAAGGGCGGGCTGATCATCGACCTCGGGGTGCGCGGCTTCCTGCCCGCCTCGCTGGTCGACATCCGCCGGGTGCCGAACCTCGACGAGTACATGGGCCAGGCGATCGAGTGCAAGGTGATCGAGCTCAACCGCTCGCGCAACAACGTGGTCCTGTCCCGGCGCGCCGTCCTCGAGGAGCAGCGCAAAGAGGATCGCGAGCGGATCCTCGACCGCCTGCAGCCTGGCCAGGTCGTGGAGGGCACGATCTCCAACATCGTCGACTTCGGCGCGTTCGTGGATCTCGACGGGATCGACGGCCTGATCCACATCTCCGAGCTGTCCTGGTCGCACGTGAACCATCCGAGCGAGATCCTCTCGATCGGCGACAAGGTCACGGTCAAGGTGCTCGACATCGACCGCCAGCGCCAGCGGATCTCCTTGGGTCTCAAGCAGACCCAGGAGGACCCGTGGCAGCGGGTGGTCGACACCTACAACGTGGGCGACGAGCTCGAGGGCACGGTGACCAAGGTGGTCACATTCGGCGCGTTCGTAGAGATCCTCGACGGGGTCGAGGGCCTGGTCCACATCTCCGAGCTGGCCCAGCACCACGTGGAGAACCCGCGCGAGATCATCCAGCCGGGCGATCCGGTCCGGGTCAAGATCCTCGAGATCGACTCCGAGCGCCGGCGGCTGTCGCTGTCGATCAAGCGGGTCGAGGGCCAGGTGCTTCCGGTCCGGCCGATCACCGCCCCGGTGGACGGCGAGGCAGGCGACCTCGACAACATGCCCGAGCTCGGCCTGTCCGAGGACGTGTTCGCCGGCCAGGATGAGCCCGGCGCGGTCGGCGATGACGGCGTCACGTCGGCGGAGGCCGACGAGCCCTCCGAAGCTGACCCAGAAGCCTGACCGGATCCCCTTCGTCGGCCTGACCGGCGGAATCGGGGCCGGCAAGTCGACCGCCTTGCAGGCGCTGGAGCGGGCCGGCGCAGCCGTGCTCTCGACCGACCGGGTCGTGCACGAGCTGTATGGGGATGATGATGTTGTTTCAGCGGTCGTGGCTCGTTTCGGGAACGCCATCGAGCGGGATGGGGTGATTGACCGGGCAGCGCTGGCCCGCGTCGCGTTCGCCACGGCTTCGGATCGTGAGTGGCTCGAGGGGCTGCTGTGGCCGCGCGTGGCGGAGCGGATGGCCTCGTGGCGGGCGTCGTTGCCCGACGGGGTGCGCGCCGCCGTGGTCGAGGTCCCGCTGTTGTTCGAGTCTGGGATGGACGGGGCGTTCGACGCCACGATCGCTGTGATCGCGTCCGAAGATCTACGGGCTTCGCGGGCCGGCGCGCGGGGGCACGAGGCGCTCGACGCGCGGTCGGCTCGGCAACTCACCCAGAAGGAAAAAGCGCACCGTGCGACGTACGTGGTGGTTAACGACGGTACGGTGGAGGAGCTGGAGTCGAAGTTGTCGTCGGTACTTGAGAAGCTGCGATCGTGAGTCCGTCCACGCTGAGTCAGGCGACCCGCTCCCGCGGCCGGCGCGACGGTGCCGCGGTGGCCGCGCGGCGCCGACGGCGTGCGGCGCGGCGCCGGCTGGGCATGCTGGCGCTCGGGGTGGGGGTGCTGGCCGTGACCATCGCGGTACTGCTCTCACTTCCGCTGGTGCGCAAGGCGGTCAACGAGCTCTCGCTGCCGCTCCGCTACTCCGACGTGATCCGCCAGCAGGCGGCGGAAAAGCACCTCGATCCGGCCCTGGTCGCGGCCGTGATCTACGCCGAGACCAAGTTCGAGCCGCGCGACTCGGACGTGGGCGCGGTCGGCCTCATGCAGGTCATGCCCGAGACCGCCTCGTTCCTCGCCCACCGCTCCGGCGCCACCACGTTCACCACCGCCGATCTGGCCGACCCTCAGGTCAACATCGCCTACGGCAGCTACTACTTGCGCTACCTCCTCGACGAGTACCACGGGAACCTGTCGCTCGCGCTGGCCGCCTACAACGGTGGCGAGTCCAATGTCGACCGCTGGGTGGCGGACGCCCACGCCGACGGGCGGACGTTGACGGTGGCGGACATCCCGTTCCCGGAGACCCGCGCGTACGTGGAGCGGGTGCTGCACGCCCGGATCGAGTACCGCCACAAATACGCCACCCAGTTGTACGGGTAGGTCGGAGGCAAGCGGGTCTGGCCGCCCGTGGGTCGAGGGTCGGGTGGTGCGCGGAGTTACTGCGCCCGAGGGCGGCCAGACCCGCTCCGCCTCCCACCCAAACAGCCCCGAAGCCGTGCACCCGTCCTGCCGACCGCGAGGTTTGCGGTCACGCCCTGACCGCAATCCGCGCCAGCATTCGTAGCCGTCGCCACCGCTACGCTTGACCGAGATGCCCCAGTTCGAGCTCGACGCTGCCTACAGCCCGACCGCCGACCAGCCGGCGGCGATCGCTGGGCTGGCCGAGGGCATCCTGGGCGGTGAGCGGAGCCTGACGCTGCTCGGCGCCACCGGGACCGGCAAGACCATGACGATGGCCGCCACGATCGAGGCAGTGCAGAAGCCGGCGCTGGTCATCGCCCACAACAAGACGCTGGCCGCGCAGCTGTGCAACGAGTTCCGCACCTACTTCCCGCGCAACGCGGTCGAGTACTTCGTCTCCTACTACGACTACTACCAGCCCGAGGCCTACGTCCCGAGCAAGGACCTGTACATCGAGAAGGACTCGGCGATCAACCAGGAGATCGACCGGCTGCGCCACTCGGCCACCGCGGCACTGTTCGCCCGGCGCGACGTGGTGATCGTGGCCAGCGTGTCGTGCATCTACGGCCTGGGCTCGCCGCAGACCTACGACGAGAACCTCCAGACGCTGCGCAAGGGCGAGATGATCGACCGCGACGGACTGCTGCGCAAGCTGGTCTCGATCCAGTACACGCGCAACGACACGGCGCTGGCGCGCGGGAACTTCAGGGTGCGCGGCGAGACGCTCGAGATCTTCCCCGCCTACGCCGAGACCGCGTACCGGATCGTGCTGTTCGGCGACGAGGTCGAGCACCTGCAGGAGTTCGACCCGCTCACCGGCGAGGTCCTCCAGGACGGCATCGAGCACGTCGGCATCTGGCCGGCTTCGCACTACAACGTCCGCGAGGGCATGATCGAGGACGCGGTGGCGGAGATCGGCAAGGAGCTGAACGAGCGCTGCGCCGAGCTCGAGGCCCAGGGCAAGCTGCTCGAGTCCCATCGCCTCAGGCAGCGCACCCAATACGACATGGAGATGCTCAAGGAGCTGGGGTTCTGCAGCGGGATCGAGAACTACTCGCGGATCCTGGACGGCCGGGCCCCCGGCTCGCGCCCCTACTGCCTGCTCGACTACTTCCCCGAGGACTTCGTCTGCTTCATCGACGAGTCCCACCAGACCGTGCCGCAGATCGGCGGCATGTACGAGGGCGACCGCTCGCGCAAGCAGACCCTGGTCGACTACGGATTCCGGCTGCCGAGCGCGATGGACAACCGGCCGCAGACCTTCCAGGAGTTCCTCTCGATCACCCCGCAGATGGTGTTCGTGTCGGCCACGCCCGGTGAGTACGAGCGCACGAACTCGAAGCGGATCGTCGAGCAGATCGTGCGGCCGACCGGCATCGTCGACCCGGACGTCGAGGTCCGTGAGACGCGCAACCAAATCGACGACCTGATGAACGAGATCCGCGTGCGGGTCGATCGCGATGAGCGCACGCTGGTGACCACGCTGACCAAGAAGATGGCCGAGGACCTGACCGACTATCTGCTCGAGATGGGCTTCCGGGTGCGCTACCTGCACTCGGAGATCGACACGCTCGAGCGGATCCAGATCATCCGCGAGCTGCGCCTCGGCGAGTTCGACATCCTGGTCGGAGTCAACCTCCTGCGCGAGGGCCTCGACCTGCCAGAGGTCTCACTGGTGGCCATCCTCGACGCCGACAAGGAGGGCTTCCTGCGCGGCGAGACCTCGCTGATCCAGACGATCGGCCGGGCGGCCCGGAACATCGAGGGCAAGGTGCTGATGTATGCCGACAAGGAGACCGCGGCGATGCGGGCGGCGCTCGACGAGACCGACCGCCGCCGGGCCATCCAGGTCAAGTACAACGAGGATCACGGGATCACTCCGGAGACGATCGTCAAGGGCATCTCGGACATCGCCGAGTTCCTCCAGTCCGAGTCCAAGGTGCCGCGCTCCCGCCGCCGGCGTCGACCCGCTGCCGAAATGCCCCCGGTCGAAATCGAGAAGACGATCGTCGCGCTCGAGGAGGAGATGCTCGCAGCCGCCGAGGAGCTGCGCTTCGAGTACGCCGCCAAGCTCCGCGACGAGATCCGCGATCTCAAGCGCCAGCTCGACCAGGCCATCGCCGAGGGGTACGCCCCAGCCGGTTGAACCAGCGTGCGGGATCCGGCGCACGCGCCCGGCAGTTCCCGCCTCTCCTTTCGCTAGGCTGCGGACGCTTGCCCCTGAGGCGCCGCTGCCAGGCGCCGCTGACCACCCCAATCCCCTCCCGGAGGTAGTTCCGTGGCGCTGGACCGACAGAGCATCGAGAAGAAAGACTTCCCCATCGGGCGCCGGGGCTACGACCCGGATGCGGTAGACGCCCACCTGAAGCTTCTCGCCGACGAGATCGACGAGCTGAAGCGCTCGGCGCGCCGGCGCAGCGAGTCTCTCGCGGCGGCCGCCAGCGAGCAGGTGCGGTCGATCGTGGAAGCAGCCGAGACGACGGCGGCGGACATCCAGCGCCAGGCTGAGGACGAGGCTCGCGAGATCCGGACCGAGGCCAGCCACGAGGCCGACGCCACGCGCGAGCACGCCACCAGCGAGGCGCGCGACTACGTCGGCAAGGTTTCCGAGTCGACGACCGGGATGCTCGAGCGGATCGACGCGATGGAGAACGAGCTGGGAGCGCTGATCGAATCGCTCCGGACCGGCTCGAACCGGCTGAATGCGGATCTCCAGCTGCTCGAGGGCAACCTGGCCGCGGTCAAGAACGCCGTGGTTCCCCGGCCGCAGTTCGAGCCCGAGGCCGGCTCGGCGGCGCAGCGCCCGCCGACCGCCCCGGCGGCGGCGGTCGAGCAGGCAGCGCCGGCGGTGCCCTCGGCCGAGCCGTTCGAGCAGGCAGCGCCGGCGGTGCCCTCGGCCGAGCCGTTCGAGCAGACGGCGGACGTGGCCGGTGCGGCGGCCGGCGAGGTGCTGACCACGGCCCCCGCCGAGGCTCGACACAGCAACGGTGGCGACGACGAGAGCGCCCGGCTGATCGCGCTGAACATGGTCATGAACCGCACGCCGCGGGACGAGATCGACCGCTACCTGGCCGAGAACTTCCGGCTCACCGACCGGCGCGGGTTGCTCGACGAGGTCTACTCGTCGTTCGAGGACTGACGTCTTCCTCGAGTCCTGACGGATCGCCACGCCCGGCGATCGATCCCCCGCTCGCCGCCGCGGAATCGCGCCGGACGCGCTGGAGCGGCGAGTGGTGCGCCGCACGTAACGGCTGAGCGTCCGCTGGTCTACTAGTCCGCGCCCGGGGCAGGGGGAGCCGGGGCGGTGGCTATGGTGCCGGCTGGCGCGTTCGGTGTGGTCGTGGTCGTGCTCGTGCTCGTGCTGTCCGAGCTTGGTGAGGGAGCGGGTTGAGCGGTTGTGGTGTCGGTCGCCGCGGTCGGTGCGGTCGTGCTCGTGCTGCCCGAGTTTGGTGAGGGAGCGGGTTGAGCGGTTGTGGTGTCGGTCGCCGCGCTCGGCGCGGTTGTGCTCGTGCTGTCCGAGTTTGGTGACGGAGCGGGTGGGGGGGCCGTGGTGTCGGCTGGCGCATTCGGTGTGGTCGTGGTCGCGCTCGTGCTGTCCGAGTTTGGTGATGGAGCGGGCGTTGAAGTCGTGGTGCCCGGCGGGGTGCTGGGCTTAGCCTGGGGCGATGTGGCTGTGATGGTGGGTGCGGGGCCCGATGGGCTGGCTGTAGCCGGGGGTATCGTGCTGACCAGGGTGGTTGGCGTGAGCGTGGGCGCGGTTCCGGTCGCAGTGGCACTAGATCCCGAGGCCGGAGCATTTGTTGCAGTGATGGTCAACCCACTTGGCAACACGGCGGGGGGACTCGATGGCACCGTGCCGGATGCGCTTGGCGTGGTGGCGGGGCTCGTCGCCGCCGAACGCGTCGACGGGCTGCTCGATGTTGCGGCGTAGTCCGTCGCTCGAGGCGCCACGAGAGCGGACACCGGCGGTGAAGCTGGTCGCACGCCGCGGCTGGGGTGTACCGCGCCGGCGCCGACGGTTGCGATCGCGGCTACGGCAAGGATCTTGCCGACGACTCCTGTTGCCCCGAGCCCGCCGAGCCCGACCGGAGCGGCATACTCTGCGCCGGCGACCGTGACCCCCGCGGCGACTGCGGCGAGCGACGGTGCTCCCGCGGTCGCGGCGGCGCCGGCTGCACCGGTACCAGCCGCGACGGCTCCCGTGGCTCCGGCGCCCGTCGCGGCGAAACCGGCACTGCCGGCGGCACTCGTGCCCGCCGCCGTGACCGCGCCAGCACCGCTCATACCGCCGGCGGTGGTCG
>DATIEI010000297.1:0-23552 GCA_035455845.1 Solirubrobacteraceae bacterium
CACGGCGAGCT
The DNA here is from genome assembly GCA_035455845.1 of Solirubrobacteraceae bacterium. Classification (GTDB taxonomy): domain Bacteria; phylum Actinomycetota; class Thermoleophilia; order Solirubrobacterales; family Solirubrobacteraceae; genus Palsa-465. The sequence continues at coordinate 12 of DATIEI010000297.1, forward strand.
TTCGGCTTCGGGACCCAAGCTGACGGATGCGTTTGCGTGCTGACCGCGCGAAGGGATCCAGCGCCGACCGCAGGAGTTCCGCAATCCCTCGAGGCCGCAACCTCGCCCCGTTCAGAACCACGAAGGCGACCGCGCGACCGGTCCCTGAACAGCAGAAAGCCCCGCGCTAGCGGGGCTCTTCTAAATCGGGGCGCCCGGATTTGAACCGGGGACCTCACCGACCCGAACGGTGCGCGCTACCAGGCTGCGCCACGCCCCGAATGGGTCCAGTATCCCATAGGGACGCGGCCAGAGCCTCTCTCAGGCGGCGGCCAGCGACCCGGCCGCAGACTCGACCAGCTCGCTCGTGCTGTGGGCCGCGAGCGCGTGCCGGCGGCACGGCTGGCAGTGGGCCAGGTGCCGCGCGAGCTGACGGCGGTCGCGGACGCCCAGACGCCTGAGCCTGCGGCCCTCCCACGCGTCGATCAGAGCCCGGGTCTGCTCGCACCGGCGGCCGCTGATCAGCTCCTCGTACTCCTCGGCGAGCCGGCGCCGGGCCCGGAACAGCGTGCTCTCGACCACCGGCCTCGACATCCCGAGCCGGGCCCCGATCTCGTGGTACGAGAGACCCTCGAGCTCACGCAAGACCAGGATCCGGTTGTGGAGCTCCGATACGCCGCGGAATGCGCCTCGCAGGTCCTCGAGCTGCTGCTTGCTCTCGACGGCCAGCTCGGGACCCGGATCGCGGGAGAGGAGGTCCGGCTCCCCGTCAGCCCAACCGCGGTGATGCTCGAGCGGGACCTCGAGGTTGCGCCTGTTTCGCCGTAGCTCGTCGATGCAGGCGTTCTTGGCGATCTGGTAGATCCAGGGCTTGAACGCGATTGGTCGCTCCGTGTCCCGGAGGCGGCGCAGCGCCGAGATGAACACTTCCTGGGTGATGTCCTCGGCGAGATCGACATCGGCCAGCATCCCGCTTACGTACGCGCGGATCCGGCCCCGATAGCGCGAGAACAGCTCCTCGAACGCGCAATCCTGCCCGCGGCGGACAGCGCTGACCAGGTCGTGATCCCTGGGCGCCGAGACCTCACGGGCGCCTAATAGCAGCCGTGCCATCGCCAAAGTTGTCCCCTCTGCGCTTGGTTCCCCCCTAGCCTGCTGGACTCTACCGGGAATCGGCCATATGTCCAGAGCTTTCGTGAGCATCGCTAAGGTTTGGGTAAGGATCTGACCGAAAAGACCGGTTGAGAGCATCCGACGCAAACGGCATACTTCGCGGCCACAACGGCAGGCGGTAAAGGAGGTCCACCCCAATGGCAATTCACCTCACCCCCACCGAGCTTGCGCGGGAGGCCGGCCTCGAGCGCCGGGACGTGATCGTCAAGTGCTGCGAGTGGGGGATTCCGATCTTCAACGGTCGTATCGACAAGACCCTCTTCCTCTCGAGCCTGCGGGAGATCACCGGCTCGACGACGCAGACCCACCAGCAGCCCCAGCCCGCCTAGCGGGCGTTTCGCAGCCGCAGCCGTACCGTCCCTCACACCTCGCCCATCGGCGAGGCCAACAGGTTCCTATTCCTGAGCCGACTGGCGCAGCAGCGTCGAAGTCGTCTGCTCGAGGATTTTCCTCCACGCGCGGGTCTTCTCCCGCTCGGCCTCGAAGTGCTTGACCACCTTGCGCACCCGGGTCGCCGAGATCTCGATCCCGTGCCGCGCGCAGATCCGCTTGAACCGCGGGTAGTCGTTCGCCAGCTTGAGCGTCACCGACTGGAACCCGTGGCGCGCGATGTCGACCCGCGAGGTGTAGTTCATGATGCTGGTCTGGAACATCAGCTCGTCGTTGGGCTCCGGCTCGACCAGGATCACGTCGACGCCCGGATAGCGCTGCTCCCACGTCCGGGCCAGGTCGTGGAGCCGCTGATAGGCCAGCAGCTTGAACGCCTGGTAGCCGATCTGCGGGAAGCCCATGTCCGACACCCGCCGGGCCCGTGATCCGGTGATCGTCGGGATCCGCTTCTGGAAGTCGTTGACGTAGGGCACGAGCGGGTTGACGACCACGACGAACTTCGCCCCGGCCTCGACCGCAATGTCCAGGTTGGTGGTCGAGACGATTCCGCCGTCGACGAGCTCTCGGTCCTTGATCCGCACCGGTTTATAGATCATCGGCAGGGCGCTCGAGGCGGCCACCGCGGTGGAGATCGGGACGTCGTCCCAGTCCTCAGCCCCGAACACGATGCGTTCGCACGTGTCGAGGTCGGTGGCGGCCAGGTAGAGCTCGTTCTGCAGCAGCCGGAAGTCGTCCGTGCGGTCCGGGTCGGACAGGATCGTGCGCACGTAGCGCTCGATTCCGACCTCGGAGTACAGCCCGGACGGCAGCGCCTCGGCCAGACCGACCGCGATGTCCACCGCCGAGGTCTGGCCCAGGTCGCGAATCAGCGTCCGGATCAGCTGCGCCATCCGCAGTGGGACGGTCACACCCTTCGTGAGGAACTCTCGGTAGTTGGGGCGCAGCAGAGAACCGACCCGCGCGTCAGGGAACGACGTCGGGACCTGCTGGACGATGACCCGCATCATCTCCTCGGGAGTCACCCCATTGGACACTGCCGCGGCGACGAACGCGCCGGCGCTCGTGCCCACGTACACGTCGAACTGGTTTACGGTCCGATTGACCGACAGCAGATCGAGCGCCCGCAGCGCCCCGATCTCGTACACGCCTCCGGTGAACCCGCCACCCCCCAGCACCAGGGCGGTCTTCGATCTGACCCGCCGGCGCCGGGTCTGGCCGCTACGGGCGGCGGTACCAGGCCGGTCCGCGGCCGCCGCGTCGAGCTTGACCACCTTGCCCATCCTGCGGGGAATTGTAGGGAGCCGACAGGTCGCCGCGTTCGCCTGACGCGCGCTCGTTCGCAGGCAGGGCAGACGGATGAGAGACTTCCGACTCGGCCAGCGCCGCCGCTACTTTGACCGACGGTCGTGGTTATATGCGCCGATGCGGGTGTTCTTGGCCACCCTGGGGGCGACCATCGCACTGCTCGCCGGCACAGCTGCCGCGGCGGGAGCCCAGACCCCTCCCGCCCAGCGCGCCCTGCAGCGCTCGCTCGCCCGGTCGATGGCCAAGGTCGGCGCGAGCAGCGGAGCGTACGTACTCGACCTCAACACCGGCCAGGTGCTGTTCTCCGCGGCGCCGAACACCGGCCGCATGCCGGCCTCGGTCGAGAAGATCTACACCACATCGACCGCCCTGCTCCAACTCGGGCCAACGCAGACATTCACCACGTCGGTCCTCGGCGTCGGCTCCCGCGATCCCTCCGGCGTGTGGAACGGCACCCTCTACCTGCGCGGCGGCGGCGATCCGACGTTCGGCGCGGTCGGGTTCGACCGCACCTGGTACGGGACCGGCACGGTTCTTCACAGCCTGATCGGCGCCCTGCTCAAGGCGACCGGCCTCACCGCGGTCCAGGGCCGCATCGTCGGCGATGAGTCGTACTTCGACTCGCGGCGCGGCACCCCGGCCACCGGCTTCCGCCGCTCGTTCGACGTGGAGGGCGAGCTGAGCGCGCTGGCCTACGACCGCGGGTTCGCCACCCTCCACGGCACGGCGTTCCAGACCCGGCCGGCGCTGTTCGCCGCCCAGCAGCTCGCCGGCGGGCTGCGGGCGTCGGGCGTGAAGCTCATCGGCCCGCGCTTTCCGATCTCGACGGGCCGGACCCCGGCCGGCGCCACCGTGTTGGCCTCGGTTCAGTCGCCGCCGATCTCCACCCTGATCGCGCTCACCAATACCCCGTCGGACAACTACCTCGCCGAGACGCTGCTCAAGGACATCGGCGCCCGGCTCGGCGGCGCCGGCACCACGGCGGCGGGCGCGGCGGTCGTCCGCGCGGAGTTGCTCAGCAAGTTCGGCATCTCCCCGCGGCTCAACGACGGCTCCGGCCTGTCGCGCTCTGACTCGACCTCGCCGCTGCAGGTGGTCACGGTACTCAAGTCGATGGCCACCAACTCGGCATTCGTCGATTCGCTGGCGGTGGGCGGAGAGACCGGCACCCTGCAGCATGAGATGACGGGCACGCTCGCCCAGGGGAACTGCCGCGGCAAGACCGGCACGCTGCACGACGTAGCGACCCTGGCCGGCTACTGCACCGCGCGTGACGGACACACGCTGGCCTTCGCGTTTATGTCGAACCGAATCGGCAGCCCCGACTTCGTGCACCAGGTCGAAGCCGACATGGCCGTGGCGCTGGCCGAGTACAACGGCTAGCCCCATTTTCGCAGTAAACGGGGCTAGCTGAACAGCCCGCGCAGGCCCGCCTCGTCGATGACCGGGACGCCCAGCTTCTCGGCCTGCGCAAGTTTGGAACCGGCGCTCTCGCCGGCCACCACGTAGTCGGTCTTGCGCGACACCGACCCGGTGACCCGCCCGCCGGCGGCGACGATCATTTCGCTCGCCTGCTCCCGGGTCAGCTCGGGCAGGGTGCCGGTGAGCACGAACGTCTTGCCGGCCAGCGGTCCTTCGCCGGGGGGCGGCCCCTCCTCCTGGAGCGTGAGGCCTTGGCGTTTCAGATCCTCGATCAGCTCGGTCATCTGCTTGTCGTGGAGCTGCTCATGGATCTTCGTTGCCATCTTCGGGCCAACGCCCTGAGCCTCTTCGATCTGCTCGGTCGTGGCGCTCAGCAGCGCGTCGATCGTGCGGAAGTGCTGGGCCAGGTTGCGACCGATCACGTACCCGACCTCTTCGATCCCGAGGCCGAACAGGACTCGGCCGAACGGCTGGCGCTTGGATGCCTCGATCGCCTTGGTGAGCTTCTCGGCTGAGACCTCGCCGAATCCGGGCTGCTCGACGATCTGCTCGGGGGTGAGCCGGTAGAAATCGGCCGGTGTGCGCACCCACTCGAGCTTCATGAACAGCTCGACCTGCTTCTCGCCTAAGCCGTCGATGTCCATGGCGCCGGCGTAGTGCTTGAGCAGCTGCCAGCGACGCCCGGGACAGTCGCGGTTGGGGCAGCGGGTGAACACCGAGTCCTCGGGCTTGACCGTCGGGGTGTGGCAGATCGGGCACTCCGCCGGCGGCCGCGGGGCCGGTGGCCGATCCGGTCGCTCCGCCACGTGTGGCGCCGGGCTGAGCACCTGCGGGATCACGTCGCCGGCCCTCAGCACGATCACCTCCTCGCCCTCGCGGATGTCCTTGCGCTGGAGGTCCTCCTCGTTGTGCAGGGTGGCCATCTTCACGGTGACCCCGCCCACGTGCACGGGCTCGAGCATCGCCGCCGGGTGCAGGTCGCCGAACTTGCCCGGCGCCCAGATGACCTGGTGGAGCTTCGTGACCGCAGTGGTGGGCGGGAACTTCCAGGCGATCGCCCAGCGGGGCTCCCGGCCGACCGACCCCAGCCGGCGCTGGAGCTCGACCTGGTTGACCTTGACCACCACGCCGTCGATCTCGAACTCGAGCGACCCGCGGCGCTCCTCCCATGAGCGGCACTGCTCGACGACCTCGTCCTCGTCGTTCAGCTTCCTTACATCGGGATGGACGGGGAAGCGGTGCCGGCGCAGCCACTCCAGCGCGTCCCAGTGCGCGTCGAGGGTGAGGCCGTCGGTGACGCCGATGCCGTAGCACCACAGCGACAGCGGCCGGTCCGCGGCCAGCTTGGGGTCGAGCTGGCGGATCGTGCCGGCCGCGGAGTTGCGCGGGTTCATGAACGTGGACAGGCCCGCCTGGGCGCGTCGCTCGTTGAGCGCGGCGAAGTCCGGCAGCGACATGTAGACCTCGCCCCGCACCTCGAGAAACGCCGGGGGATCAGCGATGTCCAGCCTGAGCGGGATCGCCGGGATCGTGCGCAGGTTGTGGGTGACGTCCTCGCCGATCTCGCCGTTGCCCCGCGTGGCCCCTCGCTCGAACATTCCGTCGCGGTAGATGAGCGAGATGGCCAGGCCGTCGATCTTGGGCTCGGCGACGAACTCGAAATCCGGGTCGGTGATCCCCTCGCGCGCCAGGTGGTTGCGCATCCGCTGGATCCACGCCTTGAGGTCCTCGGCCGAGTGGGCGTTGGCCAGCGACAGCATCGGCTGCGGGTGGCTGACTTTCTCGAGCTCCGACACCGGCTCGGGCGCCACCCGCTGGGTGGGCGAGTCGGGCGTGACGAGCTCGGGATGCTCCTCCTCGATCGCCTTCAGCTCGTTGTAGAGCGCGTCGTACTGGTCATCCCCGATCTCGGGGTCGTCGAGCACGTAGTAGCGGTAGGCGTGATAGTCGATCGCCTTCCTGAGCTCGGCCACACGCTTGGCTGGATCGCGCGTCTCCTTGGCGGTGGCGCTCACGCTTCGGTCACCTCGCTCGCCGCGGGCTCGATCAGTCGGTCGAGCTCGTAGCGCTCGAGCACCGACAGGCCCTCCCGGTCGGTCAGGTCGAAATGGACCGGCGTCACCGCGATCTTGCCCATCGCCACCGCGGCCAGATCGGTTCCCGTCTCGCCGGCCTCGTGCGTGGCATCGCCGTAGATCCGGTACTGCCTGCGGCCGCGATCCTCGTCGACCAGCGAAAGCTCGTCGCGATACACCCGCTTGCCCAGCCGCGCCACCTCCACGCCGTTGGCCGGCGGACACGGCACGTTGATGTTCAGCAGCGTGCCGTCGGGCAGCGGGTTATCTTCGAGCTGCGCGACGAGGCGGGCGGTGAACGCGGCCGCCGCGTCGAATTCAAATTCGCTTCCGATCCTGAAGTCCATCTCGCGCGCGCGCGACTGCTGGGAGACCGCGATCCCGGGCAGTCCGAGCACGATCGCCTCGAGCGCGGCCGCCACCGTGCCCGAGTACGTGATGTCGTCGCCCAGGTTCGAGCCGTGGTTGATCCCCGACACCACCAGCTCGGCCTCGAACCCCTCGACCAGCCCGAGGTGGGCCAGCCGCACACAGTCCACCGGCGTTCCGTCGGTCGAATAGCCGTGCGTGCCGTCGCCGAAGTCCACTTCGTGCACCCAGAGGGGCCGGCGGGTGGTGATCGAGCGGGCCATCGCGGAGCGGTTGCCGTCCGGCGCGATCACCGCCAGCTCGACGCCGTCGATGTTTCGCAGGGAGCGCCGCAGGGCCTGCAGGCCCTCGGCCTCGATTCCGTCGTCGTTGGTGAGCAAGACTCGCATCGGGTGCTTCTGATGCTATCCGCGGGTCCGGCTGAGGCGATCGAGGGCGCGGGCGATCACGGTGGCCACGTAGACGGGAGCGTCCTCGAGCTGCCGAGCCGTGAAGCGGATGACTTCGTAGCCGGCTTCGCGATGGACGACGTCCCGGCGATGGTCGCGTTCGATGGCGCCCCGGGTCGAGTGAAAGGGATATCCGTCAACCTCGACGATCAGGCGGTGCTCAGGCCAGCAGAAGTCGGCGGTGAACCCCGCCACGAGGTAGTTCGTGCGCGGCACAGGCAAGCGGGCGTCCCGGATCAGCCGCAGCATCGCCCGCTCGCCACCGGAGCGCGTGCGGCTGGCTCCGCCCTCCTGGCCGAGGATCGCGCGGACCGTCCCGACCCCGGCCCGGTTGGGGCTCCGGTCGGCGGCGGCGCGGACCTCCGTTTCGGTAACGAGTCTGAGCGCGAACGCCTCGGCGATCGCGCGCTCGGCCTCCTCGCGGCTAGACGTGGCCGCGAAGTCGATAGCCGTGCGCGCTGGCGACGTGACGGGAATGCCGTGGCACAACCCGCGGTCGACGGTCGCGAGCGTTTCCACCTGGTGGACCCGCAGCCCGTCGCGCGACCGGCAGCCGCGCGCAATGACCGTTACCTCGACTTCGTCCAGCGGGGGCTTCGCGAGCCCGAACAGGGCCGCCGCCGAGCGATGGCTGACCAGCGTTCGTTTGCCGCAGGCAAGCACCGCGCCAAGCTCGAGAGCCCCTGGAGGCGGTATCGGATGGCCGACGAGGTAGACGCCCCGGTACATCGGGTGGAGCGAACCGTTCTCCCGGCGTCGGCGGACGCCTCCTCGGCCCACGCCGGCTACATGAAGCTGTGGGAACGCTGATCAGGGCAAGCTGGCGCGACGCGACCCACGCCACTGCCGCCTCGCCTTCCCCCCAGGAGTGCACAAAGCGCAAAAGCTCCGCAAGCGAGACGAGATCTGCAACATAAGCGTCTCCCAGGCGCTTATGTTGCAGTTGCGGCGGGCGGGCGGGAGCTTTTGCGCGTTTTGCGCCGTCAGTGGCGGCCATCGACGCAATGAGCCCGCGGCGCAGCGGAAATCACCCCGGCCACCCCCGCTTCGTTGCAGACTTGTCACACGCCGACGCGATCCGGCAGCACCCGCTCGCCACCGTAGCCCACGCCGGCGAGGTAGAGCCCGTGCGCCGGCGCGGTGCGGCCCGCGCACGACCGCGGCCGCCCGCCCAAGAGCCCCAAGAAGTCCTCCACGGACCGCCGCCCAGAAGACACCTCGAGCATCGTCCCGACCAGCACGCGGTTCATCTGGCGCATGAACGCGTCGGCCTCGATCCAGAACTCGAGGATGTCCCCATCGGAACGCCAGTACGCGGCAAAGACCCGCCGCGAGAAACGCTGGTGGTACGTGTCCGTGGGCGTGAAGGCCGTGAAGTCGTGCTCGCCGACCAGCGCCGACGCACAGTCCGCAAGGGCGTCCAGGCGGAGGGGACGCGGAGAGTGGAGGGCGCGGCCACGTTCGAACGCCGACCGCTCCGGCCGTGCGAGCACCCGGTAGCAATACGCCCGAGAGGTTGCATCACGGCGCGCATCGAACGCCTCCCCAGGTGAAAAACAGGCCAGCGCGGCCACATCGGGCGCCAGCACCGCGTTCAACGACCGGACCGCGGCCGGCGTCCCGGCATATGACGCGACCTGCCGCCACGCGTGCACGCCCGCATCGGTCCGCCCGGCGACAGTCAACGAAACGCTGGGAACCCTCAGGACGACGGCCAGAGCACGTTCGACCTCGCCCTGCACTGTGCGCTGGCCGGGCTGCCGGGCCCAGCCGGCGAACCCGCCCCCGTCGTATTCGAGATCGAGCCGGGAGACCAGGCCCTAGACCAGCTCCAGCAGCACCATCTCGGTCGAATCCGACCGCCGCGGCCCCAGCTTCAAGATGCGCGAGTAGCCGCCGGGACGCTCCGAGTACCGCGGCGCGATCTCCTCGAACAGCTTGTAGACCATGAACTTGTCCTGGCCGAGCGCCGACAGCGCCTGCCGCCGCGCATGCAGGTCACCCCGCTTGGCCAGCGTGATCAGCTTCTCGAGCTCGGGCTTGACCGCCTTGGCCTTGGCCTCGGTGGTCCGGATCCGCTCGTGGGCGATGACCTCCTTGGAGAGATTCATCAGCAGCGCCTTGCGGTGCGCCGCGTCACGAGACAGCTGATATCGGTTCCGCTGATGACGCATCGCCTAAACGCAGGCTACCCAAGACCTACTCGTTCCGCAGCCCGAGACCGCGGGCATGCAGAGTCTCGATCACCTCGTCGATCGACTTCTTGCCGAAGTTGGGGATCGCGGCGAGCTCGGACTCGCTCTTCGATACCAGGTCGCCGACCGTCTGGATCCCCGCCCGCTTAAGGCAGTTGTAGGACCGCACACCCAGCTCGAGCTCCTCGATCAGGATGTCGTCCATCGCGTTCGGCGGCCGCGACGGCACGCCGGGCGCGCCACCGATGCCGGGCTCCAACACACCCGGGGCACCCGCCTCGCGCAGCTCCACGACCCGCTCGGCGTCCGTGAAGATGGCCAGCTGCGAGATCAGGATCTCGGCCGCCTCTCGCAACGCCGCGTGCGGATCGATCGACCCATCGGTCTCGATGTCCAAGGTCAACTTGTCGTAGTCGGTCCGCTGCCCGACGCGCGCCTGCTCGACGTTGTAGGCCACGCGCCGCACCGGCGAGAAGATCGAGTCGATCGGGATCACGCCGATCGGCTGGTCGGGAGACTTGTTCTCCTCGGCCGGCCGGTAGCCGCGACCGCGCCCGATCGTCAAATAGACCTCGAGCTTGGTCTTCTTCTCCAGAGTGGCGATGTGAGCGTCCGGGTTCAGGATCTCGACTCCCGACGGCAGGTCGATGTCCTTGGCCGTGATCTCACCGGGCCCGGTGACCACCAGCGGAGCCTCGATTTCCGTCGCATCCGAGTGCATCCGGCACACGACGCCCTTCAAATTCAGGACGATGTCGGTCACGTCCTCCTTCACGCCCCGGATCGTCGAGAACTCGTGCGCCACGCCTTCGATGCGCACGGAGGTCACGGCGGCGCCGGCCAGGGAGGACAGCAACACTCGCCGGAGAGAGTTGCCGAACGTGTAACCGAAGCCCCGATCGAGTGGCTCGATCGTGAACGACCCGCGGTTGTCGTCAACGCTCTCGGAAGAGATTCGGGGGACTTGGAAGTCGAGCATCAGGGTCCTAACGTCGTTGGGTTCATGCCGCCGTCTGGGCGGTGTCAGTGCCGCATCCGGCCGGAAACCGGCCGCGCGGCGCAAGCTTGGAACTACTTGGAGTACAGCTCGACGATCAGCTGCTCCTGGACCGGAGCGGCGATCTCGCGGCGCTCGGGCTTGCGCAGCACCTTGGCCGTGAGCGAGTCGTGATCGGCCTGGAGCCACGCCGGCACTTGCCCGGTGAGCTCCGTGGCGTCGCGGATCACCTGCGAGGCCGACGAGCGCGGATGGATCGCGATCACGTCGTTGTCGCGCAGCTGATAGCTCGGAACGTTCACGCGGCGCCCGTTGACCGTCCAGTGCCCGTGCAGGATCAGCTGACGCGCCTGGCGACGGCTCGCCGCGAATCCCAACCGCACGAGCACGTTGTCGAAGCGGCACTCGAGCATCCGCAGAAGGTTCTCGCCGGTGATCCCGGGCTGCTGGGAGGCCTTCTGGTAGTAGATGCGGAACTGCTTCTCGAGCACGCCGTAGTAGCGCTTGGCCTTCTGCTTCTCACGCAGCTGGACGCGGTACTCGCTCTGGCGCATCCGCCCCCGACCATGCTCACCGGGCGGATAGGACCGCCGCTCGACGCCACACTTGTCGGTCAGGCACCGCTCACCCTTCAAGAACAGCTTCTGCCCTTCGCGCCGGCACTGCTTGCACTGCGGGGAGGTATCGCGGGCCATCAGACACGCCTCCGCTTCCGGGGCCGGCAGCCGTTGTGGGCCTGCGGGGTGACGTCCTTGACGCCGGTCACCTCGAGCCCTGCCGCCTGCAAAGACCGAATCGCGGTCTCGCGCCCGCTTCCTGGCCCCTTGACGAACACCTCGACCCGCTGCAGGCCGTGCTCGATGCCCTTCCGGGCCGCCGCGTCGGCGGTCACCTGAGCCGCGAACGGGGTCGACTTGCGCGAGCCCTTGAAGCCGGCGCCACCGGCGGACTCCCACGCGATCACGTTGCCCTCGCGGTCGGTCAACGACACGATCGTGTTGTTGAACGAGGTCTTGATGTGGGCCTGCCCCACCGGAATGTTCTTGCGGACACGCCGTCGCCCGCGCTGTGGCCTCCGAGGTGCGGGCATCTATTTCTTGGTCGCCTTCTTCTTACCGGCGACCTGCATCCGCTTGGGTCCCTTGCGCGTACGCGCGTTGGTCTTGGTGTTCTGACCGTGGACGGGCAGGCCGCGCCGATGGCGCAGCCCCCGGTAGCAGCCGATCTCCTGCAGGCGCTTGATGTTCTGGGAGCGCTCGCGCCGCAGATCGCCCTCGACGGTGAGGCCCGAGTCGATCGCCTCGCGCAGGCGGATCACCTCTTCCTCGGTCAGGTCGCGCACCTTGCGATCCGGCTCGATCCCGAGCTCGGCCAGCAGCTTGTTCGAGGTCGACCGGCCGACCCCATAGATGTAGGTCAGGCCGATCTCGACCCGCTTGTTGAGGGGGATGTTGACACCCGAGATGCGTGCCATCTCAACCTTGCCTTTGCTTGTGGCGCGGATTCGAGCAGATCACGAGGACCCGCCCGTTCCGGCGGATGATCTTGCACTTCTCGCACATCGGCTTGACCGACGGTCGTACTTTCACGCTCGCTCGCAACTCTCTCGTTCGCCTGTTTAAAACCAGTAGTTCCCACAGCTCGGCTCTGGAGACCGTTTCGGCCGCCGCTACCGAGCTGCAGACCGCCTCGCGCGCGCACGTAAGCGCGTCGCGGGCGCAACGAGCGATGTTAGCAGGGGTCGCTTCGGCTGCACGCCCCTCCGGCGGCACGGCGCTTTCCGGTCTGGATCGCCGGGCAAAGGCTCGCGAACGCGAGTGCCGCCGGAGGGGCGCCGCGGCCTCGCTCATAGCACGCGGCGGCCCGCCGGCGCACGGATGCCCGGCGGAACGGCCCCACGGACGCCGAGCGAAGCGAGGCCCCAAAAAGCTACGCGGCCGCGCGACCGCCCTTGGCCTCGTGCCAGGGTGTGAGGATCCGCGGCCCCTCAGCGGTGACCGCGATCGTGAACTCGAAGTGGGCGGCCAGCGAGCCGTCCTGGGAGTAGATCGCCCAGTGGTCGTCCCCCACCCGCACCGCGTGGCGGCCGGCCGTGACCATCGGCTCGACGGCAAGCACCATCCCCTCCTCGAGCGGGACGCCGGTGCCCGGGTTGCCATAGTTGGGGATCTGGGGCTCCTCGTGCATCTCGCGCCCGACCCCATGGCCGACCAGCGAGCGGACGATCGAGAACCCGGCGTCCTCGACGTGCTGCTGGACCGCGTTCGAGATGTCGCCCAGCCGGTTGCCGACCCGGCACTGCTCGACGGCCAGGAACAGGGACTCCTCGGTCACCCGCAGGAGCTTGGTGGCGATCGGCGTGATCGACCCGACCGGGAAGGTGCGGGCGGCGTCGGCCACCCACCCGTCGTAGACCACCCCGATGTCGACCGACAAGATGTCCCCGCGTGCGAGCGCGTAGGGCCCCGGGATGCCATGGACGATCATCTCGTTGGGGGAGGCGCAGATCGATCCGGGGAAGCCGCGGTAGCCCTTGAAGGCCGGCGTGGCGCCCTGGGAGCGGATGAACTTCTCGGCCGCCTGGTCGAGATCGGCGGTCGTGACTCCGGGCCTGATCTTGCCGGCGAGCAGGTTCATGGTCTTGACCAGAATGGCCCCGGCGGCGGCCATCCGGTCGATCTGCTCGGGTGTCTTCTTGATGATCACACGTCTTCCTCGAGCCGGAGCGTCGCGATCACGGCGCGGATGTGGTCGTGCACCTCGGCGGGACCGCGAGTCCCGTCCACGCGACGCAGGATTCCCGTCTCATCGTAGTAATCGATCACGGGCTCGGTCTGCTCGTGGTAGACCGAAAGACGCTTCTGCACGACCTCGGGCTTGTCGTCGTCGCGCTGGACCAGCCGTGAGCCATCCTGATCGCATACGTCGTCGTGCTTGGGCGGGTCGAAGTCGACGTGGTAGTTGTGGCCGGCCTTGACGCACACCCGCCGCCCGCTCAGGCGCCTGACCACGTCCTCGTCGGGCACGTCGATCAGCAGCACTGCGGTGATCCGCCGGCCCACCTGCGAGAGATGTTTGGAGAGTGCCTCGGCCTGAGGAACCGTCCGGGGAAAGCCGTCGAGGATGAACCCATCCTGGGCGTCCTCTTGCTGCAGGCGCTCATCCGCCATGGCAAGAATCAACTCGTCGGGCACGAGATCCCCGCGGTCCATGTACTCCTTGGCCTTCCGGCCGAGCTCGGTGCCCTCCTTGACGTTCCCCCGGAGCATGTCTCCGGTGGCGATGTAGGGCAGCTGGAAATCGGCACGCAGGCGCTCCGCCTGCGTTCCCTTGCCCGCCCCGGGAGGCCCGAACAGGATCAGGTTTATCTCTGACACGAAGACGTCACTGTATCGGGAGCACAAGCACGCGCGCGCGAACAAATCGGGCCCGAGTCTCACCCCCTGAGACTCGGGCCCGACAGTCTTCAATCAGTGCGGAATGGCGACCCGCGCTGATCCGGCCACCCCCGCGGCCCACATCAGCGTTGCCCCATCGGCGGGCGCCCGGGCCGGCATCCATGCCGACCCACCCCTAAGCGCCGCCATAAGGTCGCCCCGCTTTGTTCTACCGCCCCTAGTTCCGCCCCCACCGTGGACCGCAACCCCCATTTGTGCGGCCCATCCGACTGTACGTTTGCCCCCAGACGGATCCGCGCCCCCGCGCCCGCTTCGATCCGTCCGCTTTGTCCTGCTGCCCCCTGCTCCGGTCCTGCGCCCCCACTAGCCCCCAAGCCTCTTGTGCAGGCCCCCTGCCCCCACGACGGATCCGCGCCCCATGCGCCCCCTCGATCCGTCCGTTCTGCACACGCTGTCGGCTCATAACGGTCATGCGATGCGAAGTAGCTAACTACAGCTCCGTGGCCTTCGCCCCAGGGAGAGACCCCAGGGTTTGCCTTTCAGACTGACCCGCGCTCCGCGCGGCCTCGATGGCGGCCACCAGCTCGATCCAGCCGTTGAACGGCTGCGAGCGCCGGCTCCCATTCGACACGGAGCCGCTGATCGGGTCCGAATCGACCTCGATAGCCAGCTCCAGATGTGCCGTTGCCCTCTCCACGGGCGGTATGTTGACCGCCCGGTCGTCTCTTCGCCCCAGGAAACCACCCCAGGATTAGCAATTAATCCAATCTGGGTACATTGCTCCATATGCCGGTGCGGGAGGCGCCCGACAGACGTGGCCGGCCCCTGCGTGGACGCACGGGCCTCCTGGAGCGCGACTCAATGCTTCAGGCGATCACCGCTGTCCTCGATGCGCTCGATGCCGGCGGTGGCGACGCGCTCCTGCTCGAGGGCCATGCCGGTATGGGCAAGACCCGGCTGCACGAGGCGGCGCTCGACGAGGCCCGTCGGCGCGGCATCCGCGTGTTGCGGGCGGCCGGCGCCGAGCTCGAGCAGAACGTGGCGCTCGGCGTGGCCGGCCAGCTCGTCCGCGCCCTCCTGAACGAGCTTCCCGACGACGCCCGCCAGACCTTCCTGGCCGAGGCGCCCGAGCGCGTTCGCTCGCTGGCCGGCCGGCGGGTGCAGGAGTTCGGGCCCGACGATGCCGGTGACCTGACCGTCTCGCACGGCCTGTTCGCGGCGATGGCCGGCGCCGCTGAGTCCCGGCCCACGCTGCTGGCCATCGACGATCTGCACTGGGCCGATGTCGCCTCGCTCGAGTTCGTCCTGTATGTCCTGCACCGTCTCGACGAGCTGCCCGTCGCGCTGGTCATGACCCGCCGTCCCGACCCGGCCGGCGAGGCCTCCGAAGCCCTCGATCGCATCTCGACCCACCCCAAGGTGCACCTCGAGAGCCTCAGCCCGCTGGGACTCGGAGCCGTCGAGGAACTTGCCCGCGATGCACTCGGCGAGAGGGCCGATCCCGCCCTGGCCGCGGTCTCACTCGAGGTCACCGGCGGCAACCCCTTCTATCTCCACGAGCTGCTCATCGCCCTGGGCGAGGATCCCGACGCCTCCGGCGCGGAGCTGACCCGGCGCACCCGCGCCCTCGCGCCGGACGCGGTCACCCGGTCGCTGCGGGTGCGTGTCGGCCGGCTTGGCTCCGACGCCGGCGCGCTGGCCCGCTCGGTGGCCATCCTTGGCGCGGACGTCCCATTGCGGCGCGCGGCCGCGCTGGCCGGGCTCACAACCCGGGACGCCACCGCCGCGGCCAACGCCCTGGCCGGCGCCGAGGTGCTGCTCTCGCGTGAGCCGCTGCGCTTCGTCCATCCGCTCGTCCAGCACGCGATCGCGCAGGACATCCCGCCGTTCGACCGCGGCAGCCGGCACCTCGACGCCGCTCGGCTGCTCTACGCCGACGGCGAGGACGTCGAGCTGGTCGCCGCTCATCTGCTGCTCGGTCATGCCGGCGGCGATGCCTGGGTGGTCGAGCAGCTGCGGGGCGCCGCCCGCGAGGCTCGGGCCGCCCAGCCGGCCGTGCGCTACCTCCAGCGTGCACTTGTTGAGCCGCCGGCGCCCGAGCTGCGCCCCGACGTGCTCGCCGAGCTCGGCGCCGCCGAGGCCGCCCTCGGCCACCCCGTCGCTGCGGAGCACCTCGCCCAGGCAGCCGCCGCCACGACCGAACCACGCCGGCACGTCGAGCTGATGCTCCAGCTCGGGCGCGCGCTCGACGCCCAAGCCCGCCACGAGGAGGCGGCCCGGGCCTATGACAGCGCGCTGACCGACTTGCCGGCCTCGCCGGCCGACCCCGAAGAGCTCGAGCTGCGCGACCAGCTCGAGGCGAGCTTCATCTCGACCGCCTCGATCGTCCCCGACCTCCAGCCGCTCGCGCTCGAGCGCTCCACCCGGATGGTCGAGCACACGGTCAAGGGCCCGCAAACCCAGGGGCAGCGACTCCTTCTGGCCCAGGCCGCCCTGCATGCCACGACCGCCGGCGAGTCAGCCCACAACGCGGTCGAGCTGGCCGAGCGGGCCTGGGACGGTGGGCGGATCCTGGCCGAGGCGAATCCCCAGTGGATCGGGTGGCGCCTGGTCGCTGCCGCGTTCCTGCTCAACGGCGAGCTCGAAAGCGCGCTCGTGGTGACCGACGCCGCGCTGGCCGACGCCCGCCGGCGCGCGGTGCCGCTGGCCTTCGCCACCGCCAGCTACGTCCGCGGGCTGCCGCTGCTCTGGCAGGGCAGGGTGACCGACGCGATGGCCGATCTCGAGCTGGCTCTCGACGCCCGCCGCTACGGCTGGCACCAGTTCGCCCGTTCGGGCGCCGCGCACTACGCGCTGTGTCTGATCGAGCGCGGCGAGTTCGACCAGGCCCAGGCGATCCTGGACGACGACGGGTCGCTGTCCGATCCCCAGGACCTCGAGGATGTGCTGCGCCTGTATTCGCTCGCCGAGCTACGGCTGGCCCAGGCCCGGCCGCAGGAGGCGCTCGAGGCGGCACTCACGGTCGGCGAGATCGGCGAGCGCACTGTCCATTCCCTTGGCTACGCCCCGTGGCGCACGACCGCCGCTCAGGCCGTCCTGATGCTCGGCGATCGCGATCGGGCGCTCGAGCTCGCCCGCGAGGATTTTTCCCGCGCCGAGCGCACCGACGTGCTGCACCTGCGGATCCGCGGCCGGCGCGTGCTGGGCCTGGCCGAGGGGGGCGAGAGCGGAATGCGCCGGCTGCGGACCGCGGTGCGGATGGGCACGGAGGCGCCGCCGCGACTGGAGACGATCCGTGCCCTGATCGACCTGGGTGCGGCCCTGCGGCGCGAGAACCAGCGCGCCGAGGCCCGCGCATGGCTCGAGCGGGGGGCCGACATGGCCGCCTATGGTGGCGCGGTGGCGCTGAACGAGCGCGCCCGGGTCGAGCTGGCCGCCGCGGGCGCCCGTCCCCGCCGTGAGGCGCTGCTCAGCGGACCGGCCTCGCTGACCGCGTCGGAGCGCCGGATCGCCGAGCTCGCCGCCACCGGTCAGTCCAACCGCGAGATCGCCCAGGCTCTCTTCGTCACGCCCAAGACCGTCGAGTACCACCTGCGCAACACGTACCGCAAGCTCGACATCCAGACCCGCCAGGAGCTCGCCTCAGCGCTCAGCGTCTGACCCGCGCGCCCGCCCCCCGCGGGGCGTCCGGCTGAGGGCGCACTACTCCCGTCAGCCGCGAGGCGAGGCCTATTTCAGGAAGCCCTCGTAGTTGCGCATCATCAGCTGCGCCTCGAGCTGTTTCATCGTGTCGAGCGCGACGCCGATGACGATCAGGATCGAGGTGCCGCCGAAGAAGAAGTTGGCCGACGTCTGGTTGATCAGGATGGTCGGCAGCGCGGCGACGGCAGCCAGGAACAAGGCGCCCGGGAAGGTCAACCTCGCCAGGATGCGGTCCAGGAATTCAGCGGTCGGTCTGCCTGGCCTCACCCCCGGGATGAAGCCTCCGTACTTGCGCAGGTTCTCGGCCTGGTCGACCGGGTTGAACGTGACCGCCGTGTAGAAGTAGGTGAACAGGATGATCAGCAGGCTCTCGCCGAGCACGTAGTGCCAGCCCTGGGGGTTGAAGAAGTTCTGGACGTCGGTGGCGAAGTTGTTGCGGTTCTGCCCGAGCAGCTGGCCGATCGTCGGCGGTATGGCCATCATGCTGGCGGCGAAGATCACCGGGATAACACCGGCCATGTTCACGCGCAGGGGCAGATAGGTCTGGCTGCCCTGGGTCATCCTTCGGCCGATCACGCGTTTGGCGTACTGGACCGGGATCCGGCGCTGCCCCTCCTGGACGAACACGATCGCCGCCACCACGCCGAGCGCGATGAACGGCATGATCACGCGGAACACCTGGTCTGGGTTGTTCCACCACGACTGGACACCGTGCGGGATACGGGCCACGATCGAGGCGAAGATCAGCAGCGAGATCCCGTTGCCGATCCCCCGCTGGGTGATCAGTTCGCCCATCCACATGAGCAGCACGGTGCCGGCCGTGAGCGAGATCACGATCAGCAGCACCTTGGCCAGGTTGAAGTTCGGGATCAGGTCGACGTTGGCCGAGTTCTCGAGGCTGCGGAACAGGAACACGTAGCCGATCGACTGGGCGAAGGCCAGGCCGACCGTGAGGTAGCGCGTGTACTGGGTGATCCGCGCCTGCCCCACCTCGCCCTCCTTGGAGAGCTTCTCCAGCGAGGGCACGACCACCTGCAGCAGCTGCAGGATGATCGAGGCGGTGATGTAGGGCATGATGCCCAGCGCGAACAGCGCGATGCGGGTCAGCGCTCCGCCCGAGAACAGGTTGAGCAGCCCGAGGATCCCGTTGTTGCCGAGATTCGAGTTCTGGATCGACTTGACCGCCGAGGCGCTGATGCCCGGCGCGGGGATGTGGGTGCCCAGGCGGTAGAGCGCGAGGATCGCCGCCGTGAACAGCACCTTATTGCGGATCTCCCCCACCCGGAACGCGCCGAGGATGGTCGAGATCACTTCGGGAGGCCTCCGCCTTCTGCTTCGACGATCAGCTGGGTGGTTCCGCCGGCCGCCTCGATTCGCTCCTTCGCGGCGGCGCTGAACCCGTGCGCGTGCACGGTCAGCGGCTTGGACAGCTCGCCCTTGGCCAGGACCTTGACCGGGATGCCCTTCTTGGTGGCCAGACCGTGCGCGTGCAGAGCCTCGAGCGTGACCGCGTCACCGGACTCGAAGCGCGCCTCGAGATCGCCGAGGTTGACCGGCTGGGTGTGGGTCCGGAACGGCTCGAACGGCATCGACTTCTTCATGTGCGGACCGCGCAGCTTGCGCATCCGCATGTGAATCGGGTTCTGGCCTCCCTCGAACCGGGCGCGCCGCTTGGCGCCCGAGCGAGATCCCCAGCCTTTCTGTCCCCGACCCGAGGTCTTGCCCGTGCCCGAGCCCTCGCCGCGGCCGATCCGCTTGCGCGGCCGGCGCGAACCGGGCGCAGGCTTCAAATTGTGCAGCCCGATGCGCTCCTCGCGCTCGGGAGCGTCGTCCTCTTCGCGAGGCTCAGCCATTCGAACCCTCCGAGGAGACCTCGACCAGATGCGCCACCTTGGCGATCATCCCGCGAATCTGCGGGGTGTCCTCGTGCTCCACGCTGTGGCCGATCCGGCGCAGGCCGAGCGAGCGCAGCGTGTCGCGCTGACGCTGATCAGAGCCGTTGCGCGACCGGCGCTGGGTGACCACCAGCTTGCTCACGCCCCGGACTCCTCAGGCTGTTCGACCGAGGTGGGACCGTCGCCGGGCTCTTCGCCGGACGCTGAATCCGCGTCCGGGCCCCCTCGAGTCACCGCAGCCCCTCCATCCCCGTTCGAACTTGATTCGGGGGCGCCGGACGTGGGCTCAGCCTCCGGCGTCGTCAGGCCCAAGACCTGGTTGACCGAGAGGCCGCGGATCTCCGCCACCTCGTCCGGGGTGCGCAAAGACTGCAGCCCGGCCATCGTGGCCTTGACCAGGTTGATCGGGTTCTGCGACCCCAAAGACTTCGACAGGATGTCGTGGATCCCGGCGAGCTCGAGCACCGCGCGCACGCCACCGCCGGCGATCACGCCGGTACCGGGGGCGGCGGGCTTCAGGAAGACGCGTCCGGAGCCGAAGATGCCGGTCGTCTGGTGGGTGATCGTCGAGCCGTGCTTGGGAACGCGGTACAGGTTCTTCTTGGCCCGCTCGACGCCCTTCTGGATCGCCACCGGCACCTCGTTGGCCTTGCCGTAGCCGATCCCGACGATCTCGCGCTCGTCGCCCACCACGACCAGCGCGGTGAACGAGAAGCGCCGGCCGCCCTTGACCACCTTGGCCACGCGGTTGATTTCGACCACCCGTTCCTGGAGGTCGAGTCCGGAAGATGAGACTGTGCGATCACGTACGCCGGGCATCAGCAGATCCAGGGTAGCGGGCCTAGAAGTTCAACCCGCCCTCGCGGGCTCCGTCGGAGAGCGCCTTGACGCGCCCGTGGTACTGGTAGCCGCCGCGGTCGAACACGGCGGTCTCGACGCCTGCGGCACGGGCTCGCTCGGCCAGCAGCGCGCCGACGCGCTCGGCCTGCTCCATCCTGCCCAGGCCGCGCAGGTCCGCCTCGATCCAGCTCACCGACGCCAGGGTGCGGCCGGCGTCGTCGTCGATCAACTGGGCGAAGATGCCGCGGTTGGAGCGGAACACCGAGATCCGGGGACGCTCGGCGGTGCCGCGGATCTTGGCCCGGACGCGCCGCCGGCGCCTCAACCGCTGCGCGGGCTTGGTCAACACGGTCATGATCGAGTCTCCCCGCGATGTTCGCCGCCAGGCGAACTCGCAATCGAAGATGAAGTCTTCGACGTCATGCCCGCTTACCAACCTTTCGTGCCACGTACTCGCCCTCGTAGCGGATGCCCTTGCCCTTGTAGGGCTCGGGCTTGCGCTGCTTGCGGATCAGCGCGGCGATCTCGCCGACCTGTTGCTTGGAGGCGCCCCGGACCGTGATCCGGGTGGGCTGCGGGACCTCGAACTCGATCCCGTCGGGGGCCTTGATCGAGACCGGATGCGAATACCCGAGAGCCAGCTCGAGGTCGCGGCCGCGCAGCTGCGCCCGGTAGCCGACGCCCTGGATCTCCAAGCGCTTCTCGAACCCGGCGGTGACGCCCTGCACCATGTTGGCCACCAGCGTTCGGGTCAGGCCGTGCAGCGCGCGATGCTCGCCTCGATCGGTCGGCCGCGTGACCATGATCTGATCGTCGACCTGCTCGACCTTGATATCGCGGTTGACGCGCTCGGACAGCTCGCCCTTGGGGCCGTTGACCGTCACCCGCTCAGGCTCGATTGCGACCGTCACTCCGGCCGGTACGGGGATGGGTTGTCTACCGATGCGGGACATAGCTCGAGACGGTCTACCAGACCTGGGCCACCACTTCGCCGCCGACGCCCTCGATGCGGGCCTCGTGGCCGGTCATGACGCCCTTGGAAGTCGACATGATCGCGGTGCCCATGCCGCCCTGGATACGCGGGATGTGGCCGTGGTCGACATAGGTGCGCTGTCCGGGGCGCGAAACGCGCTGCAGCCCGGTGATCACCGGCTTGCGTGCCTGCGTGTACTTGAGCGTGATCGTCAGCTCCTCGCCCGGCCGGCCCTCGGCCGGCTCGTGCACCTCGAAGGCCTCGATGTACCCCTGCTCGTGCAGGATCCGGGCGATCTCCCGCCCCAGCCTGGAGGACGGGATGCTCACGTCGTGCTTCTGAGCCGCGGCCGCGTTGCGGATCCGGGTCAGGAGGTCGGCGATCGGGTCGGTCATGCTCATCGCGTCACCAGCTCGATTTGGTCATGCCCGGGATGTAGCCGTTGTGCGCGAGCTCGCGCAGGCAGATCCGGCATAGGCCGAACTTGCGGTAGACCGAGCGGGCCCGGCCGCAACGGCGGCAGCGGGTATACGCGCGCGTCTTGTACTTGGCGGGACGCTGCTGACGGACAACCTGTGAAGTCTTGGCCATGGGCTCCTTCTACGCCTTCTACGTCTACGCGGCCGCCGCTTCGGGGCGGCCCTCTTTGGAAAATGGCATCCCGAGCGCCTCGAGCAACGCGAACGCCTCGTCGTCGGTCTGGGCGGTCGTGGTGATCGTGATGTCCAGGCCTCGGATCTGGTCCACCTCGTCGTAGTCGACCTCGGGGAAGATGATCTGCTCGCGCACGCCCATCGAGTAGTTGCCGCGGCTGTCGAACGAGCGCGGGTTCAGCCCGCGGAAGTCGCGGATCCGCGGGATCGCCACCGACATGAGCCGATCCAGGAACTCGTAGGCACGCGCGCCGCGCAGCGTCACAGCGACGCCGACCGGCATGCCCTCGCGCACCTTGAACTGCGCGATCGACTTGCGGGCCCGGCGCACGTTGGGGCGCTGACCGGTGATCGTGGCCAGCTGCTCGGTGGCCGCCTCGAGCATCTTGGAGTCCTGCTTGGCGTCGCCCACGCCCATGTTCACGGTGATCTTGGTGATCCGGGGCGCCCGCATCGGCGTCGAGTACCCGAAGCGCTCGGTCAGCGCCGGGAGGATCTCATCGCGATATCGGGTCTGCAGTCTCGCTTCAGGCATTGTGGGGTCCTCAGTCCAACCTCGTCTTGCTCCGCCGCGCGATCCGGAAGCGCTTGCCGTCGTGGAGCTCGATTCCCACGCGCGTCGGCTTGTCATCCCGGGGGTCGACCAGCATCACGTTGGAGACGTGGATCGGCCCCTCCTTCTCGATCACCCCGCCGACCGTCTCGGCGCGCTGGGCGCCGCCCACCTGGCGAGGACGCTGGTGACGCTTGACGATGTTCAGGCCCTCGACGTAGACGCGGTCCTTCTTGGGATCCACGCGGAGGATCCGGCCACGCTTGCCCCGATCCTTACCGCCGACCACGATCACCTCGTCACCCTGCTTGAGTCGCGCCGGCATGGTCAGAGAACCTCCGGAGCCAGGGAGACGATCTTCATGAAGTTGCGCTCGCGTAGCTCGCGCGCCACCGGACCGAAGATGCGCGTCCCGCGCGGGTTGTTCTGGTTGTCGATCAGCACCGCTGCGTTCTCGTCGAAGGCGATGTAGGTCCCGTCCTCGCGGCCGTAGGACTTACGGGTGCGCACGACGACCGCCGTGACCACCTCGCCCTTCTTGACCGACCCCTGCGGGCTGGCCTGCTTGACCGTGGCGGTGACGATGTCGCCCACCCCCGCGTAGCGGCGGCGGTGCCCGCCGCGGACGCGGATGACCAGGATCTCACGGGCGCCGGTGTTGTCGGCGACGCGCAGCCGTGTCTCGTTCTGGATCACTCGGCTCGCTCCACAACCTCGACCAGTCGCCAGCGCTTCAGGCGCGAGAGCGGCCGGCACTCGCGGACGATCACGGCGTCGCCGATGTGGGCGTCGTTGGATTCATCGTGCGCGTGCAGCGTGTTCGAGACCCGCACGATCTTCTCGTAGCGGCGGTGGCGGCGGGTCACGTCGATTCGCACGGTGATCGTCTTGTCGGCCTTGTCGGAAACGACCACGCCCTGGCGGGTCTTCTGCCGCCCCGGGCCGCGCTCGCGCGGCGGGGTGGCCTGGGTCTCCGGCCCAGCCGCCCGGGCAGCGCGAATCTTCTCGCGCGTCCGAGTGCGCTCGACGCGCCGGGCGGCGGCCTTCTCGGCACGCTCGGCCACGCGGTCGGCGTGCCGCTCCTCGGGCGTGCGCGGCTTACGCGCCTTGGCTCGCGCGGCCTTGGCCGCGCGCGTGCGCCGGCGGCGCTCCTTGGGGGCGACGACCTCGGCC
>DATIEI010000298.1:0-17313 GCA_035455845.1 Solirubrobacteraceae bacterium
ACCGCGATCGGCGAGCTGACCTGGTGGCTGCTCGGCGCAGGACCGTGCCCGACAGGTGAGCAGCCCCCGTGCGGCTCGATCCTGCGGACGACCGACGGCGGCCGGAGCTTCCATGCCCTGCATGCGCCCCAGGCGACGCTCTCGGGCGACGGCAGCGCCCCCGGGTACTCGCAGTTGCGGTTCGCCGACACGCACAATGGCTTCGCTTACGGTCCTGACCTGTACGCCACCCACGACGGCAGTCAGACCTGGCAGCGCGTCAATGTCGGCGGGACCGTCACGGATCTCGCCATCTCGCACGGCCAGGTCTACGCCACCGTCGAGCCGGCCGGAGGCGGAAACGGGAAGCTCGTCCGCTCTCCGGTGGGGCACGACGCGTGGAGCACGGTGAGCGCGGCCGGCGTGGTCTCCGGCAGCCTCTGGGTCCAGGGCGCGAACATCATCGTCCAGTCGGGCCAGGGCACCGGGATCGGCGGCAACGTTCTCGTGTCAAACGACGGCGGCGCGAGCTTCGCCGCCCATCCGGCGCCCTCGCCTGGCCTCCCGTGCCTGTTCGCGGCGCCGACGCCACCGGTCGTGTGGGCTCGGTGTGCCACCGGCATGAACAGCGGGGTGTGGCGCTCGACCGACGGCGGCGCGAGCTTCACGGCAGTCGTGAGCACCGGCCTCAGCCTGCCCAATTCGGCGCCGTTCGCAGCGGCGTCGTCGAGCACGGCGGTGGTCGGCTCCCAGCAGCTCTACCGGACCACCAACGATGGCGCGACCTGGAGCCAAACCGGCCCGACCGGCATCCGCTGGACCTACCTCGGCTTCACCGATCCGACCCATGGGGTAGCCCTCGGATTCGCCGGCCAGAACGCGACCGACGAGCGGCTCTACTACACAACCGATGCGGGCCAGACCTACCACCCCGTCCCGCTGCCGTAATGGACGTGCAGCGGGTGCCTGTTGGCACCCGGCTGCCCGCACCTACCTAACGGGCGTCGGGCGCCGTTACTCGCGAACTAAACCGCCGGCTCCCGTTCACTCCAGGGCAGCGCCGCCTCGAGCTGCGCAGCCAGACTGAGCAGCACCTCCTCTCGCGCCGGCGGCCCGACCAGCTGCACACCGGTGGGCAGGCCGTCCTCGCCGTGGTAGAGCGGGAGCGCGACGGCGGGCTGGCCGGTCACATTGAAGATCGCGGTGAACGGCGTGAAGTAGCCGGACCGCCGGAATCTCGCCATCGGATCGGGGCCGAGGCCGTTGATCTCGCCGATCGGCACCGGCCGCTGGGCGAGTACCGGCGTCAGCACCACGTCGTAGGGCATGAGCGCCTGGACGATGGAGCGTGCCACCGACTCGAGCCGGTTCTCAGCGATCAGGTACTTCAGCGTGTCCTGCGTGCGGGCGTGCTGGTAGAGCATCCAGGTCAGCGGCTCGACGTCATCGGCGGTCGTCTCCCGTCCGTTGAGTTGGCCCCCAAGCCAGGTGGTGAACGAGACCAGCGGGCCGAAGGACCGCGTGAAGTCCGGCAGCAGGTCGAGGCCTGACCACGGTGGGGTGATCTCCTCGACGCGATGGCCGAGCGACTCCAGCAGCGCCGCCGCGTCGCGCGCCGCCTGCGCGAACACCGGATCGACGGTGGCGTCCGCCAGTGGGGGCTCCAGGATCAAGGCGATCCGTAGCTGGCCCGGATCGACCTCGGTGAGCGCCGTGTAGCCGGCCGCCGGCGGCGGCGGGGCCCAGGTCGCGTCGCCCGGCTCGGGTCCGGACAGCACGTCGAGCACGGCGGCGGTGTCGCGGACCGTGCGGGTCAGCACGCCGTCGCAGACCAGGAAGCTGTGACCGCCGTCCGGGCCAACCGACACGCGGCCGCGCGCCGGTTTTAACCCGACCAGCCCGCAGCAGGCGGCAGGGATCCGGATCGACCCGCCGCCGTCGTTGCCGTGCGCCACCGGCACCATCCCGGCCGCCACCGCCGCGGCCGCCCCACCGCTTGAGCCCCCCGGCGTGCGATCGGTGTCCCACGGGTTGCGAGCCGGCCCGAAACGGCGCGGCTCGGTGGTCGGCAGGATCCCCATCTCCGGCATCGAGGTCTTCCCGACGATCACAAAGCCCGCCTCGCGCAGCCGCCTGACCAGATACGAGTCGCGTCCGGGGACGAACTCGCCGAACGCGTCGCTGCCCATGGTCAGCGGCATGCCGGCCACCGAGCGGTTGTCCTTGATGGCGATCGGCACGCCCGCGAACGGACGCGAATCGTCGGGACCGATCGCATCGGCGGCGCTCAGCGCCGACTCGTGCGCGACGTGCGTGAACGCATTTATGCTCGGCTGGAGCTCGTCGATACGGCGCAGCGACGCCTCGACCAGCTCGCGCGCGGAAACATCGCCGGAGCGGACCAGCGCGGCGAGCTCGGCGGCGGAACGGCGCAGCAGGTCGGACACGGCGGGCAAGGCTACTCCGCGAGAGCGTCATTACGCTTTGCGTTCCAAGGCCCCGCCGTCAGGCGCCGGCGACCATCCCACTATGTCTACGGCCGAAGTCCAGTCAGGCTTAGAGGGCGTCGTCGCCTTCGCCACGGAGATTGCCGAGCCCGATCGGGACCGCCGGCGCGGCGGCTGTTGGATCTCCAGACTTAGAACCGCTCGCAGCGCGTCTACGTAACGTTGGTGTGTTTGCCGTCGCTAACCCCGCGTGGGCCCTGGCACGCGTATGCTCGAACCGCCACCGATGAACGACCAACGTCAGCTCGATCCCGAGGCGCTGGGCGATCACATCGATCGGCTCTACCGCGCGGCTTGGGGTCTCTGCGGCTCTCGTGAGGAGGCTGAGGACCTGGTGCAGGAGACGTTCGAGCGCGTTCTGCGCCGGCCTCGGTTCCTGCACTCCGAGGACGACATCGGATACCTGCTCCGGGTCCTGCGCAACACGTTCTTCAGCGCGCGCCGGGCGGCCGGGCGCCGGCCCCAGACCACGCCGATGCCGGAGGACATCGACCTGATCGAGGACCGCAGCGCGCCGAGCGCCGAGTCGCACATCGAGTCGGCCGAGCTGTACGGCGCGATCGCCCGGCTCCCGGATGACTTCCGGGACGCGCTGGTCGCGATTGACGTGGCGGGGCTCTCCTACCGGGAAGCGGCGCGAGCGCTCCGGGTGCGGGAGGCGACGATCACCACGCGGCTTCATCGCGCGCGCCAACGGGTGGCGCGCGAGGTGATCAGCGAGCCTCCGGGGCCCTCCACGCCGCCAGCTTCTGCAGCTCGGCGGCCGTGACTCCGCGGGCCGAGAGGACGCACGTGTCGCCCGCCCGGTACCAGCTCACGACCAGGCGCCCATTCTGGGTCTGGGTACGCAGCTCGGTGCCATTGAGCCACGTGCGGTGTGCCGCGGGCTGAGCCAGCGCCGGGGCGGACACGATCGTGTAGGCGATTTGCCTGTCCCGCCACTGGTAGTAGACGGTGACCGCGTGATGGCCGCCGAGCCGGTCGGTGCGAGCGCCCACCGCACGCCAGCCGAGTGAGCTGCCCCAGTTCGGGAAGTACACCTCGCCGACGCTCTGATGCAGCATGGCGTGGGGGCTCACCGGATCGGGTGCGGGCGGAGCCTGGGTCGGCCCGCGGCTGGCGAGCGCGGCTGCGTCGGAGACCGATGGCGCGCCAGGCGTGCCACCGGGCAGCACGAGCGCAAGCGCAAGCGCGATCGCGGCAAGCACCCCGGCCAGACCGCCCGCGTACGCGAGGCGTCGGCGGGCCACCACGGTACGCGTGGGCCGAGCGGCCTCGATCCGAGCCCGAAGCTGTTCGGGTGCCCGCTCGGTGGCCCGCGCCTGGTGCAGCGCGTCGACCACGCGTCGCTCACGCGCGTACAGCGCGCTCAGCTCCGGCGACGCGGCGATCCTCGCCTCGACCTCGGGCCGGCGAGCGGGATCGAGCGTGCCGTCGGCGAGCGCCGAGAGTTCGGCTAGCTCCGTCTTGGTGTGCATCGAAAGTCCTTCGCCTGCCATCAGCTTAATGACGCCGAATGTAGACCGGATCTTCCCGTGTGCTCAGGCGCCGCGGTAGGGCCCAGACAGATACTCCGAGAGCATCCGGGTGGCGCTGAAGCGCGGGCCGAGCGTCTTGAGCGACGCGCGGACCCGGGCCAGCCAGGCCACGGGCACGCCGTGCTCGTCGCGGTCGTAGAACGTGGGCAGCACCTCGTCGTCGAGGACCTGATGGAGCGCGTTCGCGTCGCGATCGTCCTGGGCGTGATGGTCTCGGTCGACCTCGCCGGACAGGCCCCATCCGTTCTCGCCGTCGTAGCCCTCGGCCCACCAGCCGTCGAGCACGCTGAGCTGCAGCCCGCCGTTGACCACGGACTTCATCCCGCTCGTGCCGCTCGCCTCGAGCGGCGGGCGAGGCACGTTCAACCACACGTCGCAGCCACGCACGAGCCAGGCGGCGGTGGCCAGGTCGTAGTCGTCCAGGAACACGACCCGCTGGCCGACGATCCGTGCGACCTTCATCCCGAACAGTCGCTGCAGGGTCCGCTTGGCCTCTTCGTCGCGCGGATGCGCCTTGCCGGCCAGCACCACCTGCACCGGTTGATCGCCGCCCAGCAGCCTCTGGGTCCACTCGGGATCGCGGGTGAGCAGATCGATCCGCTTGTAGGTCGCCACCCGCCGCGCAAACCCGATCGTCAGCACCTGAGGATCGAACGTCTTGGCCGCGGCGTCGACGTATTCGCGCACGTCGCCGCGCTGGAGCCGTTCGTTGGTGCTGCGCGCCCGCATCTCCTCGACGAGCTGAGCGCGCTGGAGCTCGCGCGCGTGCCAGAGCTCGGCGTCGGGGATGCGGTCAACACCGGCCCACGTCTCGGGCTCCGCCGCATGCGCCATCCACCCCTCGCCGAGGTGGACATCCATCAGCTCGCGCATCGGCGTGCCGATCCAGGTCGGGATGTGCACCCCGTTGGTGACGTGACCGACCGGGACGTCGTCCACGCCGAGGTCGGGCCACAACGTCTGCCACATCTCGCGCGCCACCTCGCCGTGACGGCGGCTCACCCCGTTCGCAGCGCGGCTGAGGCGCAGCGCGGCCTGGGTCACCCCGAACGGCTCGCCGTCGTCCTCGGGGTTGGTCCGACCCAGCGCGATCACCTCGTCGGCATCGATCCCGAGCTGGCCCATCAGGTTCCCGATCGCCTCTTCCACCTTCTCAGAGGGGTAGGTGTCGTTGCCCGCCGGCACCGGGGTGTGTGTGGTGAACACGGTTCGCTCGCGCGCTGAGGCGAGGCCGGTGGCCAGGTGCTCGCCCGAGTGCATCTCCTGAGCGGCGAGCTGCACCGGCGCGAGCGTTGCGTGCCCCTCGTTGAGATGGATCACCCCGGGCTCGAACCCGAGCGCGGTCAGCGCGCGCACCCCGCCGGCGCCGAGCAGCACGTACTGGGCCAGGCGAATGTGCTCGTCCGACTCGTACAGGCGACCGGTGATCCAGCGCTCGACGTGACCGTTCTCGGGCACGTCGGTGTCGAGCAGGAACAAAGGCACCCGGCCGACGTCGACGCGCCAGATCTGCGCGGTCACCTCGGCGTCGTAGATCGGCACCTCGATCTTGAGCGGGACCTCGCCGGCGCCGGTCACCAGCGCGGCGGGCAGACGATGGGGATCGGTGTCGATCCAGTACTCGTGCTGCCACCCGCCGGCGTCGATCCGCTGGCGGAAATAGCCCTTGCGGTACATGAGCCCGACCGCGACGAGCGGCACGGCACAGTCGGACGCCTCCTTGAGCAGGTCGCCGGCCAGCGCACCCAGCCCACCGGAGTACACCGGCAACGACACGTGGAGGCCGTACTCGGCGCACATGAACGCCACCGGCCGCGCCGGATCGATCGACGGATAGGGCGGACGGTCCAGATCGGCCTTGACCTGCGCCTCGACCGCGGCGATCCGCTCGATCAGCGCGCCGTCGAGGGCGGCCTGGCGCAGACTGGCGTTGGAGACCTCCTGCAGGAGCCGCACCGGGTTCTGGCAGGCGAGCGCGAACCGAACCGGGTCGATCTCGGAGAACACCTCGGGGCCACCCGGTAGCCAGGACCACCGGTAGTTGTAGGCCAGCCGGGCCAGCGGCGCCAGGGCATCCGGGAGCCGCTCAGCGAGATCCTCGGCGGCCCGCCTCACGTCTTCGCGACCGTCGTTCATGGTCACCCGCCCGTAACTCACGGCCGGGGATTATGGACAAGCGGGTAGTCTCGCGCGCCGTGACCGGCGCAAGTGTTCAGGGGGACAAGTGCCGCCTGGGCGTGCTCGCCTTCGGCGATTCGATCACCAACGGCGGCGGCGAGCTGCAATGGGGCGTCGCGCTGCAGTCCTGGGCACTGTGGGTCGCGCGCGGCCTGGGCGTGCCCTACACCGGCTACGCGGTCGACGGAGCTTTCGTCTCCGACGTGGTGGACTCGCAGATCCCGGCTTTCGTGGCGCGTTCGCTCCGTGGTGCCCGGTACGAGGTCGGCTGCCTGTACATCGGGGTCAACGACGTGCGCTCGGTGAACTGGGACGCCGCGGCTTTCCAGTCCAGGTTCCGGACCGCTCTGGACTTCCTGAGCGAACGCTGTGACCGGGTGCTGACCATGACCGCGCCACTCGACCTGGGCCGCCCGCGCGCCGGGGCCAAGGTCGAGGACCTGAACGTGGTCGTCGAGCGTGTGGCCGGCGAGGTCGGCGCGCTGGTGGTCGACCTGCGTTCGTGGGGAGCACGCAACCTGGTCATGACCGACCACGTCCATCCGACCGCGTTCGGCCAGATCGACATCGCCGAACGGGCGCTCGCCGTTCTGGCGCGCGACGGTGTCCCGATCTCCGTCGCGCCGTCGTCGCTGATCACCTTTCAGACCACGCGGTGGCAGCGCCTGCGCGCCGACGTGACCTACGCCTACCGCCACTTCAAGGTGAGCGTCCGCTCGGCGTACCTGCGTGCGCTGGTCGCGGTGCGCGGCTCGGCCTGAGGCGGCTACAGCCCGGCCGGGTGGAGCACGGTCGGGAAGCTGGCCAGGTAGGCCGCCGACGGCGTGCCGATCTTCTCGACGCCACCGCCACCGCCCCACGCCCCGTGCGACCCGCCCGACTCGTAGAACTGCCCGCCTAACTCGATGATCACGTGGCCGCTCTGGCCGGGAAGCGCGCGGTCGTAGACGGTCACGTACTGGCCCGGGCCGGACTGCATGCCGGCCTGATTCGGCAGCGCGGTGGTATCGACGGGCTGGCTCAAGTAGCCGCCGGCGTGCAGCACGGCCGACACGAAGCCCGAGCAGTCGTAGCCCGACGAGGTGCCCCACCCGCCGTGGCCGCCACCGATGACGTACGGCTTGCCGACGAGCGAGTTGGCCATGTTGGTCATGGCCTGGACCTGGGCCGGGGCGTTGCCGGTGGTACTCGCCACGCCGGTCGTGAGCCCCGGGATCGCGGTACTGACCCCGGACATTGCGGTGGCCAGGGCCGGCGTTAGCGCGCCGGTCGTGTCGGCGGCCGCGGTGGGGTCGGTCGTGCCGAGCGCCGAGGAGCCGAGGGCCGAGTTCAGCGCGTCGCTGAAGCTGGTCGACGACGTGTCCGTGGTGGTGCCGGGAACCGTCTCGGCGGTCGTGCCAGACGTGCTCTGTCCGGCGGCGGCTGCGGCGGCAGGATCGGCGAGCTGTTGCTGCATCGCCATGATCTGGTCGACCCGGCCGACCACGGCTGAGATACTCATACTCCTCTGGGATCGGCGGTCCGCGGCGCAACTTGAGCCCGGTCCGCTGCACTCCTTCTGCCTTTTCCGGGAATTATTTCCGGAAACGTCGACCGCTCCAGGGTTAGGCGATGCGCCCCGCGGCCTCGGTGGCCTCGCGCAGCCGCCGGGCCATCGCGGGCTTCAAGGCGCCACGCTCCATCTGCCACCGCCACGCGCCATCGGCGACCCCCGGGGCGTTCATGCGGGCCTCGGACCCCAGCCCGAGGATGTCCTGCGTCTGCATCATCGCGACCCGCGCTCGCGAGGCGAGCGCCAATCGGATCAACCCCCACCAAGGCTGCCGTTCACGCACGCCGACGCGAGCGATCGTCTCATCGACCCGCGCCCGCATCGACGCATCCAGCGACGAGTACCAACCGCGCGCGGTGTCGTGGTCGTGGGTCCCGGTGTAGACGACCCGGTTCTCCGCGTGGTTCTCGAACCGGTGGACGCTCTCAGGATCGCCTTCTTCGAAACCGAACTGCAGGACCACCATCCCCGGAAACCCCAGCGAGTCGCGCAGGCGCGCCACCGGCGGCGTGATCACCCCCAGGTCCTCGGCGACCAAGGCCACCGAACCAAGCTCAGCCGAGACCGCGTCGAACACCGCACGCCCGGGCCCTCGTTGCCAAAAACCCGACGCCGCCGTCCGCGCCCCTGCCGGCACCGCCCAGTACGAGACGAATCCCCGGAAGTGATCGATCCGCGCCAGGTCGAATAGCGACATCGTCCGCCGCAGCCGCTCGACCCACCAGCGATACCGCCGCCGTCGCAGCGCCGGCCAGTCGTACAGGGGATTCCCCCAAAGCTGACCGACAGAGGAATATGCATCGGGCGGCGCGCCGGCGACCAACCCGGCCCGAAACAGCGACGGGTGCGCTCGGTGATCGGCGCTCCCGGGCGCCACGTAGATCGCCACGTCGCCGAACAACCGCACCCCGGCCGAGGCCGCATACGTGCGCAGAGCGCTCCATTCGCGATCAAAACGCACCTGATCGGCCAAGGCCCCACGACCGGCGAAGACCTCCCAATCGCGCGCCCAGAATCCCTCTCGATCACGAAACTCCGACACCTCGGCAGCAGACACCCGCGCGCGGGGATCAGCCAGCAGCCCAGGCCACGCGGCGAACGCCGAGCGCGCCTTGTACGGCGAGCGGTACCGATCGGGCGGGCCCAGCGGCAGCACCTGCCACCACGTCTGCCCGGCGGCCGCCAGCCAGTCGACGAACCGATATGCGCCCGGGCCCAACCGGCCCTCCGGGAGCGACGTGATGTGCAGCTGAACGCCGCTCGACCGCGGAAGCTCGATCACGCCAAAATCACACGCGTGGGTTTACCCATCGCGAGGAAGGATATTTTTCGTGACGTGAGGACCCCGTCCACCGGTCCGCAGCACCCTCGACGAGCGTGAGTACCCAGGTCGAACCGACCGCGGCCAAGCCACGCCGTCCGGGAACCACCAAGCCGCCACCCGAGCGGATCGTCATCCAGTACCCGACGCCGGCGGTCGACGACGGCCGCTATCCGGCCAAGCGCGTGGTCGGCGACACGGTTCACGTCGAGGCCGACATCTTCCGCGACGGCCACGACATCCTCCGTGCCGTCATCCGCTACAAGCCGCCGCAGGCCCGCAACTGGCGCGAGGCCGAGATGGTCCGGATTGACGCCCACCTCGGCGGCGTGCGCTGGGCCGGCAGCTTCCAGGCCGACAAGGCCGGTCGCTGGGAGTACACGGTCGAGGCGTGGACCGACGTGTTCGGCACGTGGCGCGACGAGCTCGAGCGCAAGGTCGCCGCCCAGCAGCATGACCTGGCCGGCGAGCTCTCCGAAGGCGTCCAGCTGCTCACAAGCGCCGCCGACGAGGCCAAGTCCAAGTCAGACCGCGCCCTCATAGACCACGCGATCGCCACGCTGTCCGACGAGGACGTTCCCGAGACGGCCAAGCACGACGTCGCGCTCGGCCCCGAGTTGTTCGCAACCCTCGAACGGATCCAGCCCCGCCACGGCGCGGTCAGCATCGAGCAACCGATCCCGATCGAGGTCGACCGAGTGCTGGCCAAGTTCGGTGCCTGGTACGAGCTCTTCCCCCGGTCCTGGGGCGGACTCAAAGGCCTACAGACCCAGCTCCCAAGACTCGCAGAGCTCGGCTTCGACATCATTTACCTCCCGCCGATCCACCCGATCGGACACACGAACCGCAAGGGGCGCAACAACTCGCTCACCGCCGGTCCGACCGATCCCGGCTCCCCGTGGGCGATCGGCGACGAGACGGGCGGCCACGACGCGGTCCATCCCGACCTCGGGACGATCGAGGACCTCAAGGAACTCGCTCAAACTGCGAAGCAGCACAACCTCGAGATCGCGCTCGACTTCGCGATCCAGTGCTCGGCCGACCACCCGTGGCTGCACGAGCACCCCGAGTGGTTCCACCGCCGCCCGGACGGCACGCTGAAGTACGCCGAGAACCCGCCCAAGCGCTACCAGGACATCTACAACGTCAACTGGGAGTCGCCCGATTGGAAGGGCCTGTGGGACGCGCTGCTGAAGATCGTCCTCCAGTGGGTTGACGCAGGGGTCACGGTGTTCCGCGTCGACAACCCGCACACCAAGCCGTTCGAGTTCTGGCGCTGGCTGATCCAGAACGTGCACGAGCACAACCGCGACGTCATCTTCCTCGCCGAGGCGTTCACCAGAAGGTCGGTCATGCGCCACCTGGCCAAGATCGGCTTCAGCCAGTCCTACACGTATTTCACCTGGAAGAACTCGCGCTGGGAGCTGACCGAGTACATGAACGAGCTCGCGCACAGCGAGGAGAGCGAGTACTTCCGCCCGAACTTCTTCGCCAACACACCGGACATCCTGCACGAGTACCTGCAGCACGGAGGGCGTCCCGCCTTCGAGGCCCGCGTGACGCTCGCCGCCACCCTCAGCCCGACCTACGGGATCTACTCCGGCTACGAGCACTTCGAGAACGTCCCGGCGAAACCCGGTTCCGAGGAGTACCTGGACTCCGAGAAGTACGAGATCAAGCGCCGCGCGCTGGACGGCCCGCTGCTGCCGTACATCGAGCGCCTGAATCACATCCGCCGCGAGAACCCGGCTCTCCACCAGCTCGAAAACGTAACCTTCCTCGACACCGCCAACGACGCGCTGATCGCCTACGCCAAGCACGCGCAGGGCAACACGATCATCACCGTCGTCAGCATCGACCCCCACCAGGCCCAGGAGGGCCTCGCGATCGTGCCCGCCAACCTCGGTCTGCCGCCCAGCTTCACCGCTCACGATCTGCTGACCGGTGACCGGTTCCTGTGGCGCATCGGTCAGAACTACATCCGGCTCGAGCCCGGTGTCCGTCAGGCGCACGTCGTGCGCGTCGAGATGTGATGCTGGGCAACGCACGCCGATGAGCGTCGGCCCACCGACCCTGACCCACCTGATCGCGGCCGAGACGCGGACCGTGGCCACCCCCGCACCGCCCGCGTCCCAGGACACGCCCGCGGTCCAGTCGCAGACCCGCCAGTGGTTCGAGCACGAGCCGCTGTGGTTCAAACGCGCGGTGTTCTACGAGATCCACATCCGCGGCTTCTTCGACGCCAACGGCGACGGCTCGGGCGACTTCCGCGGCCTGACCGAGAAGCTCGACTACCTCCAGTGGCTGGGCGTTGACTGCATCTGGCTCCTGCCCTTCTATCGGAGCCCTCTGCGCGATGGCGGCTACGACATCGCGGACTTCACCTCGGTCCACCCGGACTACGGCAGCGTCGAGGACGTGCACGAGCTGATCGACGCCGCCCACGCCCGGCGCATCCGCGTGATCGCCGACCTGGTCATGAACCACACCTCGTCAGACCACCAGTGGTTCCAGGAGTCGCGCTCAGCCCCGGACAACCCCAAGCGCGACTGGTACGTGTGGTCGGACACGGTCGAGAAATACCAGGACGCGCGGATCATCTTCATCGATACCGAGGCCTCGAACTGGACGTGGGACCCGGTGGCCGGCGCCTACTACTGGCATCGCTTCTTCTCGCACCAGCCCGACCTCAACTTCGACAACCCCGAGGTCCAGGACGCCATGCTCGAGGTGCTCCGCTTCTGGCTCGACCTCGGCCTCGACGGCTTCCGGCTCGACGCCGTGCCCTACCTGTACGAGCGCCAGGGCACGATCTGCGAGAACCTCAACGAGACGCACGACTACCTGAAGCGGGTCCGTAAGGAGGTCGACGAGAACTACCCCGACCGGGTTCTGCTGGCCGAGGCCAACCAGTGGCCGGCCGACGTTGTCGAGTACTTTGGGAATGGCGACGAATGCCACATGGCATTCCATTTTCCGGTCATGCCACGCATGTTCATGGCCATCCGCCGGGAGGAGGCGGTGCCCGTCTACGAGATTCTCGAACAGACCCCGACCATCCCCGAGACGTGCCAGTGGGGCCTTTTCCTGCGCAACCACGATGAGCTAACGCTCGAGATGGTGACCGACGAGGAACGCGACTACATGTACGCGGAGTACGCCAAGGACCCGCGCATGAAGCTCAACCTGGGGATCCGGCGGCGGCTCGCGCCGCTACTCGACAACGGCCGCGACGAGATCCAGCTGCTGCACGCGATCATGTTCTCGCTCCCGGGCTCGCCGGTCCTCTACTACGGCGACGAGATCGCGATGGGCGACAACGTATTCCTCGGCGATCGCGACGGCGTGAGAACGCCGATGCAGTGGACGGGCGACCGCAACGGCGGCTTCAGCCGGGCCGACTTCGCCCAGCTCTACGCGCCGCCGCTGATGGACCCGGTGTACGGCTTCCAGGCCGTGAACGTCGAGGCGCAACTCAGAACCGCGACGAGCCTCCTGAGATGGCTGCATCGCTTCATCGCGCTGCGCAAGGAGCACCCGGTGTTCGGCTTCGGCACCTACGAGCCGATCGAGCCGTCCAACCCGCGGATCTTCGCCCACATCCGGACCTTCGAAGACGACGTGGTGCTGTGCGTTCACAACGTGGCCCGCACCGCCCAGGCGGTCGAGCTCGACCTGTCTGCGTACGAGGGGCGCTATCCGGTCGAGCTGTTCGGCCGCTCGCGCTTCCCGAGGATCGGCGAGCTGCCTTATCTGCTGACGCTCGGCCCGCGGGGCTTCTTCTGGTTCCAGCTGGTCGAGCCCGAGCAGGAGCGCACGAGCGATGAGTGAGCGCGTTCAGGGCATCACCGCTGAGGAGATCCGCCGCTTCGTGGACGAGGAGGACCTGCGCGACTGGGTGCAACAGCAGCGCTGGTACGCCTCGAAGGCCCGCTCGGTTGCCGGGATCGAGATCGTCGAGAGCATCACGCTGCGCGAGGACCCGCCGCTCGTGCTGGCGCTGGTCGAGACCCGGTTCGGCACGGGCACCCACGAGCTGTACCAGCTGCCGCTGGCCATCCGCGCACCCAGCGAGATCCCGCGCGGCGACTCGATCGCGCACACCGACGACTGGGCGGTCTACGACGCCCTGGCCGAGCCCCAGCAGGCGCTCGAGCTGATGCGCCGGATCGCCGCCGGCGACGAGATCGAGACCGACGACGGGCGGTTCAGCTTCCAGCCCTTCGACGACGCCGAGGGTCTGGCCGACGCCAGCGAGGTCCGGTTGATGGGCGTCGAGCAGTCGAACTCGTCGGTCGTGTTCGACGACCGGATCGTGCTCAAGGTGTTCCGCAAGCTCGAGCCTGGCGTGAATCCAGAACTCGAGATGCTCCGGTTCCTGACCTACCGCGGCTTCCCGAACATCGCGGCGCTGCACGGCTGGTACGAGTACGAGGGGCAGGCGTTCCAGGCGACCCTGGGCGTCGCCCAGGCTTTCCTGCCCGAGGCCGTCGGCGGCTGGGAGCTCGCCCTTGAGGAGATCACCTCTGCGCCCGACGCGTTCCTCGCGCGGCTCGGCGGCCTCGGGACCGTGACCGCCCAGCTCCACAACACGCTGGCCTCCGACGCCAGCGATTCCGCCTTCTCACCCGAGGAGCCCAGCCAGGAGGCGCTGTCGCTCCTGACCGCCACCGTCGACGAGGACATCGAGCGGATCTTCCTGCGCCTCCCGGATGACGACCCCAAGCTCGCGCCGATCGCAGGTCGCGGCCAGGACGTCCGCGAGCGCCTGGCCTCGCGGGCCCAGATCGGGGTGACCGGCCGGGTCATCCGCACCCACGGCGACTACCACCTCGGGCAGACCCTGCACACCCCGCGCGGCTGGGTGATCCTCGACTTCGAGGGCGAGCCGGCCCGTCCGCTCCCCGAACGCCGCCAGAAGCGCTCCCCGCTGCGCGACGTGGCGGGCATGCTGCGCTCGTTCGCCTACGTCACCTCGGCCGTCGAGCTCCTCCGCGGCCAGCACGCGCCCGAGGACTTCGAGCAGCGGGCCCGCGAGCAGTTCCTCAGCTGCTACTTCGCGTCTATCGACTCGACGCTGATGCCAGGCGGCGAGGCCGCGATCAACAACCTGCTCTCGATCTACGAGCTCGAGAAGGCGATCTACGAGCTTCGCTACGAGCTCAACAACCGGCCCGACTGGACCCCCATTCCAGTCGCCGGCATCGTCCGCCTGCTTGAGAGCGCGTAAACGTGGGAAGGCCCAAAAGGTTATGACCGTCGCCACCTCAGAGCTCGACGCACTCGTCCGCCGCGAGCACTCAAACCCGCACTCCGTCCTCGGCGCCCATCCGCAGGACGGTGGCGTGGTCGTGCGCGTGCTGCGCCCGGCCGCCTGCGCCGTGAGCGCGATCACCAACGGCGGTGCGCCCGCGATCGAGTTGCAGCAGATCCATCCGGGCGGCGTGTTCGAAGGCACGCTCGAGGGCGCTGAGTTCCCGGTCCACTATCAGCTCGAGGTCGACTACGGCGACGCGGGCAAGTTCACCATCGAGGACCCGTACGCGTTCCTGCCCACGATCGGTGAGCTCGACCAGCACCTGATCGCCGAGGGCCGCCACGAGGAGCTCTACGACAAGCTCGGCGCGCACGTCAGGGTCATGGGATCCGACCCACCCGTCACCGGCACCGCGTTCGCGGTGTGGGCGCCGGCGGCACGCGCGGTCAGCGTGGTCGGCGACTTCAACTCCTGGGACGGCCGTCTGCACGCCATGCGCTCGCTCGGCTCGACCGGGGTGTGGGAGCTGTTCCTGCCCGGCGTCGGTCCCGGCACGAATTACAAGTACGAGATCCTCACCCAGGATCACCAGATCCTGCTCAAGGCCGACCCGTACGCGCTGGCCACCGAGGTCCCGCCGAAGACGGCCTCGGTCGTGTTCGAGCCCGAGCACACCTGGAGCCCGCAGGACGCCGAGTGGCTGCGCACGCGCCAGGAGCGGCAGCCGCTCGAGCAGCCGGTCTCGATCTACGAGGTTCATCTCGGCTCCTGGCGGCTCAACTCGCTCGAGGGCAACCGGTCGCTGACCTACCGGGAGCTGGCCGATGAGCTCAGCGCGTATGTCAAGGACCTTGGGTTCACCCACGTCGAGTTGCTGCCGGTCATGGCCCACCCGTTCGCCGGCTCGTGGGGCTATCAGGTCACCGGCTACTTCGCCCCCACTCCGTTCTACGGCACCCCGGACGACTTCCGAATGTTCGTCGATCGCATGCACCAGAACGGCGTCGGGGTGATCCTCGACTGGGTGCCCGCCCACTTCCCGCGCGACGAGTTCGGGCTGGCCCGGTTCGACGGCACCGCGCTCTACGAGCACGCCGATCCCCGCCGCGGTGAGCACCCCGACTGGGGCACGCTGGTGTTCAACTACGGGCGCCACGAGGTGCGCAACTTCTTGATCTCGAACGCGCTGTTCTGGCTGCGCGAGTACCACGTGGACGGCATCCGGGTGGACGCCGTGGCCTCGATGCTCTACCTCGACTATTCGCGGCGCGAGGGCGAATGGGTGCCCAACCAGTTCGGCGGCCGCGAGGACCTCGACGCGGTGTCGTTCCTCAAGGAGTTCAACGAGGTCGTCTACGGGC
Source organism: Solirubrobacteraceae bacterium (assembly GCA_035455845.1). Classification (GTDB taxonomy): domain Bacteria; phylum Actinomycetota; class Thermoleophilia; order Solirubrobacterales; family Solirubrobacteraceae; genus Palsa-465. The sequence goes on from DATIEI010000298.1 coordinate 15,694, forward strand.
GCGAGCCCGGCGCGGTGACCGCCGCGGAGGAATCCACCGCGTGGCCGGGCGTCTCACGCCCGACGTACCTGGGCGGCCTGGGGTTCGGCTTCAAGTGGAACATGGGCTGGATGCACGACACGCTCGGCTACTTCGAGCAGGACCCGATCTACCGCCGCTATCACCATCACGAGCTGACCTTCAGCCTGATGTACGCGTTCAGCGAGAACTTCATCCTGCCGCTATCGCACGACGAGGTCGTGCACGGCAAGGGCTCGCTGTACGGGAAGATGGCCGGCGGCGACAAGTGGCAGAAGCTGGCCAACCTGCGTTCCCTGTACGCCTACATGTGGGCCCATCCGGGCAAGAAGCTCCTGTTCATGGGCTCGGAGCTGGCCCAGGAGGCCGAGTGGAGCTACGAGCGCTCGCTCGACTGGCATCTGCTCGAGAACCCCGATCACGCCGGCATCCAGTCGCTGGTGCGGGACCTGAACCGGCTCTATCGCGACGAGCCCGCACTCTGGGAGATCGACTCCGACCCGTCGGGATTCTGGTGGCTCGAGCCCAACGACGCGGACTCGAACGTGCTCTCGTTCGCCCGCGCATCTAAGCCCGATGCGGGCGGCGATCGCCGGCTCATCGTGTTCGCCGCGAACCTCTCCCCGGTGCCGCGGACGGGATACCGGCTAGGGCTCCCGCGCGCGTGCCGCTGGAAGGAGGCGCTCAACACCGACTCGACCTTCTATGGAGGTAGCGACGTTGGCAACCTGGGCGGCCTCGATCCCGAGCCGATCCCGTGGCACAACCAGCCCGTGTCGGCGCTGATCACGCTGCCGCCGCTCGCGGCAGTGTGGTTGATTCCCGAAGCACAGTGAGCTTCGCCATGTCCGTGCCCGTCGAGTTCGGCGCCGCCGAATACCCCTGGGAGCGCCCGCTCGGGGCGTGGCCCCGCGGCGACGGCAACACCGAGTTCCGCGTGTGGGCGCCCCGCGCGGAGTCGATCTCGTTGCGGATCGGTCGCGATCGGGAGGTAGCGCTCGGCGACGCGGGGTACGGGGTGCGCGAGGTGGTGACCGAGGCGAGCGCTGGGGAGGACTACGTGTACGTGCTGGACGGCGAGACGTATCCCGATCCGGCCTCACGGTGGCAGCCCGAGGGCATCCGCGGCCCTTCCCGGATCGCCGAGGTGCCGGCCCCGTACTCGCACTTCCGGGCGCCCCCGGCCCGCGAGCTGGTCATCTATGAATTACATATTGGGACTTTCACACCGCAAGGGACCTTCGAAGCCGCCATCGAGCATCTGCCCCGGTTGGCGGAGCTCGGCATCACCGCGATCGAGGTCATGCCGGTGGCCGAGTTCCCGGGCCATCATGGCTGGGGCTACGACGGCATCTACATCTCCGCCGCGCAGTCCACGTATGGCGGACCGCGCGGTTTCCGCCGGCTTGTCGATGCCGCTCACGACGCCGGTCTCGCGGTGATCCTCGACGTCGTCTACAACCACGTCGGCGCGTCCGGCAACCGGGCGCTCGAGGCGTTCGGCCCGTACTTCACGCCCAAGCACCGCACCCCCTGGGGCGAGGGGCTCAACGTCGACGACGAGGGCGCCGACGCCGTGCGCGAGTGGGTGTGCCAGAGCGC
>DATIEI010000299.1:0-5488 GCA_035455845.1 Solirubrobacteraceae bacterium
CGTTGACCACGAGGCGCTGCTCGAGCAGCGCCCGGCGGGCGAGGCCGGCGGCGTCGAGCGGCCGGGCGGGATCCGATTCAATATCAATGGCCAGCATCAGCCCGCGGCCGCGGACCTGCGACACGTAGGGCAGCGATCTCAGACCAGCCGCGAGCCGTTCGCCGGCCACCCCTACCCGGGCCAGGAGCTCCGGGTCCGAGCAGATCTCGAGCGCCACGAGCGCGCCGGCCGCGATCATCGGGCCGCCGGCGAACGTCGACCCGTGGTCGCCGGGCCCGAGCACGTCGGCGAGGCGCGGCCCGGTGATCAGCGCGCCGATCGGCAGCCCACCGCCGAGCGCCTTGGCGCTGGTCATCGCGTCGGGGACGACGTCGGTCTGCTCGTAGGCCCAGAGCGTGCCGGTTCGCCCCATGCCGGTCTGGATCTCGTCGAAGATCAGCGCGGCGCCCTCGCGGTCGCACGCTTCGCGGGCGGCGTGCAGCAGCTCGTCGGAGAGCACGTGGATCCCGGTCTCGCCCTGGATCGGCTCGAGCAAAACCGCGGCTGTCCCCGAGTCGACCGCGGCGCTCAGCGCGCCGGGATCCTTGGGGACGACCTCGAACCCGGGGACGAGCGGCGCAAACGGCGCCTGCTTCGACTCCTGCGGCGTTGCCGACAGCGCGCCGTAGGTCCGACCATGGAAGGCTCCCTGGAGCACGACGATCTTGCCCTGCGGCCGCGCCCGGCGCGCCAGCTTGATCGCTGCCTCGTTGGCCTCGGCGCCCGAGTTGCACAGGAACACCTTGCCGCCGAGCGAGCTCTCGGCCAGACGCGCCGAGAGCCGGAGTCCGGGCTCGGTGTAGTAGAGGTTGGTCACGTGGGTGAGCCGTCCGACCTGCTCGCGCACCGTCTCGACGATCCGCGGGTGACAGTGGCCGACGTTCAGGACCGAAATGCCGGCCAGGAAGTCGAGGTACTCGTTGCCGTCGACGTCCCATAACCGGCAGCCCTCACCGCGCACGAACTCGACGGGGTTGCGCACGTAGGTCGGCATCGCATGCGCCGCCTCCAGCTCCTGGAGCACGGCCAGGCTCATCGCGGCGGTCCAATCTTCGTCCCCTCGCCGGCATCCGTGAACAGCTCGAGCAGCAGCGAGTGCGGCACCCGTCCGTCCACGATGTGGGCGAACGACACCCCGCCGTGAATCGCGTCCACACAGGCCTGGAGCTTCGGCCGCATCCCGCCGGCCACACCGGGCAGCGACGCCTGGACCGTGTCCACGTCCGCCTCCGACACGACGCTCTCGGGGTCGGCGGGGTCGCGCAGCCAGCCCGCTACGTCGGTGAGGAACATCAGCTTGTAGGCGCCGAGTGCACGCGCCACCGCGCCCGCGGCCTCGTCGGCGTTGATGTTGTAGGAGTTTCCCTCGGCATCGGCACCCACGCTGGCCACGACCGGGATGTAGTCCTGAGCGACGTGGCCGAGTACGTTGACATCGACCCGTTCGATCCCGCCGACGAACCCGATGTCCTGCCCGCTCGGCGCCACCTTGCGCGCGGCCCGGAACAGCAGGCCGTCGTCGCCGCACAGCCCGATGGCCGGCTGACCGTGCCTATTGATCAGCAGCACGATGTCCTTGTTGACCTTGCCGACCAGCACCATCTTGGCCACCTCGACGGTCTCCTGGTTCGACACCCGCAGGCCGTCGACGAACTCGACCGGCAAATCCAACCGCTCCATGTAGCTGGTGATCTCCGGTCCGCCCCCGTGCACGATCACCGGGTTCATCCCGACGTACTTGAGCAGCACGACGTCGCGAGCGAACTCCTCCTTGAGCGCCGCGTCGATCATCGCCGCGCCGCCGTACTTGATCACCACGGTCTTGCCGTGGAACTCCCGGATGTACGGAAGGGCCTCGAGCAGCGTGGCGACGTCGCGCACGCGGCGCTCGTCATACGTCGGGGAACTAGGTGGTGTACTCGGCATTCAGCGTCACGTACTCATGGCCACAGGTCGCGACTTGGGTCACGTCGTGTACTCCGCGTTCAGCGTCACGTACTCATGACCACAGGTCGCGACTTGGGTCACGTCGTGTACTCCGCGTTCAGCGTCACGTACTCATGACCCAGGTCGGAGAAGAAGCGCTCGGTCTCCGCGCCCTCGCCCGGCAGGCCAATCTCGTATTCGATCTCCGCGGCCTGCACCGCCTCGGCGAGCGCGCGCTCGTCGTGCGGGACGTACGCCCCGCGGCGGCACACCTCGACGCCCTCGATCGCCACGTCGACCGCCAGCGGGGCGGTTCCCGGCATGGCCATCCCCACCGCCTGGACGATCCGGCCCCAGTTCGGATCGCCGCCGTATAGCGCCGTCTTGATCAGCGGCGAGTCGGCGACAGCGTGCGCGACACGCTGCACCGCCCTGTCGTCTCCCCCGCGCACGACCACGCGACAGACGCGCCGCGCGCCCTCGCCGTCGCGCGCCATGTACAGCGCGAGCTGGCGGAGCAGCGTGTCGAGCGCCTCTCCGAACCGGACCTCGTCGTCGGTCTCGGGCTCGATCTGCACGCCCGACTCGCCGCTGGCCTGAAGGATGACGGTATCGCTCGTCGACAGCTGTCCGTCGACGCTGACCCGTTCGAATGAGCGCTTGACGGTCACGCTCAGGAGCAGATCGGCGGTCTCCGCCGACATCGCGGCGTCGGTCTGAACGAAGCACAGCAAGGTGGCGAAGTTCGGCGAGATCATCCCCGCGCCCTTGGCCTGGGCGGTCAGCCGCACCGTCCCCGCCTCGAGCGCGACATCCAGGCTGGCGTGCTTGTCGAGTGTGTCGGTGGTGCGGATCGCACGAGCGAAGTCGACTTCCCCGTCGGGACGCAGCGCGTGCGTGGCCGCGACGATTCCCTGCATGAGGAGTCCCATCGGGAGCGGGACCCCGATCACACCGGTCGAGGCGACGGCCATCGCGCTTTCGGCGCCCACGCCGGACGCGATCGCCGCGGCTCCCTGCATCTTTGCCGCGTTCTCGAAACCGGGGCGACCGGTGGCCGCATTGGCATTGCCGGCGTTGACGACCACGCCGCGGATCCCGCTCAGCGTGCAGCGCTCGCGGCACAGCAGCACCGGGGCCGACTGCGTGCCCGAGGCGGTGAAGCGCGCGGCGCTGGTGGTGGCCGGGGCGGTCGAGACGAGCATCCCGAGGTCGAGATCGCCGCTCGGCTTGATCCCGCACGCCACGCCGGCGGCTTTGAAGCCGCGCGGCAGCCCGCCGGGCAGCTCGGTGACGTTGCTGGGCGCCTCGATCCAGCGCGAGGAGAAGAACGGCTGGGTGGCGGTCATCGGACGACCTCGCGGGTCAGTGAGCGGGTCGGTCCGATGCCCTCGTCCTCGGCCAGCCCGAACATGAGATTGAGGTTCTGCACTGCCTGCGAGGCCGCGCCCTTCCACAGGTTGTCGAGCGCGCCGAACACGATCACCCGGCCGGTGCGCGGATCGCGGTGCACGGAGATGCGGCAGATGTTGGTCTCACGAACGTCGCGCACGCCCGGGGGACGAGTAGTCAGCTCGACGAACGGCTCCTCCGCATAGAACTCGGCGTACAGGGCTTCGAGGTCATCGCGGTCGGCCTCGGGCGGGGTCACATAGCACGACACGAGCTCACCCTGGTCCAGCGGCACCAGGTGCGGCACGAACGTGATGCGAAGCTCGGCGCCGAGCACCGCGAGCTCCTGCTCGATCTCCGGGATGTGGCGGTGCGCGGGGACGCCGTAGGCGCCCACGTTCTCGTCGGCGCTGACGAAGTGGGTCTTCTCGCTCGGTGCCCGCCCCGCACCCGACACGCCGGACTTGGCGTCGATCACCAGGTCCTCGATCAGTCCGGCCTGCGCGAGCGGCCCGAGCGCCAGCAGCGTGGCGGTCGGATAACACCCGGGGTTGGCCACTAGGTCCGCGCGGCGGATCTGCTCGCGGTAGCGCTCGGGGAGCCCATAGACCGCATCGGGCAGCAGATCGGGGGCCTGGTGCTCGCGGTACCAGCGGCCGTACACGTCGGGATCGCGCAGGCGGAAGTCGGCGCTCAGGTCGACCACTCGAACGCCGCGGGCGCGGAGCTCGGCGACCAGCGGCGCTGCCGCGCCGTGCGGATAGGCCACCACGGCCGCGTCGACCTCGGCGTGGCGCTCGACGTCGAGCTCTTCGAGCTCGATCGGCACGCGATGGTGTGGGTAGAGATCGTCGAGTTGCCTGCCCTGATCGCTGCGCGCGGTGAGCGACTTCAGCTCGAACGTCGGATGGCGGTACAGGAGGCGGGCGGTCAGCGCACCTGTAAAGCCGGCAGCCCCGAACACCGACACGCTAGGCGGCACGGATCCTCCCTCCCAGCGCGTTTTGGATGGCAGTTGCGATCGCCTCCCTGCGCTGCGCCACCTCCTCATCGGTGAGCGTCCGGTCGGTGGCGCGGTAGGTCAGCCGCAGCGCAAGCGACTTGTTGCCCTCGCCGAGCTTCTCGGGATCCCGGTAGACGTCGAACACGTCGACGCCGGCCAGCAGCGGGCGACCCGCGCCCCGGACCGCGTCGATCAGTTCGTCCGCGCTCACGTGCTCGGGAACCACCACGGCGAGATCCTCGCGCACGTCCGGGAAGCTGCTCACCTTGCGGTAAAGCGGCGTGGTGGGCACGGGCACGACGTCGAGATCGAGCTCGAACGCGGCAACCGTGTCGTCCAGATCCCAGCTCGCCGCCACCAGCGGATGGATTTCCCCCACCCACCCGGCGGGCTCGCCGTCGGCCAGGATGCGCGCCGAGCGACCGGGGTGCAGGAACGGCTCATTCGTGTGCACCAGCGTCCACGGCACCCGCAGCGTGTCCAGCAATCCCGCTAGCACGCCCTTGATCGCGAAGAAGTCGACGCGCCGGCCCGCGCCGTCGCGCCAGCTCGGCGGCCGCGCCACGCCGGTCAGGATCGCCCCTACGTACTGGGGCTCGCGCGGTAGATGGGCGTCGCGGTCGGGCAGGTACACCGCCCCGGCCTCGAATAGCCGGACGGTGGCCAGCCCGCGCGAGCGGTTGCGCTGCGCAACGTCGAGCAGCGAGCCGAGCAGCGTCGTGCGGAGTACCGACTGCTCGGTCGAGAGCGGGTTGGACAGCGTCTCCGTCTCGCGCAGCGGGTGATCCGGTCCGAGCCGCAGGCGCTCGCCGAGGTCCGGGCTGGCGAAGCTCCAGCCGACGACCTCGTGAAGCCCCTGGGCGGCGAGCAGGTCGGCGGCGCGGCGGCGAAGCTTCTGGCGCGGCGTGAGCTGGCCGTGCGCACCGTGCCGGGAGGGCAGCGTGGCGGGCAGCTTCTCGAGGCCGTCCATCCGGGCGACCTCTTCCACCAGATCGGCCTCGCGCGTGACGTCCCCGCGCCGGAACGGCGGGACCGTTACATCGAGGCCGTCGCGCGCATCGGCAGTTCCGAACTCCAGCGCGGTCAAGATCTCGCGGCATCGCTCGCGCGCAATCGGCGCACCGAGCA
>DATIEI010000300.1:0-7285 GCA_035455845.1 Solirubrobacteraceae bacterium
AGCCGGGTGCGGTGCCGGGAGTGTGGTGCAGGTAGATCGTCGCCGGCAGCCAGAACAGCGCGCCGAGCAGGACGCCGGCCAGGATGGCCAGCCCACCCAGCGCCGGCGTAGGCCGTTCGGCGAGCCCCCGCTCTGAGGGCATGACCACCGCGCCGACGCGCCGAGCCAAGCGGGCGGTCAGCGGAGTCAGCAGGGTGGCGACGGCTGTCGCCACCAGGAATGCGAAGAGAGCGTCCCAGTACCGCATGCCGTGGCCGAAAGCATGGCAGGGGCGCAGGACCGGTGCCGGAACCGGGCCTCACCAACTTGCTATTCTTACGTTTACGTAAACTTCTGCTTTCGGAGGATGATGTCGGTAACGCAAGCTGAACGGGCTCGGAGGATCGGCGTCCACGCCGAGCACGACTCCTACAAGTGGTGGGCGCTGTCGTGCACGAGCCTCGGGATGCTGCTGGCCACGATCAACTCGGGCACGTTGATCATCGCGCTGCCCGACCTCGAGCGCAGCCTGCACACCAGCCTGCTCGAGCTGGTCTGGGTGATCCTGGTCTACATGATCGCCTCGACGGTGCTCGTGCTGAGCGCGGGCCGGCTGTCGGATCAGTTCGGCCGTAAGAAGGCCTACGTAGGCGGATTTGTCCTGTTCGCGCTCACCTCGCTGGGCGCGGGCTTCGCCGGCAGCGGCACGGAGCTGATCGTGTGGCGGATCCTCCAGGGAATCGGGGGCGCGTTCCTGTTCGCCAATGCCGCCGCGATCGTCACCGACGCCTTCCCGCGCGAGCAGCTCGGACTGGCCATGGGCACCAACACGATGGTGGCCGCGGTCGGACTGGTCATCGGCCCGGTGCTGGGCGGCGCGCTCGTGGCGATCTCGTGGCACTGGGTGTTCTGGTTCAACGTGCCGTTCGCCCTCGGCGGGAGCCTGTGGGCGGCGGCGATCCTCCACGAGATCACCGGGCGCGCGGAGGACACGAGCTTTGACGCCCTGGGCACGATCACGTTCCTGATCGGGCTGACCGGCCTCGTCTACGGCATCTCCAAGGGTGGGCTCTCGGGCTGGGACAACACGGCGGTAATCGCCAGCCTGATCGTCGCGGCCATCCTGCTCCCCGGCTTCGTCCTGATCGAGAGCCGGGTCAAGTCCCCGATGCTCGACCTCTCGATCTTCAAGAACCGCCTGTTCTCGGCGGCGTCCCTGGCCGCGTTCACCAACGGGCTCGCCCGGTTCGCCCTGATGTTCGTGTTCGTCTTCTACTTCCAGGGCGTGCAGGGCGACTCGCCGATCCTGGCGGGACTCAAGCTTGCCCCGCTCGCCGTCGGCATGCTGATCGCCTCGCCGCTGGCCGGGATCTGGGCCGACCGGCGAGGCTCGCGCGGGATGGCCGTGGCCGGAATGCTCGTGCAGGCCGTCGGGCTCGCGCTGATGACCACGCTCGAGCGCGACACCACGTACGTCGCGAGCTGCGCCTACATGTTCATCGTCGGCGTCGGCTCGGGCATGTTCAACTCTCCCAACACCGCGGCGATGATGGGCACGGTCCCGCCCCACCGGCGCGGGATCGCGGCCGGGGCGCGGGTGCTGGTGCAGAACACGGGCGCGGTCATCTCGATCGCCTTCGTGCTCGCGGTGGTCACCTCGTCGGTCCCGAAGAACGTCCTGTTCGCCGTCTTCAGCGGCCTGGCCAACCACATCACGAACGCTCAGCTGGTTCCGTTCATGTCCAACATGCACACGGCGCTGTGGTGCCTGGCCGGAATCTCGGTCCTCGGGGCGGTGATCTCGGCCGCGCGGCCGGCGCACGTGAAGATGGAGACCCGTCCATCCGCAGAGGTGACTGCATGAGCGCGATTCAGGCAAAGCCGCTGCGGATCGGCGAGGTGGCCGAGTTGCTCGGCACGACGCCGCGAACCATCCGCTACTACGAGGAGATCGGGTTGCTGCCCGCCGCGGACGACCGCGAGCAGGGCAAACACCGGATCTACACGCAGGCCGACGTGGAGCGGGTGCGCGAGATCATGCGCCTGCGCGACCTGCTCGGGCTGAGCCTCGAGGAGGTCTCGGCGCTGCTCGAGGCCGAGGATGCGCGGGCGCAGCTCCGGCGGGAGATTCGCGAGACCGAGGATCCGGCCGAGATCAAGCGGATCCTGGAGGAGGCGCTCGGGCACATCTCCAACCAGCTCGAGCTGGTGCGCCGCCGCCGCCGCGAGCTCGAGCAGCTCGAGTCAGAGCTGGTGACCAAGCGGCGCTCGATCCACAAGCGGCTGGGGGAGCTGGACACGTGAGGCTGGTGGGGGGCGTGGACCGCCGGGCGATGGGGGTCCTGTCGGGGTGCCACCTGTTCACCGACATCGCCCAGGGCTCGATCCCGGCGCTGTTGCCGTTTCTGATCGCCCGCGATCACATCAGCATCGCGGCGGCGTCCGCGCTCGTGCTCGCCGCCACGATCTCCTCGTCGGTGATCCAGCCGGCGTTCGGGTACGTGTCCGACCGGCTGTCGCTGCCCTGGCTGATGCCGCTCGGACCTCTGCTCGGCGGCCTCGGGATCGCGTGCGTGGGCTTCGCCCCCAGCTACGCGCTCACGTTCGCCGCCGTGCTGCTCTCAGGGCTTGGCGTCGCCGCCTTCCACCCCGAGGGCTCACGCTTTGCCAACTACGTCTCGGGAGACCGCAGGGCGAGCGGCATGAGCCTGTTCAGCGTCGGTGGCAACGTCGGCTTTGCGCTCGGGCCCGTGGTGGTAACGCCGCTCGTGATCGCGTTCGGTTTGCACGGGACGGCGTTCATCCTGATCCCGACATGGCTGATGGCCGCGGTGGTGGTGCACGAACTGCCGCGGCTCAAGAGCTTCCGCAAGGACCTCATCGGAGGACGCGTGCAAGCCGGGGAGCACCATGAGGCGTGGGGGCCGTTCGCGATCCTGGCGGGCGTGATCGCGCTCCGATCGTTCGTGTACTTCGGGATGGTCACGTTCATCCCGCTCTACTACGAGAACGTCCTGCACACGAGCAAGGCGCTCGGCAGCGTTGCGCTCAGCGCGATGCTGTTCGGCGGCGCGGTTGGGACGCTCACCGGTGGCCCGCTGGCAGACCGGTTTGGCCGTCGCGCGGTGCTGGTTGGCTCGATGCTCGTGATCCCGCCGCTGGTCGTCGGCTTCCTGCTGTCCGGACCGGTGGTCGCGATCGGGTTCGCGGCGCTGGCCGGCGCGGCCACGATCGCGACGTTCGCGGTGACGATCGTGATGGGGCAGGAGTACCTGCCGGGACGGCTCGGCGTCTCGGCGGGGGTGACGATCGGCCTGTCGATCGGGCTTGGCGGGGTGGGCGCGCCGCTGCTCGGGCTGCTCGCGGACGCGCAGGGGCTCACAGCGGTATTCGAGGTCGTCGCGGTCCTGCCGTTCCTCGCGCTGGCGCTAACTCTCGCGCTACCGCGACGGACGCCTCGTGAGGCGACGGCCGGCCGGGAAGCGACGTCCCGGGCAGGATTGCCCGCGGCGGTGCCGTAACCAACCGGGGCAGGCGCCGTATTTGCCACTGGGAGGCCTGTCTGCCGCACGCCACAGGTCGGTGAGCGTTTTCTAACCCGGAGACGGAGGAGGCGCGGACCGGCGTTTTCTAGGTCGATGACCCCTTCAATCCAAGCCTTCAAGAAGCGGCTGCCAGTGCTTGCCGCCATCGCAGCGGCGCTCGTCGGTCTGGTCAACATCGGCTCGGCGCTCACCCCGACCATCCGCTGGCGCGGGCATCTGCTGCTCGAGTTCGAGCCGGTCGAGGCGGTCCGCCTGTTCCACGCGCTGGCTTTTCCGGCCGGAGTCGCACTGCTGCTGGTCGCGCCTTATCTGGCCAAGCGCCGGCGCCGAGCCTGTCAGGTCGCGATCGTGCTGATGATCGCGCTCGGGCTGTTCGACCTGCTCAAGGGGCTCGACTTCGAAGAGACGATCATCACCTGGGGCGCCGCGGCGATTCTGATCCTTGGGCGTAGGGGCTTCAACGTCCACCACAACCCGATCACGCTGCGCTCGGCCATCTGGCGCGTACCCCTGCTGGGACTGGCGGGGATCGCCGGCGCTGCCGTCGCGACCTGGGCCACACAGGGTCAACCGTCCTGGCGCACGGTCGCCACCGAGACGTTCGATCTCCTGCGCTGGCACCACGGCCCGATCCACTACCACCATCACATCCCGGCCGGGGTTCACATGCTCGAGCTCTGGACCCTGATCGCCATCGCCTACGTGATCTTCCGTCCGCTCACCACCCCCCGATCCCTCCCGAGCCCGGTGGCCCGCGAGGTCGCCTCGAACCTCGTGCGGGCACATGGGGCCGACACGCTGGCCTTCTTCAAGCTGCGCGGCGACGAGCGGTACCTGTTCAGCGAGGATCGCCGGGCATTCGTCGGCTTCACGATCGAGAACGGGGTGCTGCTGCTCTCGGGCGACCCGGTCGGTCCCCAGGACGCCTTCCGGGATCTCCTCGGCCAGGTGCGGGCGTTTGCCGAGGCTCGCGGCCTCAAGCTCGCCGCGCTGGGCGCCAGCGAGGGTATGTGCCCGCTGTACGCCGAGCTCGGCCTGCGGACCATCTACCTGGGCGACGAGGCGATCGTCGAACTCGGGCGCTTCTCGCTGGAGGGTCGGCCGATCCGCAAGGTGCGCCAGTCGGTCACCCGCCTGAGCAAGGCCGGCTACCACGCGGAGCTGTGCGAGCTGGGCTCGCTCGCCCCAGACACCGTCGTGCAGCTCGAGGAGGTGGTCGAGCGTGGCCGCCAGGGCGCGCCCGAACGGGGCTTCTCGATGGCCATGGACTCGCTGCAGGGAGAGCACGACCACGAGACGCTGGTGGTGATCGCGCGCGACGGCGAGGATCAGATCCGCGGGGTGCTCCACTTCGTTCCCTGCTACGGCCGTCCCGCGGTGTCGCTTTCGTTCATGCGGCGCGATCCGTCCACCCCCAACGGACTGACCGAGTTCCTCGTGGTCCGGGCCATCGAGCTGCTGCGCGAGCGCGGGCTGGAGGAGCTGTCGCTGAACTTCGCCGCGTTCGCCAAGTGGATGCATAGCCCCGTCCGGCGGCACGAGCGGCTGCTCGGGAAGCTGATCGCGCTCGGCAACCCGTTCTTCCAGATCGAGAGCCTGTACCGGTTCAACGCGAAGTTCTTCCCGCGCTGGGAGCCTCGTTTCCTCGTCTACGAGGGCACATTCGGGCTGCCGCGGGCCGGGATCGCCGCGCTGTGGGCCGAGGGGCAGCTCCCCAAGCCGACGCTGAGCGCCCGCTCAGTTCGCTCAGCGCGCTAAGTCAGCGCCTACCACGCTACCCTTGACCCCCCGCGCCCCCCCAATCGGGGGAGTGGTGGCAATGTCCGCGGGTAACTTCCCGCCTGACTGTCCCGCTGGCGCCTCGCCCGGCGCTTTCCCTCCGATCTCCGGACTTAAGCTTGAATAGCCCATCGACCCACGCTTCCCGAATCGGTGCGCCATCACCGGCCTCGACTGAGGGCGCCGTGACCGCGGTTGCCTATCTGGACGTGGTCGTGCTGGTCGTGGCGGCACCGATCATGCTGCTGATCGGGGTCCCGGCGGTCGGCTATCTCGTGGGCGCCGGCGCCTGGATCGCGCTGCGCGCGGTGGGCATAGCGGTTGAACGTGCTGCGGCCGCCGCCGGCGACCCCCGGCGCGAGGCGTCGCTCCGGCTGGCCTACCTGCTCGGCCGGCTGTTCCTGCTGGCGATCGCGGTGATCCTCGTGCGCAACGGCGCGGGCCGCGACGACGGCTTGACCGCGTTGCTCGTGATCGTCTTCGCCTTCACGGTGCAGCTCGTCCTCTCGGTACTGAACCGCCCGAGGTCCGCACGATGAGCAAGACCCGCAAAACCCTGCTCATCGGCTTCGGTGCCTACATCGGCATCTTCGTCCTGCTGGTCCTGATCTACGGCTTCACCCAGCACAAGAACAACGAGTTCCAGATCCAGAACGAGTTCAAGCTCGTGGACTGGGTGAGCCTCGGGGTATTCAGCATCAACCGCGCGGTCCTCTACCTGTTCATCTCGGCCGTGCTCACGATCGGCACGATGGTGTGGATCGCGCGGCGGATGCAAACTCGCCCGAACAAGATCCAGACCGCCGTTGAGGTGCTGTTCTCGCTGATGCGGGACAACATCACCCGGGGGAACATGACCGACTCGATGGCGGCCAAATGGTTCCCGTTCATGGGCACGCTGTTCCTGTTCATCTGGTTCTGCAACCTGGTCGGCTACCTGCCGCTGCCGACGAACACGGAGGAGAAGTTCAACGTGTTCGGCGCTCACATCCCGCAGTTCGCGCTCTATGCCGCGACCGCGAACATCTCGGTGCCGTTGGTGCTGGCGCTGGTCGTGTTCATCGCGTTCATCACGGTCGGAATCAGGGCCCAGGGACCGGTCGGGTATCTCAAGAGCCTGATCCCGGCGGGCGTTCACGGGCCGATGCTGATCTTGATCTTCCCGATCGAGGTGATCTCGACCCTGATGCGGCTGCTGTCGCTGACCATCCGACTGTGGGCGAACATCTTCGCCGGGCACATCATCCTTCTGTTCCTTGCGGGCGGGCTCGCGGTGATCCTCGGGCTGCAGGCGCTCGGGTGGTTTGCGCTTCCCGCTGGGATCCTCATCTACCTGTTCGAGCTGGGCCTGGTGGCCACGCTGCAGGCGTTCATCTTCGCGACCCTCGCCGCGATCTACGTCGCCGGCGCCGCCACTCACCACTAACACGACAAGGAGCTCTCTGATGTTTCTTTTGCACCTTCCCATCGCCGCGGCCTCCGGGATCACGGCCGGGTTCGGGATCGCGGTAGGCGGTGGTCTCGGCGCGGTCGGCGCCGGCGTGGGCATCGGCATCATCTTCGGCAAGGTGATCGAGGCGGTTACCCGCCAGCCCGAGATGCGCGACGAGATCACCAGCATCCAGTGGCTGGGATTCGCCCTCACCGAGGCCGTGTTCTTCTACGGGCTCGTCGCCGGCCTGCTCTCCTACGTGCTCAAGTAGATGCTCGCCGCCGTCTCGCACCTCCCGGTCGCCGCGTCGAGCGGCTCGTTTCTGATCACCCCCAACGTCGGGCTGATGATCTGGACCCTGCTCCTGTTCGGCATCTCGCTGTGGATCTTGTGGAAGCTCGCGTTCCCGCGGATCTCCGAGGCGCTCGATCGTCGCCAGCACGCGATCGAGGAGTCGATCGACCACGCCGAGCGCATGCGCCGGCAGGCCGACGATCTGCTCGAGGAATACCGCGAGCGGCTGGGCGAGGCCCGCGGTCAGGCGCAGGAG
>DATIEI010000301.1:0-6506 GCA_035455845.1 Solirubrobacteraceae bacterium
GGCGCGGCCGAGCTCGGCCAGCGACAGCGCGGTCGCCGATCGCCACGCCAGCACGGCCGGGTTCTCGACTCCCAGCGCCGGGTGGTCGGCTTCGCATGCGCGCAGTTCCTCGACCGCACCTTCGTGGTTCCCGGCGGCGGCGCGGAGGGCCGCGGAGGCATACCGAAGCTGTGAGCTTGGCGAAAACTCGGTGTCGTAGCGGATCCCGACGCGCTCGATGAGCCGGCGCAGTGACTCCGGGGTCTCCTCGCGCTCGAGGCCGACGAGCACCGCCGCGGTTACTCCGAGCACGACGAACTCCGTACCCAGGAGATCCTGGGAGGGCTCGATCGCGGCGTAGGCGTCCGCCTGGGCGGTCGTCAGCTCGCCACGCCACACCCCGAACAAGGCGCGCATAGCCAGGAAGGTGGCGACCGTCGCGGCCGCCCCGCGCTCGCGGGCCCGGGCCAGGATCTCGTCGATGCCGCGGACCGACGCAGCGAGCTCGTCGCTCGCCGCGAGGACCGCGAGGGCGACGATCGCCCACGCCTCGCCACGGTGCGGCTCGGCCGGCAGCCCGGCGGCAAGTGCGCGGCGGGCGTAGTCGACCGCCTTGGTGGCGGAGCGCAGGTACATCATCTCGTCCATCGCGAGCGTCGCGAGCGTCGTCGCCTCGTGCAAGCTGCGCGCCGGGCCGCCGGGATCGATCAGCGCGGCGATCGTGCTGTCCGCCTCGCGCCGGGCCGACGCCGAGGTGTAACTGGCGCCGAGCAACGCCACCTCGAGGCGCTCGCGACCGGCGCCGGTCGGCGGCAGCCGCTCCTGGGCGCGACGCAGGACTGCCGCTGCCTCTCCAGAGCGACCGGCGAAGAACAGAATGCCGCTGAGCTCGATCGCCGCCGTGACGATTGCCGCCGGATCGTCCGAGTGCAGAGCGATCTCGGTCAGCGGCCCGATCGCTTCCGGGTCGCCGGCGCGGGCACGCGCGAGACCGAGCTCGAGCACGAGCGCGGTGCGCTCGTCGGCTTCCGGAGGTTCACCGAGGGCGCGGGCGAGAAAGGTCGCGGCGCCGCCGGCGTCGCCCAGCGCCAGCGCCTCCGCGGCGGCCTCGCGCAGGAGCGTGACGGCCGACGCATCCGCGCCCGGCTCCGTATGCATCACATGGGCCGCGACCTGTTTGGCCGGCGCGCCGCGTTCCTCCAGGATCTTCGATGCCGAACAGTGCAGGCGCTCTCGTTCCGCCGGCGACAGATCGCCATAGATCGCCGAGCGCAGGATCGGGTGGGTGAAGCGGATCGTGCCGCCCGATTGAATGACCCCCGCCGCGATCAACGAGGTCATGGCACCCTCCACCTCGCTCCCGCCGAGGCCGGAAAGGCGGGCCGCGTCGCTGACCTGGGCGCCGTCTCCGAGCACGCTGAGTGTCCGGGCAAGCCCGGAGGCCGGCGCCGGTAGCCGAGCCAGGCGCAGCAGAACGGCATTCGCCACACCGCGCGGGACCAGCGAACCCACCCGCGCCGCGGCGGCGGCCGTCGGCTCGATGGCGCGAGCTGCCGCCTCGTCGAGCAGCTCGCCGAGCAGGAACGGATTCCCGCCCGTCACTTCAAGACACGCGCAAACGAACGCCGGGTCGGGCTCCGCGGCAAGTCGTTCGCCGACGAGCAGCGCCACCGCCCCGTCGCTCAACGGAGCGGGGCACAGCAGATCGGCCGCTGGGTCTCCAGCCAGGGTGGCCGCCACCGAGGTCGTAGTGGGATCCAGCGGTCGCGTGGCCAGCATTAGCGCGATGGGCTCACCGCCGAGTCGACGGGCGATGAAGGCGAGAGCCCGCGCGGACGGTGCGTCGCACCACTGAAGATCGTCCACCGCGAGAACCAGCGGCGAGTCTGCCGACAGGTTCGAAGCGAGCCAATAAAGGCCGTGCTGCCACGCGTAGGTAGGGTCGTCGGAACCCGGACCCGGAGACGGAGGGGGCGGCACGCCCAGGGGCGCGCCGGTCAGCAGGTCGGCGGCCAGTGCCGCGGCTCCCGACAGCCAGCGATCGCGGTCGGTGCTCTCGGCCTCGGTGATCACGCGTTCGAACAGCTGCCGGACGACACCGAACGGAAAGCCTTGCTCGAGCTCAGTGGCGCGTGCGCTCAGCACGCGGAAGCCGAGATCCGCCGCGCGTCTTGCACCGATCTCGAGCAGCCGAGACTTGCCGATGCCCGCGGGTCCTTCGATCACGACCACGGTGCCCTCGCGGCGTCCCACTGCCCGCAGCGCGCCACGGACGCGTTCAACCTCGAGCTCGCGCTCGAGGAGTGCGTCCGGCCCGGCGAGAAGGGTCTCGGTCATGGCCCGCACCGATCGTATGGAAACGTCCTACCGAACGCAATGGCGGCCCACCAGAGGTCGACCTCGGAATCCCGATGTTCAGGGACCGGTGTCAGGGGATTTGCCCGATGTGGGGAGGGCGGATCGACCCGACCATCAGAGGCGCACTTGTTCGAGGCCAGGAGGTCGCCATGCCGTTCATTCACGTCAGGGTCGTCGCGGGCGTATTCACTGCCCAACAGAAGCGAGAGATCGTCGAGCGCCTCACCGAGGCGATGGTCGAGGTTCAAGGGGAGGGCATGCGGCAGCTGACCTGGTGCGTCGTGGAGGAGGTGCCGAGCGGAGCGTGGGGCATCGGTGGCCAGGCCATCACGGCCGATGACGTGAGGGCCATCGCACGCGGCTAGGAGGAAGGCAATGAACAACCAGCACGACTACCTCGTGGTGAAGGTCCACATCGACGACCTCATGCGCGCCGCCGAGCGCGCGCGGATGGCCCGCAGCGCACGTCCCTGGACGCCGGCCCGCCCCGGTCGAGACCTGGTCGGGCGGCTGCGCCGCCGGAGCCGCCGATCCAGCGCAGTGACCGTCTCTGAGGTGTGCGCGGACTGTCCGTGAAACGACGCCCGCGCGGCTTGGGCCACTGGTAGAGTCGCGCCGTTCGGGTCAAGGAGGCCGTGGGGGAAAGGAGGGTTTGAGATGTCGAGGGGTAGGTCGATATCGGCGGTGCTCGGGAGCGCATTCCTCGCCGCGCTGGCCGCATTTCTGATCAGCACGGCGTTGGCCCAGGGTGGCGGTGAGAAGCGGGGAACCCTTGCGCGGCAACCGCACGTCACCGGTCAGCCACAGGCCCGCTGGTGGGGTCCGCCGGCCGACGTTCGGGCCATACTCAACCAGATAAGCGCCCGGAATCTCCAGCAGGACGTCCAGACGCTGGCCGGATTCGGGACCCGGCACACGTCCTCATCTCAAGTCGATCCGGTCCGCGGGATCGGCGCCGCCGGCAACTGGCTGTTCAGGCAGCTTCAGACGGACGCGGCCGCGTCGAATGGCGCCATGACCGTCCAGCGCCAGACGTTCGTTCAGCCGGTCTCGTCGAACATCCCGGTGCCGACCACGATCACCAACCTCGTGGCCACCCTGGCGGGAACCGATCCCACGGCTGCGCCGCGGGCGTACGTGGTCAGCGCGCACTACGACTCGCGGGTCACCGACGTTCTGAACTTCACCGACGACGCGCCGGGTGCCGACGAAGACGCATCCGGCGTCGCCGCCGTGCTCGAGCTTGCGCGCGTGATGGCGGCGCATCCAGCCAAGGCGACGATCGAGTTCGCCCTGTTCGACGGCGAGGAGCAGGGCCTGTACGGCTCGACGTTCAACGCCCAGCAGCTCAAGGCCGCCGGGACGAACGTCCAGGCCGATCTGAACATGGACGTGATCGGCAGCTCTCTGGGCGACAACGGCGTCCGCGACCCGAACACGATCCGGCTGTACTCGGAGGGGGTGCCGACCGCCGCCACCCCGAACCAGATCGCCCTGCTCCAGGCTGTCGGTGGAGAGAACGACAGCGCCTCGCGCCAGCTGGCCCGCTTCATAGCGGAGACGGGGCCGAGCAACGCGACCCGCATGAATGTCGACCTGGTCCCGCGCCGTGCACCTGTGCTCCGCGGGGGTGACCACATCTCGTTCAACGCGCAGGGCTATCCCGCGGTCGAGTACAGCGAGGCCAACGAGAACTTCAACCATGTCGATCAGGACGTGCGCGTGCAGAACGGCGTCCAGTTCGGCGATCTGCCGGGGCTCCTCGATTACGGATATCTGACCCGGGCCACCCGCCTGGTCGGCTCGTCGCTGGCTGCGCTGGCGCGCGCTCCGGAAGCGCCGGTCAATCTCCTGGAGCACGTGGGAGGTCCCCGCTCGAACACCGTCAGCCTGAGCTGGAACGCGAATCCCGAGTCCGACGTCGTCGGGTATGAGGTCGTGTGGCGCAATTCGATCGATCAGATGTGGAGTCATGTGCTTCAGGTCGGCAACGTGACCGCATTCACGAGCGCCGACCCGAACAGGGACTCGACGCTGTTCGGGGTGCGCGCGATCAACCGCGCGGGGCAGCTCAGCCCGGTGGCCTTCCCGACCATCACCACCAGTTGAATTAGTCGAGGCGGTGTTTGAGATCCGGCTCGAGCGCCTTGACGAGCGCTGGCTCGACGAGGTCGCCGATCTGGTTGCGGACCCCGACGTGCGGCGGTTCACGCGTATCCCGGAGCCGCCGCACGAGGGGTTTGCCCGCAGCTGGATCGATAGGTATGAGGCCGGGCGGCGGGAGGGTTCGCGGGAAGGCTTCGCGGCGCTCGACGGCGAGAGGCGCTTCGTCGGGCTCGGATTGGCGCCCGAGATCGATCGGGCCGCCGGCGAGCTCGAGCTGGGATACATCGTCGCCCGTCAGGCGCGTGGCCGAGGCATCGCGACGGAGATCCTACGGCTACTCACGCGGTGGGCGTTCGATGAGGTGGGGGCCCAGCGGGCGTACCTGATCATCGACGTCAAGAACCCCGCCTCGCGGCGGGTTGCCGAGCGATGCGGCTATCGGCTGGAGGGCGTCATGCGCTCCATCCATGTCAAGCAGGGCCGGCGGACTGATGCCGGCCTGTGGTCCCGCCTGCCGGAAGATCCGAGCCCGGGATAACGCGGCGCGAGACCGTGGTGGTACGGATCAGCTGCAGGTCCGCGGCGAGTGGCTCGGCGGCGATCTGGGTGTGTGCGCCCGATCCGCCGGACCCATCGAACTCGCGTGCGCAGCGACGAGGTCATCAACCCGCAGACGGCCGCGACACGCCGCTACTCGCTGCCGTGGCGCCTCGCGTCAGTAGGGGCCACGCTGGCGTCCTCGATCGTGCGAAGTCATGAGACAACTTCAAGAGGTCGAGTCGATCGAGGCCAAGCGCTTCGGCCTGGCCGGCATCCTCATCATCACGGCACGCGGCGCAGAGCCGATCAAGCTCGAGTGCCAGGTCGGGCGGGCCCGCCAGTTCGCCGAGGCGTTCGCGCTAGCCGTGGCTACGAGTAACACAGCGGCTGGCTAACCTTGGCCGGCCGATGCGCCGGACCCGTGTGCTCGTTGTGATCTTCGCCGCGCTGGCCGTGGTGCCGGCGGCCGCCGTCGCTCACCGCCGGGCCACGAAGCCGGAACGAACCGCGATCCTGGCCGCGGTGGTCCGCCAACACCAGCTCAGCAAGGCCCAGGCCACCTGTCAGGTGGTGACGATCTCGACGGCGAACCAGCGTTACGCGAAGTTGAACTGGCCCAGGAAGCTCTCGAGCGCGTGCAAGCGAGTGGCCGCCAACGGGGTGATCATCGAGCACCGGACGAAGCGCGGATGGCGATTCGTGACGGTCGGCAGCAGCTTCAACTGCCCGATCAAGGGCGTTCCGTCCGCGGTGGCGGTCGACTTCCGCCTTTGCCGCTACTAGCCCCGCTCCGGTGTCGCGGCTAATGGCTCCGCACAGGGGCCGCCGGACTCCCGCTTCGCTGTCGACACCGCTCGGCTGATCGCCGAGCTTGATCGCGGTCCGGCTCGTGCCGCGGCGAAAGACCGGGCCTGTCGCGATTGCCGGGAAACGAGGTGATCGGTCGGACCGTTTATCCGTGATCGTGCACGATTCGGCACGTTCAGGAATATTCGTGTAGGCTCAGGAGGATGCTGACCGACGAACGCCGCGGGCTGATCCTCGACCGGCTCCGCACCCACGGGCGCGTGCTGGCGACCGACCTGAGCACCGAGCTCGACGTGTCCTCGGACACAATCCGCCGCGACCTGCGCGAGATGGACGGCCTCGGTCTGCTACGCCGGGTTCACGGTGGCGCGCTGCCGCGCCACGGTGACGCCTCGTCGTTCGCGACCCGCGCTCGCCGTGCCCCAGAGGCGAAGGCGTCGATCGCCCGGCGCGCAGCGGCGTGCGTGAAGGATGGTCAGGTCGTCGTCCTCGACGGCGGCACCACGACGCTCGAGCTGGCCCGCGCGCTCCGCGACGATCTGCGGGCGAGCGTGATCACCACGAGCCCTCCGATCGCCCTCGCGCTGGCCGACCACGCCGGCCTCGAGGTCACAGTGGTCGGCGGGACGCTGCGGCCGCGCTCGCTGGTCACGGTGGGGGCGGCGGCGGTCGAGGCCCTGCGGGTCATCCGGGCGGATGTCGTGTTCCTCGGTGTC
>DATIEI010000302.1:0-15537 GCA_035455845.1 Solirubrobacteraceae bacterium
CGGCTCCAGCGCGCGTGCGTTGGACCGCTCGATCACGGTTACGCGCGAGTCCGAGCGCAGGCGCCAATCCAGCTCGCCGTAGGCCACGTCGAGCGCGACCACGTGGGCGGCCCCGGACTGAAGGAGGCAGTCGGTGAACCCGCCGGTCGAGGCGCCCACGTCTAGGGCGCACCGCCCCGTCACCGTGAGACCGAATGTCTTCAAGGCATTGCGCAGCTTGACCCCACCCCGCGATACGAACGGCGGCGGCGCTACCACCTCGAGCTCGACATCATCGGGCACGAGCTGGCCGGGCTTCTCGGCGCGCCGGCGCTCGGGCAGCAGCAGCACGTCACCGGCCAGGACCGAGGCAGCGGCGGCTGAGCGCGAGGCGAACAGCCCGCGCTCGGAGAGCAGCGTGTCGATGCGAACCCGGGTCATTTCCGCGCGGAACGGTACGGGATCGGCCCGGCGTCCGAC
This sequence comes from Solirubrobacteraceae bacterium, assembly GCA_035455845.1. Classification (GTDB taxonomy): domain Bacteria; phylum Actinomycetota; class Thermoleophilia; order Solirubrobacterales; family Solirubrobacteraceae; genus Palsa-465. The sequence goes on from DATIEI010000302.1 coordinate 460, forward strand.
CACGGCCGCTCGCAAACGCGACTCAGCTCAGCGCGGAGACGGTCCCGACCGCCCAGCCGAGCGCGTCGCGATACGACGTGGCGATGCCCCGGCTGTGCGACTGCAGGCTGGCCGCGTCGAATTCGCCGCGCTCGTAGCTGACGACCGCGTCGAGGATCACGCCGGCCGGCCCATCGCGATGGAGCAGGGCGGCACCCACTTCGTCGGCCAGCGGCAGCTCCTCGACGATCGTCTCGAGCGGCACCTCGAGCAGCGCGTCGGCCACCGACAGGAGGCCGACCGTGAACAGCTGGTCGCTGGCCACGTCGTCGCGATCGCATCCGAGCAGCTCGCACATGCGGGCCCGGGTCAGGCCCACGACCGAGAGCTCCCTGGGCGTGCTTGGGCCACCGGTCAGCGCGACCAGCAGCGCCCAGCGCGACACGCCACGGGAACCGAGCATCATCACCGCCTGCCGGATCGAGGTGATGCTCCCGCGCATGCCCACGTAGGCCGAGTTGATGTAGCGCAGGAGCTTGACGCTCAGTCCGACGTCGCAGTCGATCACGCCCTCGAGCTCCTCGATCGTCGCGCTCCCGGATTGCATCGCCGCGAGCGACACCAGCGTGCCCATTTCGCCCACGGGGATGTTGCGGACCGCAGCACGGTGCCGGCTGGCGTAGAACGGCCCGGCGAACAGCTCGAAGCCGACCTGCTTGGCCTGCTCGAACGCGGTGTAGTCGGCGAGCCCGGCGGCCAGCGGCGTGGCCCGGCCGGCCTGGATGCGCGGCACGGCCAGCGCCGCCTCGCCGGGCGACCAGCGCGAGAAGTCGACCTCGGCGGTCCCGAAGCGCTCGAGCAGACCGGTGTCGAACTGCGCCCCCGGAAGCTCGTACAAAGACAGGGCGTAGCCCCGCATGGTCAGCGCCTCGATGGTCTGCGCGAGCTCGGGATCGAGCGCGGTCTCGTGGGCGATCCGGAGCAGGACCTTGTCGGGTCGGACCGGGGGCACCCCGAGGGCCAGCAGCGTCTCGCGGGACAGGGGCAGATGGGCCGGCGATTCGCCAACCAGCTCCTCGAGCCCGACCCCGCTGAGGACGTCGCCGAGAAGCCTCGCGGCCGAGGTCTCGTCGTGCTCGGATCCATCCGCGGTCGAGTAGGCAACGCGGTAGCCGCAGACCCGCATCTCGCCGTCCACGACGGGCTGACGGGAGATGAACAGATCCGAGGCTGCAGACGGGCGATCGGCTCCGATCTCAAGCTCCTGGGTTGCCATCGACCTTTTGTCGGCGTTCCGGGGCCCAGACCCCAGATCGCAGCGCCCAGATCAACGCTTGGTGGACGCCCGAAACCGCTCAGACGGTCGGCACGTCGCTGTAGTCGGCCACGGCGGATTCGATCCGCTCGGCGATGCGCTGGCCGGTGAAACCGACCTCCTCGTGCAGGAGCCTCGGCGAGCCGTGCGTCACGTACCGGTCGGGCAGCCCCACGCGCAGGATTCGAGGGGCCAATCCGGCATCCGACAGCCGCTCCCAGACGGCGGATCCGAAGCCGCCGGCCAGCACGCCCTCCTCGACGGTCACCAGCAGCTCGTGCTCGGCGGCCAGCTGGGCGGCCAGGCCCACGTCGATCGGCTTCGCGAAGCGCGCGTCGGCCACGGTGACCGAAAGGCCGTGCTCGGCCAGGATGTCGGCCGCCTCGAGCGCCTTGCCGACCCCGCTCCCGTACCCGAGCAGGGCCACCCGCGAGCCTTCGCGGAGGATCTCGCCGGTCCCGATCTCGATCGTCTCGGGTCGCTCGGGCAGCGGCACGCCGACCGCCTCACCGCGCGGATAGCGCAGCGCCACCGGACCATCGTCGTAGAGCAGCGCGGTGCGCAGCATGTGAACGAGCATCGCCTCGTCGCGCGGGGCCATCAGCACGATGTTCGGCAGGCAGCGCAGATAGGCGATGTCAAATGCGCCGTGGTGCGTGGGACCGTCGTCACCGACCAGCCCGGCACGGTCCATCGCGAACACCACGTTCAGCTTTTGCAGGCACACGTCGTGCACGATCTGGTCGTAGGCCCGCTGCAGGAACGTCGAGTAGATCGCCGCCACCGGCTTGCACCCCTGCAGGGCCAGGCCGGCGGCGAACAGAATCGCCTGCTGCTCGGCGATTCCGACGTCGAAGTAGCGGTCGGGGAGCTCGCGCTGGAGGATGTTCAGGCCGGTCCCCGAGTTCATCGCGGCGGTGATCCCGATCACCCGCTCATCGCGCCGGCACTCCTCGACCAGGGCGTTGCCGAACACCTGCGTGTACTGGGGCGGCGCCGGCTTCGCGCTCGACGGCTTGCGCACCGCCGCCGCCGGCATTCCGTTCGCGATCGACTTGGGCTTGGCGGCATGCCACTTCTCCATTCCCTCGAGCCCGCCCTCCTCGGCCGGGGCGAAGCCCTTGCCCTTGACCGTGGCGCAGTGGACGACCACTGGGCGCTCGGCGACGAGCGCCTCGCGCAGCGCTCGGCGGATCGCCCGCACGTCGTGCCCGTCGATCACCCCGATGTAGGCGAAGTCCAGCTCCTCCCACCACAATCCGGGTGCCCAGAACGCCTTGAGCGACTCCTTGAAATGGGGCCCGACGCGCTCGAACGCGGCGCCGATACCGGCGGGGAGCTTGGTCAGGCCCTCCTCGAAGCCCTCCCGGGCCCGCCACAGCTTGGGGTTCAGCCGAATCCGGTTGAACTGCCGCGACAGGGCCCCCACGTTCGGGGCGATCGACATCCCGTTGTCGTTGAGCACGACGACGATCGGGGTCCCCTCGCCACCTGCCTGGTGCACCGCCTCGAACGCGACCCCGCCGGTCAGCGCACCGTCGCCGACCACGGCGACCACGTGGCCGTCCTCACCCTGGCCGTGCCGCATCGCCTCCTTGATCCCGACCGCATAGCCGATCGCGGTCGAGGCATGCCCGGCGCCCATGATGTCGTGCTCGGACTCGTGGATCGCGCAGAACGGCGCCAGACCGCGGTACTTGCGGATCGTGTGCAGACGGTCGCGGCGGCCGGTGAGAATCTTGTGCGGGTAGGCCTGGTGGCCGACATCCCACAAGATCTTGTCCCGTGGCGAGTCGAGCATCGAGTGCAGCGCGACCGCGATCTCGCACGTGCCGAGGTTGGCGCCGAAATGACCCCCGATCTCCCCCACCGTGTCGATGATGTGCTCGCGCACCTCCTGGGCTACCTGCTGTAGCTCCTCGTCGGTGAGCGCGTGGAGGTCCTGCGGCTCGTCGATTCGGTCTAGGAGTGGCGCCATCTAAAAGGATCGCGTGGCGATGAAGTCGGTGATCTGCTCGAGCTCGGCACCGGTGTCAGGCGCCGCCTGCGAGAGCTTGCCTCTGGCCCGCGCGTGCGACTGCGCGGCCAGGTCGCGGGCGCCCTCTACCCCGAACTCCGTCACGTATGTCCGCTTGCCGAGCCGCTCGTCCGACCCCTGCTGCTTGCCAAGCGTCTCCGGGGAGCCGGTGACATCGAGGATGTCGTCCACAATTTGGAAAAGTACCCCGAGCTCGCGGGCAAAGCCGATGAAGGTGTCATGTTTCTCATCTTCGTGCGTGCCTGCCAGTAGCAGCACGCATTCGACGCTCGCCGCGATCAGGCGGCCGGTCTTGAGCTCGTGCAGCCGGCGCAGGCCGTCCGGTCCGGGCAGGGCGGTCCCGGCCACGTCGATGTACTGGCCGGCCACCATCCCCTGCGCGCCGGTGGCGCGGGCCAGCGCACGGGCGGCGTCCAGCAACCGGTCAGCTGGCCCATCCTGGCGCGACAGGAGCAGCACGAACGCCTCCGCGTACAGGCCGTCGCCGGCCAGGATCGCCACATCCTCGCCGAAGGCCCGGTGGCAGGTGGGGCGTCCGCGGCGCAGGTCGTCGTCGTCCATCGCGGGCAGGTCATCGTGGATCAGCGAGTAGGTGTGGATCAGTTCGATCGCGGCGCCCAGCGGTAGGACCGATTTCGGCTCGCGGCCGATCGCGGTCGCGGTGGCAAGCGCCAGGACGGGCCGGATCCGCTTGCCCCCGGCGAGTAGCGAGTAGCGCATGGCCTCTTCCAGGCCGGTCGACTCGGGGTCGACGTCGAAGCGCAGCGAGGTGAGGTAGTCCTCGACCGCGACGCGCAGGTGCTCCGGGTAGGGGTGAGCTGGGGCCGATGCCGGCACCCGGTCTTGCTCGCTCGCCGTCGGGACCACTACGCGGCCGGCAGCGGCAGCTGGCCGGGCAAATCCGGCAGCGGCTCGAGGGCCGCCCGCATCCGCTGGTCGACTTGAGAGCTTGCCTCGCCGGCGAGCCGCGAGCACTCCTCGATCAGGGCCAGCGCCGAGTCCACCTCGAGTTCGGGGGCACGCAGCCGCTGCGCCACCTCCTCGAGCCGGGCACTCAGCTCGGTCAGGGGATCGTCCACGGCGAAGAGGGTAGCGGGAAGGCGCCCCCAACCGGGCCAGCATCCGGCTGGTCCGTTTTCGCTAGAAGCGCAGAATCGCCCCGATGCCCTGGAACGGACCCAGATCGGGGTGGTGGCGCACGACCATCACATCGCCGCCCTGGGCCAGGGAGGCCTCGATGGCCGCCTCGCGGACGTGCTCGAGCTCCTCGAGCGAGCCGCCGTCGGCCGGGCAGCTACCGCCGCCGGACTCCTCGAGCATCAGCAGGCCGCAGGACTGGCACCGGGTGCCTCGCCGATCAAAGCCGGGCTCGAGCAAGAGCGTCTGCACGCGGCGCTCGTTGAGGGCCTCGAGCGTGTCCTCGGGCCCGCCGACCCCGCGCCCGCCGCTGCCCACGCCGGCCGCCAGCCGGTCCAGGGCCTCGCGCTCGCACTGCTTTTCGTCGTCGAGCACGATCGTGGCCAGCGCGTCGCGGATCTCGTCGTCGCCCGCGCTGGAGAGGTCCACCTCGACCCGGCCGGAGGCCAGGCAGGGCTTGACCTCGGCCGACAGATGCGCCTCCAGCCGGGGGACGATCTCCACCGGACCGCCCAGCGCGACTCGGTGGAAGCGCTCCTCGCGGAAGCGCTGATTGACGCCCTCGGCCACCCGCCGCAGGTGATCGTCGGTGTCCTTCTCGATGCTGCGCTCGTAGCGGGCCTGCGACCAGCCGCCCTGGTCGTGCTGCCCGTGCACGTATTCGTCGAAGTTGGCGTGTTCCTGGAGCCGGTCGACCGGCCCGGCCAGCACCCGTCCGGCGCGGCGGCTGACCAGCGCGACCAGCCAGCGGCGTCGCTGCAGGGCGGTGACCAGCGGCTCCACGTAGGGCGAGCGCCCGATGATCACGCGGCCGGGGGTGGGCCGCGAGAGCTGGATCACCTCGAACAGGTCGTCCTGTCCGGAGCAGAACACGCCGAGCGCGCCGGCGCCCTGGAAGGGCGGCTCACGCGAGCTCAGGTAGCTCTCGACGCGCTGCAGGTCGCCTCTCAGCGCGACCCGCTCGTCGTGGCTGAGGCCGCCCGAGGCATCGAGCTCGCGGGCGGCCCGGTCGATCAGCGAGCGGATCTGAGCCGAACGCGCCGGCGCGGTGGCGAACCGCTCGGGATCGAGGTCCAGATAAAGGCTGATCACCGGATGGCCGGTCCGGTACTCGATGAGCCGCCGAGCCGGGTCTGTTGCGACGCTGCTCACGCGGTGTCGCTTACCCCGCCCCTCTCTTACCGAAAACCGGTGTGCCAACCCGCGCAGCGTCATGTGGCGACGTCCTACGACACGATCGTGAACGTGAGCCGCCGCGGATTCGAGAGCGAGCCGGTGGCCGGGTTGACCGCTGGCTCGTTTTACCGGAAACCGGTAGCTTACAGCGGGGTCACTCGGCGCCGTCCAGGGCCTGGTTGACCAGCTCGTCGGCCCGGGCGTTCTGGGCCCGGGGCACGCTGCGCACCCGCCAGGCGTCGAGCCGGCCCAGGGCCGCGATCGCCTCGGCATGGAGCGGCTTCATCGCGGGGTGCTTGACCTTGTAGGCCCCGGTCAGCTGCTTGGCGACCAACTCCGAGTCGTTGATGATCTCGACCTCGGTGGCCCCCAGGGCATGCGCCCGGTCGAGGCCCCGCAGCAGCGCCCGGTACTCGGCCACGTTGTTGGTGGCCACTCCGATCGTCTCGGCCACCTCGTCCAGGACCTCGCCGTCGGGACTCGAGACGACCACGCCGATCGCCGCCGGCCCCGGGTTACCTCGCGCGCCGCCGTCGACGTGGAGGACGACCTTCACGAGGCGGGCGGGCTTAGTGCTCTCAGGGTCAATCCGTGGCCAGCTGCGGGAGCTCGCCGGTGACCCGCGGACGGCGCCGATCGCGAACCTCGCGGTTGCCTCCGCCCGCCGAGCCGTGACCCCGCCGAGAGGTCTTACGGCGGTCGACGATCACCTCGACGTTGGGGTCGTCTGCGTAATAGCTCTCGAGCCGCGGGAGCAATTCGTCGGCCAGCTCCTCTGGTACGACGCAGTAGATCACGAAAAAGAGGTTAGAGACGGTTGGCGAGGTCCACCATCGAACCTTTGTCCATGCTCCGGAATCCGGCCCCCTTAGGGGACCCCGAGAGCCCCATGCTCGTCGTAGGACGCGTTGGACTCGCGTTCGTGGGGGCTCAACTCGTCCAGCTCATAGCCCCGCCCGGCCTCCCGCACGAGCGGGACGTCGTCGGATAGATCCACCTCGTAGCGATACCAGCAGAGCTCCCAGGCGGCCACGATGTCCACCCGGCTTGAATGGTCCACATTCGGGTGTATGGAGACGATCGGCGCGCCGAGCGATCGCGCCACCCCGGCCACCGTCCGCCGGTGCTCGGAGTTGTTGAACACCTCGATCGCCGACGCGATCTTCTGCCCGGCGCCCATCGGAACGGCCCGGACGTGCCGAGGCTCCCGGCCGGGCTCGCGAGTGCGCTTGCGCGGCGCCCTGGGCGGTGGAGCGGGTTCTTCGGCCGGCGCGCCCGGCGACTCAGCGGCTGGCAGCGGCTCCGGCTCCACCTCCGAATCGGCGCGTCGCGGAGGCTCCCGCCGCCGGCGCAGGCGGCCCAGCAGCGACCCGCGCCGGTTCGAGGTGGTCTCGCCCGCGTCGTAGGTGGGCATGGTGCCCTCCCTGACCCACCCCTCGTGCAGGGCGCGGGACTTGCACAGCTCGCACACCGAGCGCCGCGCCCCGCCGTCCAGATAGACCTCGGCGTGCTCGCCGCGCAGGAGGGTCCGGCCGCACACATCGCAGACAGTGATGGCCGTCGACGGCCTGATGTCCTTGGTTGCCACGCCGAGCGACTGTATCGGACGGGGCGGAGTCTGTCTCAGGGTCCGGCGTGTCGCCGCCAGACGCGTGCGGCGGGTCCGGAGACAGGCTCTTACGCCTTCACCGCTTCCTTCTCGGCCCGAGCCTCCTCGACCACCTTGCCGGCCAGGTGTCCCGGCACTTCCTCATAGCGGAGGAACTCCATCGTGAACTCGCCCTGCCCGCCGGTGATCGAGCGCAGGTCCGGCGCGTAGGAGAGCATCTCGGCCATCGGCACCTCGCACTTGACCTCGGTCATGCCGGCGCCCACGGGCTCCATGCCGAGCGGACGGCCCCGCCGGGAGTTCAGATCGCCGATCACGTCGCCCACGGCGTCCTCTGGCGCGGACACGGTGACCAGCATGATCGGCTCGAGCAGCACCGGACCGGCCTGCTCCATCGCCTGCTTCATGGCCAGCGAGCCGGCCACCTTGAACGCCATCTCGGACGAGTCGACCGTGTGGTAGGAGCCGTCGTACAGGCGCACCCGCACGTCCTTGACCGGATAGCCGGCCACCACCCCCTCCTGCATGGCCTCGACCACGCCCTTCTCGACCGCCGGGATGAATCCGGTCGGGATCACCCCACCCTTGATCGCGTTGACGAACTCGAAGCCCTCGCCCGGGGCGGTCGGCTCGATTTCGATGTGGCAGTCGCCGAACTGACCCCGCCCGCCGGTCTGCTTCTTGTGGCGCCCGTGGGCCTTGGCCGGCTTGCGGATCGTCTCCTGGTAGGGCACGTGGGGCGGGTTGAGGATCACCTCGGCCCCGAAGCGTGACTTCAACCGCTCGACGATCACCTCGACGTGGACCTGAGAGAGCCCGGCGACGATCTGCTCGCCGGTCTGCTCGTCGCGGTGCAGGTCGATCGTCGGGTCCTCCTCCTGGAGGCGGCGCAGCGCGGTGAACACCTTCTCCTCGTCGCCCTTGCTCTTGGGCTCGACGGCGAAGGCCATGACCGGCGCGGGCAGCTTGATGCTCGGCATCTCGATCGGCTCGTCGCGCGCGGCCAGCCAGTCGCCGGCCTTGGTCTCCTTGAGCTTGGCCACCGCGCCGATGTCGCCGGGGCCGAACTCGGTCGGGTGCCCGGTGCCCGAGCCCTCGAAGGTGAGCAGCGTGCCGATTCTCTCCTTGGTGTGGGTGCGGGTGTTCAGCACCTGCGAGTCCTGCTTGACCTCGCCCTGGTAGACCCGGAACAGGTTGATGCGCCCGGCGAACGGGTCGGCGCGGGTCTTGAACACGTAGGCGAACATCTCCTTGTCCTCGGCCGGCTCGAGCGTGACCTCTCCCACCTCCAGGCCGCCGTGCTTGACCGGCGAAGGCAGGTCGTCGACGATCGCGTCGAGGAGTCGGTTGACGGCCAGGTTCCGGGTGGCCACGCCGCAGGTGACCGGGAACATCGCGCCGTGGTTGGTGCCGTCCTTGAGCGCGGTGACGATCTCCTGGTGCGAGATCTCCTCGCCCTCCAGGTAGCGCTCCATCAGCGCATCGGAGTTCTCGGCCACCTCGTCCATCAGCTTCTCGCGGTACTCCTGCGCCTGCTCGGCCAGCTCGTCGGGGATCGGGATCTCCTTGCAGTTCTCACGCGCGGTGCCGTCGTACTCGTAGGCCTTCATGTCGACCAGGTCGATCACGCCCCGGATCTCGTGCTCTGAGCCGATCGGGATCTCGGTGGCCACCACGTGCTGGCCGAAGGCGGACTTGAGCGACTCGAGCGTGCGGAAGAAGTCGGCTCGCTCCCGGTCGAGCATGTTGACGAAGATCAGCCGGGCCAGGTCGAGCTCGGCGGCGCGCTGCCACAGGCGGTTGGCGTGGACCTCGACCCCCATCACGCCGTTGATCACGAAGATCGCGGACTCGCATACCCGCAGGGCCCCGAGCGCGTCGGCGATGAAGCTCGAGTCGCCGGGCGTGTCGATCAGGTTGACCTTCCTGTCCTGCCACTCGAAGGTCGACATGGCGGCCGTGATCGACATCTGGCGCGCCTTCTCGTCGGGATCGCTGTCCGAGACCGTAGTCCCGTCCACCACGGTGCCCATGCGGTTGATCGTCCCGGCCTGGAACAGCAGCGCCTCGTGCAGCGAGGTCTTTCCACTACCGCGGTGGCCGACGAGCGCCACGTTGCGGATGCGGTCCGCGGGCTTGTGCATGCCGTGCTCCTCTCCTCGAGTGACCTGTGGACACGAAGATATCGGGGAATCCGCCTCGGCGCGGTACGTGCCCGCGACGGTCACGAAGCGGATTCCCTAAGGGAATCCGGCGCGACAACGTCACAAGCGCCAAACCCGCCCGACGCCGGATTTCCCGGCCTCGCTGCGCTCGGCGTCCATGGGGCGGGATGCGTCGAGCATCCGTTCCCGGCGCGCGCCGCGCCACCAGGGTGCGCCGGTCGCGGTGCCGGGCGTACGGGGGCGCCCGCGGGCGGCGGGCAGCGCCGCGGGTCAGTCGAGCTCGCCGGCCAGCTTGCCGCGCAGGCGCAGCACGGCCTTGGTGTGCAGCTGGGAGACGCGGGACTCGGTGACCCCGAGCACCTCGCCGATCTCCCGCAGGGTCAGGTTCTCGTAGTAGTAGAGGGCGATCACCAGCTTCTCGCGCTCGGGCAGGGCGGCGATCGCGTCGGCGATCCGGTCGCGCAGCTCGGACTGGTCCATGAGCTGCTCGGGATCGGGGGCGCCGCGGTCGGGGAGCGTGTCGAGCAGCGAGATCGCGTCCCCAGTCGAATCCGACACGCTCCAGAGCTCGTCCAGGGCGACGATCGTCGAGTTCGAGATCTGGAGCAGGGCCTCCTGGAAGTCCTCGACCGAGACGTCCAGCTCGGTGGCCATCTCCTCGTCGGTGGGGGCGCGCTGGAAGCGGGCCTCGAGCTTCATGTTGGCCCGCTCGATCTCCCGAGCCCGGGCGCGAACCGAGCGCGGCACCCAGTCGAGCGTGCGCAGCTCGTCGATGATCGCGCCGCGGATCCGGGTGATCGCGTAGGTCTCGAACTTGATCTCCCGGCTCAGGTCGAAGCGCTCGATGGCGGAGATCAGACCGCCCAGGCCGTAGGAGATCAGGTCCGATTCCTCGACGTGGGCCGGCAGGCCCGAGCTCATCCGGCCGGCTACGTACTTGACCAGCGGCGAGTAGGCGACGACCAGCCGTTCGCGCGCCCGTTCGTCGCCGGTCGCCTTGAACCGCCTCCACAGATCTTGTAGCTCGATCGCTTTGACGTTCGTCTCCAATGTGCCCCAGACGTTATTAGTCCGCGCCTCAAGCGCGGGGATGGGCGCGCGAATACATGGACCTTAGGCGGGCCGACTCGACGCGAGTGTAAACCTGAGTGGTCGAAATAGTCGCATGACCAAGGAGTTCCTGGATCGCCCTGAGGTCCGCGCCGCCGTCCAGCAGGTGCGTGGCGAACGAGTGGCGCAGGGCGTGCGGATGGGCGCGGGAGAGCCCCGGAGCCCGCGCCGCGGCGGCTGTGACCCAAACGCTCAGCCGCCGGCGGACATCGGAGGTGGACAGCCGGCGGCCAGACTTCGATAGGAATAGTGCGGGATCGCCCTCGGCGGCCTGCAGAAGCGGCCGGGCTCGGGCCAGGTAGCGCTCGAGCGCCTGCCGGGCGTGCTCGCCGAGCGGAACCAGCCGGGTCTTCCCCCCCTTGCCCTCGACCCGGACCGACTCGGCGTCGAAGTCGAGCGACTCGAGGTCGAGCGAGACGAGCTCCTCGGCGCGCAGACCGCAGGCGTAGGCCAGCTCGAACAGGGCCCGGTCGCGCAGCTCGAGCGGCGTGCCGGCCGGAATCGAGTCCAGCAGCGCGACCACCTCGGTGCTCTTCAGCACGTGCGGCAGGCGCTGGGGGCGCTTGGGCGAGCTCAGGAGCTCGGCCGGATTGTCGATCCGGCCGCCGGCCTCGATCTGAGTCCGGAACAGCCCGCGCAGCGCAGCCAGCCGGCGGGCGATGGTGGCCGGGGCGATGCCGCGCTCGGCCAGCCCGGCGGCGTAGCGGCGGAGCGTCCGGACATCGATATTGGCCGGGTCGGCTCCGCGCTGCACCGCCCAGGCCGCGAAGTGAGCCGCGTCGCTCGCATACGCGGTCCGCGTCTTGTCGGCCACGGCCCGGCGGCGCAGATCGTCGTCAAACGCCGTGAGGGCCGCGTCCCAGGCTTGTACGGGCGCTGCTGACATCGAGGCACGATATTCGCCGCGCGGCGCGGCGGGCCTGCTCGGCGCGTCGCTCAGGTGCGGATCAGCTGACGGAGACCAGCGTGCCGATCGGCGTGTACTGGTACACGTTGTGGGCCTCGTCGTACGGCATCTCGACGCAGCCGAGGCTCTGGGCGCTTCCGTAGGACGCCCGCAGGAAGCCGTGCAGCGCGTCGCCGCCATTGAAGTAGCTCACCCACGGTACGCCGGGGTCGTTGTAGTGGCTTCCGTCAGGGTTGGTGCCACTCATCGTCACCGACGGCGCGTGCTCGAACACGGCGAACACGCCCTTGGCAGTCGGCGCCGCAGGAATCCCGGTGTTGACGGGCCCGGACACGACCACCTTGCCGTTGTGCCAGGTGGACTGGCTCTCGGGGCTGCCCTCGCTGACCTGCACGAACGTGTAGCCGAACGTGTTGTGCTGATCGTGCACGGCGGCGTCGATCAGCGCCTTCCAGACTTGCGGACCCGGGTCCCCGTCGGCGGCGAGGCCGTTGCTGTTCTGGAAGGCCATGATCGCGCCCTTGGTCATCTCGCCGAACGTCCCGGGGGCCCACATGTTCCTGAGCGCGCTCGGCGTGTTCGGATAGCGCCAGTCGAACGTGCCGGCGGGCGGTTTGACCGCCGCGGCCTCCTGACCGGCGATCGTGTGTCCCGGCGAGGAACCGGAGTAGGTGAAGCGCAGCGGGAGATAGCCGAGAACGGCCAACAGCTGCTGCAGGCGGGTCGTCGAGCCACGCGGCACCTTCCAGGGACCCCACCTCGGGTCGCCGATGGGCTTCGCGCCGACCAGATTGACGCCCTTGGGCAGACCGACGTAGACGTTGGCGCCGAGGCCGTACCCGTAGCCCTCGGGGCGGAACTGGAGCGTGCGGGCGTTGACCGCGCGCCAGCTGCCCGCCGTGGTCGGGCTGATCTGCGGCATGGAGCCGCCGAGCGCCTTCTTATAGGGCTTGGAGAAGGTCAGCGTGATCGGCGTGTTGGCCTTGATCGTCGATCCGGGCGACGGAGTGGCCAGCGCGCTGGAGCCCGCGCCGCCGGGGAACCAGCTGACCAACGCGGCCTTCGAGGTCTCCCAGGCGCGGGGCGCCGCGGCCACCCAGATCGTGCCCGCCGGCGCGCTGCGCGCGAGCGTGACCTCGGACTGCGGCGTGCCGAAGGTCTGACGGTGGAGGCTGGTCGGCGAGGAACCCGATGAGAAGGTGGCGACCGGCTGAGCGAACTTGAGCTGAAGCGGCTGCCCGGAGCGCACGGTCAGGAAGTGGTTTTTCAGGTGGGCGCGCGGTGCGGTGACCTTGACCTCCAGGCGCTGCGTCTTGCCGGTCAGCCACGCGTTCCAGCCCGGCCGCTTGACCACCAAGTCGATGGTCAGCGTCTCGCCGGCCGGGATCTTCTTGCTCGGCCAGATCTGGCTGCCCGTGCGGTGCACCGGCACCTGGTCGTTGGCCGGTCCGGTGACCGCGCTCACGCTCTCGATCTTCGCCCCGCCGAGCGGCAGCGAGATTTTGGCCAGCGCCACCGGATCAGAGGTCAGGCTGGGCTTGGATGTCTTGAGCGCCACGCCGACCGCCACCACAGCGGCAATCCCGAGCAGCAGGAGCCCGCCGACCACATACGGCCACCGGCGCCGGGCGCGGCGCGGAGGCAACGGCGCAGTGCGCCCTGGGCGACGGCTCGGCCTTGCCGGGCTGCGCTCAGGGCGTAAATAGGAGACTCGGGCCAGCGGTAATCACCCCTTCTGCTCGAGCCCAATCGTAGCGGTCCTCGATGCGGCAACCCCGCACTCGAGCGCGGATTCACTGAAATGCAATGTCCGTTTCAGTTCCACGCGGCGCCATGGACGTTGCCCGGTCGGTGCGGGACGACGCACCAGTTCCCGGCGCATATTTGCCTGCTCAGCGCGTGATCGCGCCGAGCGAGGCGCTCGAGACGAGCTTGGCGTACTTGGCCAGCGCGGCGGCCGGGGCCGGGCGCTCGGGTGGACGGTAGTCCTTCAGCCGGGCCGCAATCTCCTCGGCGGATAGCTTGACGTCCAGGCGGCGGGCGTCGACGTCGAGGGTGATCTCATCGCCGTCACGGACGATCCCGATCGGCCCGCCACGGACCGACTCGGGCGCGACGTGGCCGGCCATCAGCCCGCGCGTGGCGCCCGAGAAGCGGCCATCGGTGAGCAAGGCGACATCCTCGCCGAGTCCCTCTCCGACCAGCGCCGCGGTGACCGCGAGCATCTCGCGCATGCCGGGTCCGCCGGCCGGGCCCTCGTTGCGGATCACCACGACGTCGCCGGGCTTGATCCCCTGGGTGCGGACGGCGGCCATCGCGTCCTCCTCGGACTCGAACACCCGCGCCGGCCCGGTTTGCCTGCGCCGCTCGTAGCCGGCGACCTTGACCACGCAGCCCTCGGGTGCGAGGTTGCCCTTGAGGATGACGAGGCCCCCGGTGTCCTTGAGCGGGTTGCTCAACGGGCGCACCACTTCCTGGCCCTCCTGTTCGGTGGCCTCGTCGGCATGCTGGCCGACGGTCTTGCCCGTCACGGTCTGGGCGTTCTCGTTGAGGACCCCGGCTTCCTTGAGCCGCTTCAACACGACCGGTATCCCGCCGGCCGCGTACAGATCCGGGGCGACGAATCGTCCGCTCGGTTTGAGGTCGCACAGCAGCGGCGTGCGCTCGCTGATCCGGTCGAAGTCGTCGATGTCCAGGTCGATGCCCATCTCGGAGGCCACGGCGAGGAGGTGCAGGACGCCGTTGGTCGAGCCGCCGCTGCACGCGATCGCGGCGATCCCGTTTTCGAGCGCCTCGCGGGTGATGATGTCGCTCGGCCGCTGCCCCCGCCTGAGCACGTCCATCACGAGCCTGCCCGCGTCTTTGGCCACCTCGACCTTGTGCGGGTCCTCGGCCGGTACCCCCGAGGAGAACGGCGAGATCCCGAGCACCTGGAACGCCATCGCCATCGTGTTCGCGGTGAACTGGCCTCCGCATGCCCCGGAGCCGGGCGACGCAGCCTCCTCGATCGCGGTCAGTTCGTCGTCGGTGATCCGGCCGGCGGCGTGCGCGCCGATCGCCTCGAATACCTCCTGGATCGTGATCCGCTGCCCGTTGTACTGACCGGGATAGATCGAGCCCCCGTACAGCATCACGCTCGGCACGTTCAATCGGCACAGGGCCATCACCGTGCCGGGGATCGTCTTGTCGCAGGCGCTGATCGCGATCACCGCGTCGAACGCATGCGCCGAGGCGACCAGCTCGATCGAGTCCGCGATCACCTCCCGGCTGACCAGCGACGCCTTCATCCCTTCGGTGCCCATCGTGATCCCGTCGGAGATCGCGATCGTGTTGAACTCCATCGGGGTGCCGCCGGCCTCGCGGATTCCCTCCTTGATCTTCGCCCCCAGCGCGCGCAGGTGGAAGTTGCACGGCATCGTCTCGACCCAGGTGTTGGCGACGCCGATCAGGGGCTTCGAGAGCGCTTCGTCGTCGTAGCCGATGCCCTTCAGCTGGGCGCGGGCGGCGGCGCGCTCGGGGCCGTCGGTGAGGGCGCGGCTCTTGTGCTTCAGATCCATGGGGCGCGGAACGTTAGCCGGTGGCGCCGGTGTGCGGTGCTCAGGGGGTGCGCCGGAGAATTAGTTGCGGGAGTTGACGAGTGGC
>DATIEI010000303.1:0-6764 GCA_035455845.1 Solirubrobacteraceae bacterium
CTCGTGCACATCGGGATGGCGGTGCTGTTCATCGGGATCGCCGCGTCGTCGGCGTTCCAGCACATCAGCGAGGTCCAGCTCACTCCCGGGCACGCCGCCACCGTGGCCGGCTACCGGCTGCGCTACGTCCGCCCGACCGCCTCGGTCTCCCCGCAGAAGGTCGCCCTCGGCGCGGTGCTCGACGTGAGCCGAGGCGGCCACCACGTGAGCACGCTCTCCCCGGCGATGGGCTACTACCCGATCATCAACGCCGGGCTTGGCCCGATCGCAAGCTACTTCGACGGCAACGCCGAGAGTGCGATCGGGCTGAAGGCCGGGGTCCGCCGCGACATCTGGACCTCGGTCGACCCGAATCTCGTTTCCTTCCAGTCGGCGATCAGCGGCATCGACCAGCGGTTCCCGCGCGCGGGCGGGGCGAGTCAGTTGGTGCTCCTGTCGGTGATCGCCGCGCGCTACGTGAAGTCACCTCCGCCGGCAACGTTCCGCTTCATCGTCTCGCCGCTGGTCGAGTGGATCTGGCTCGGCGGGTTGATCGCCGGCTTGGGCGGGTTGCTGGCGCTCTCACCGGGCGGGCTCGCGCGCCGAGGGCGATCCGCGGTCGCCACCCGCCGCCGAACGTCCGTGGCCGCGGGTCGGCGAGACCGGGTGACGGTGAGCGCGTGAGCGTCGGCCTGCTCGCGGTCGTGCTCCTGCTCGTGGCGGTGGCCGCGGCTCTGTTCTGGCCCCTGCGCGCTGGACGTGCGCGGGGCCAGAGCAGCGCTGAGCCGGCCGTCGCACTCGAGCTCGCGCGCGACGCGAAGCTCGGCGAGCTGCACGACCTCGAGCTCGACTACCGCATCGGCAAGCTCTCGCCTGAGGACTACCGCACACTGAACGAGACGCTGCGCTCCGAGGCCGTCGAGGTGATCCGGCAGGTCGACGCCACGAAGACGAACGGTAGGCGGCGGTGAGACGCCGCCCCGGATTGCGAGGCTGGCTCGTGCTGCTGGCCACCACCGGAGTTCTCGTGCTGCTGGGTCTCGGCCTCGCGGCCAACCATCCGAGCCGCGGGCTCGACCAGGCGATCGCGCAGGGGCGGCGGGCTCTGGCTCCGAGTGTCCGCCTGCCGTCGCTTACGACCGGCCGCACGTACACGCTGCGCGCGTTCCGCGGCCGGGTCGTGGTACTGAACCTGTGGGCCTCGTGGTGTGAGCCATGCCGCGCCGAGGCGCCGCTGCTCGAGCGTTGGTCGCGTCGGATCGCGGCGCGGGGCGGGAGCGTGGTCGGGATCGACACGTTCGACACGAGCTCCGACGCGCGGTCGTTCATCCGCCAGCTCCACCTGACCTATCCCATGCTCCGCGACCCGAGCGGTGTGGTCAAAGCCCGCTTCGGCGTCACGGGCTTTCCCGAGTCGTTCGTCGTCGACCGCGCGGGGCGGGTGGCGGCCGTGGCGCGCGGTCCGGTCACCGACGCGTTCATGCGCACGACGGTCCTGCCCCTGCTCGGGAACCGGACGTGAGACGGACCCCGATCATCCTGCTGGCCGCATGGATCTCGCTGTCCGGCTTCACGGCGCCGGCGCTGGCCGCGGCCGGCTGCCCGCGCACGACTGAGGTCGCGATGGAGAGCAAGATCATGTGCCAGGTGTGCGGCGTTCCGCTCGCGCTGGCCAACTCGCTCGAGGCCGACCGCGAGCGCGCCCTGATTAGCCGCCTCGTTGCGCGATGCGAGAGCCCCACGCAGATCGAGGCGGCGATGGTCGCCGAATACGGCCCCAGCATCCTGGCCACACCGCCGGCGCACGGCTTCGCGATCACCGCATGGCTGGTGCCCGGCATCGCCATCGCCGCCGCGGCGCTGGGCATCGGCGGCGTGCTGCTCTCCGTGCGCCGGCGCCGGCGCGATGTTCCGCGCCTCGCGCCGGTCACGGCGGCGGAGGAGGCTCGACTCGACGCCGCGCTGGCGTCCTACACACGCCGAGACGGCTAGTCGTCGCCCGCGGTGAGCGCCCGGTACAGCCGGTTGGCGGGCACGCCGGTCAGCTCGCTCACCACCGAAGCGGCCGGGCGTGGCTTGGCGCCCGCGTCGACCAGACGCTTCAGCGCCTCCAGCGCCGGCCCGGTCTCGTCGGCCACCGACTGCGCGCCGCCCACCACCAGCGCCACCTCGCCCTTGGGCGGCTGCTCGGCATACCGCGCCGCGAGTTCGGCCGCGGTGCCGCGCACCACCTCCTCGTGCAGCTTGGTCAGCTCGCGGCACACCGCGACCGGCCGGCCGGGGTCGAGGCCGGCCAGGACCTGCAGCGACGTGGCGACCCGGCGCGGGGATTCGAACGCCACGACGGTCTCCGGTCCGCCGAATGCGGCCTGCAACTCGCCCTTCTTGCGAGGCAGGAAGCCGACGAACCGCCAACGGTCGGCGGGCAGTGCGCTGGCCACGAGCGCCGCGAGCGCGGCCGACGGTCCCGGCAGGACCTCGACGGCCAGCCCCGCCGCCACGCAGGCCTGCACGAGCACGAAACCGGGATCTGACACCAGCGGCGTGCCGGCGTCCGAGACCAGCGCCACCACCGCGCCCTCGCGCATCTTCGCGACCAGCTCGCCGGAGCGCTGGCGCTCGTTGTGCTCGTGATAGCTGACCAACCTGCCCCCCACGCCGTAGCGCTCGAGCAGCACCCGGGAGCGCCGGGTGTCCTCGCAGGCCACGATGTCGGCCTCCCGCAGGGCGGCCAGCACGCGCAGCGTGACGTCCTCGAGGTTGCCGATCGGCGTCGGACAGACGATCAGACGGCCGGTGCTCACGCTCGCTGCGCCAGTCCGTCGAAGGCAAGCGCCGCGGCGCCGATCATCCCCGCCTCGACCCCGAACGCCGCGGGCACGATCTCCACAATGTCCCGCGAGGGAGGCAGGGCGCGGGCGCGCACCTCGGCCCGAGCGGCGGACAACAACAGCTCGCCGGCTCCCATCACTCCTCCGCCGATCACCACGACCTCGGGATTGAAGATGTTCACGAAGCTGGCGATCGCCACCCCGAGCCGGGTGCCGATCAGCTCGATCGCCTCGATCGCGGCCGCGTCCCCGTCGTGGGCCAGTTCGGTGACCAGAGGTCCGACGAGCTCACGTCCCTCAGCCAGGGCCTTGCCGAGTCCGGACTCCGGCCGCTCCCGGCCGATCCGAAGCGCCTCTCGGGCCAGCGCGGTCCCGGACGCCAGAGATTCGATGCACCCGTGGTTGGGGCAATTTCCCTGACAGGGAGGGCCGTTCATGTCGATCACGGTGTGCCCGAGCTCGGCACCGGCCCCGACAGAGCCCCGGTAGGGCTCCCCGCGGAGGATGAGGCCGCCGCCGATGCCGCTCCCGATCGTCAGCACCACGGCCTCGCTGCAGCCCTGCGCCGCACCCGCACGGTGCTCGGCCAGCGCGGCGCAGTTCGCGTCGTTGTCGACGAACACGGGGAGCCCGAGCCGTTCGGTCATCACGTCCCCGAACCGGATGTCGTGCAGCGTCAGGTTGACGGCGACGACCGCCGTGCCGCTACGCTGGTCGATCAGAGCCGGGATCCCGAAGCCGATCGCGTCGGCGTCGCCGCCCGCTCCGCCGCGCACCTCATCGACCGCGTCGACAACCACATCGAGCAGGTAGGACTGGTTGAAGCGGTTGAGGTTGCGGTGGGCGCGGTGATGGACCGAGAGGTCCGAATCGACCGCGCCGGCGAGCAGCTTCGAACCACCCATGTCGACGCCGATGACTCGCCGGCCCGGCATGCCGTCACTATATGGGTACATGCCCAGCGACCTCGAACCACCCCCCTACAAGCTCTATCGCTCGGGACCCAAGGGCCTGAAAGCGCGCCTGCGCGGCGAGGAGGACGACCTCGGCGTTCAGCGCGAATACCGCACCTATCGCGGCGGCGGACGCGAGGGACCGCGGCGGCGCATCACCCCGAAGCGGGTGATCCTGGGCCTGCTGGCCCTGCTTGTGGCGTGGCTCTTGCTCTCGTTCATCGTGTTCCTGATCAGCGCTTCAACCCAGTCCGGCGGCGTACCGTCGGACGCCGAGGCGGCGCTCGCCTCGGGCTCGAACATGATCACCGGGACCGACACCATCCTGGTCATCGGAACCGATCAGCGACCGTCCGGCACCCACGAGGGCGGGGCCAACACGAACGATGCCGGCAGCCGCTCGGACACGCTGATGCTGTGGCGGCTCGGCGGCGGGACCTCCCGGCGGCTGTCGATCCCGCGCGACACCCTGGTCCAGATCCCCGGCCACGGTCAGAACAAGATCAACGCCGCGTATGCGTTCGGGGGCCCGGCGCTGACCATCAAGACGGTCGACCAGCTCACCGGCCTCAAGATCAACCACGTGATCATCATCAACTTCGCGAACTTCCCCAAGTTCATCGACGCGATCGGCGGCGTCAACGTGAAGACCGGCCGGATCTGCTCGAACATCAGCGGCGGGGCCAAGAACGGCGGCTTCACGCTGAATCTGCACCCGGGCGTCCACCACTTAAGCGGCATCCAGGCCCTGACCCTGGCCCGGACCCGCGAGAATGCCTGCAATCCGTCCAGCAACGACCTGACGCGCGAGGGCTACCAGCAGCAGATCCTCAACGCGATCAAGGGCCAGGTCGTATCCGCACACACGTTCTTCCACCTCCCCTGGGCCGCCTGGGATGCACCCCAAGCGGTCCGCACCGACATGGGCGGCTTCACGATGCTCGGCATGGCCGTGGCCTCGGAGATGGGCGGCTCGGCCCCGGTCGACATCCTCAAGCCGACCGGCGGCCAGGTGGTCCCCGGCGTGGGCGATGCGCTCACGGTCACCCCGCAGGCGGTTCAGCAGGCGGTCGGTAAGCTGCTCGATGGATGACCCGGCACAACCGGGCCTGTCGGGGTTCTGACCACGCTGCGCCGCCGGGCTTGAGAATCCGGCGGACCGGCCGATAGGGAAGACCGTGACCTTCGCGCTTGGTCAGCGCTTCCGGCGGGCCGCCCCATCGAATAACCGTCCAGCCGTTAGCGCATGAATCAGTGGCTCCGTCGTCATGCTCGCCTGCTCGCGGGCTCGCTTGGCCTGATTCTCCTCGCCGGTGTCGCCTATGCGGGGCATTCCGCCGGATCGGACGCACAGCCGGCCCGCGCGGTCGGGCAGGTTCACGCGATCGCACCGGTGCTGGCGCCGGTGTCTCAGCGCCGGCTGTCCGCGACCGCGAGCGGTCCCGCCGCGTCGAGTTCTCGCCCGTCGGCCGGGCCCCGGCCGCCCGCGACCGCCGTTGCTCTCTCCGGTCGTCCTCTCTCCGGTCGCCCTCTCTCCGGTCGCCCTCTCTCCGGCCGCCACGGCCGGACGCGAACCGGGCTGCCGACCCGGGCGCCGAGCGCCCAGACGCTGTCGCGCGCCCTCCAGCAGATCACCGGCCTGTCTCCGGCACAGGTGAGCTCGCGGCCCGTCTGCCCGCGCGCCACGGCCGGTCACGTCATGTGCGGCGCGCAGGCGCTCGTGCTGCGCTCGAACGGCTCGCTCGTGCGCCCGCATGTCTCGCCCTACAGCGCGCTCGGCCGGGTAAGGCCCGCGTCGACGCGCGGTGTCGCCGCGGCGGAGCCGGCCGGAGCGTCTGCGCCCGACCCAGGCACCCCCGGCTACCTCCAGCAGGCCTACGACCTGGCGTACCTGGCACAGAAAGACGCCTCGAACGACACCGTGGCGATCGTCGACGCCTTCGACGACCCGAATGCCGAGGGCGACCTCGCCACCTACCGCTCGGCCTACGGCCTGCCTCCGTGCGGATCGGATACCGGCTGTTTTCAGAAGGTCGGCCAGGACGGCAGCTCATCGCTACCCGGGCCCAGCCAGCTCTGGGAGCAGGAGATCTCGCTCGACCTCGACGCCGTGTCGGCGATCTGTCCCACCTGCCACATTCTCCTCGTCGAGGCCAAGTCCGACGCCTTCACCGACCTGGAGGCCGCGATGGCCAGGGCGGCGAAGACGTCCGGCGTCAAGCAGATCGTGGCCAGCTGGTGGGGCACCGCAAGCGACGTCCCGGCGGGGCTTCCGACGGGGATTCCGGCGTTCCCCGGCGTCGCCACCGTGGCAGCGACGGGAGACGAAGGCTATGCCGGCGCTGACCAGAACAACTACCCGGCCGCGCTCCCCGGCGTGACCGCGGCGGGCGGCACCAGCCTGGCTGCCGCAGCGGCACCTGGCGCCCGCGGGTTCGGTGAGTCGGCGTGGTCGTTCAACGGCCTGACCGGCGGCGGGTCCGGTTGCGACCGCCACTTCGAGCGTCCCGCCTACCAACCGGCTGCAGGCTGCGTCGGGCGCGCGTACGCCGACCTCTCGGCCGACGGCAATCCCGATACCGGGCTCCAGGTTTACGACAGCAACAGTGGCGACAGCCAGAACCACTGGATCGTGCTCGGCGGCACCAGCCTGGCAGCCCCGCTGATCGCCGCCTACTACGCGATCACCGGGGTCGACGGCACCACGCCGCAGTGGGCCTACGGCGATGCCGGGGCTCTCAACGACGTGCTGAGCGGCTCGACCGGTGCCTGCGCCGCCTCGATCGCCTACATCTGCAACGCAGGCGTCGGCTACGACGGACCCACCGGCGTGGGATCGATCTCGGGGTCTGTGGTCACCGGCGCGCCCGGGATCGACGGCCCGGCAATCCCGGGCGGCGACCAGACCCAGAGCAACACCTACACGCAGAGCGTCACCACCCACGGCGCCACGATCGCGGCCGGGATCTACCGCAACGGGCTCGATACTCACTGGTGGATC
>DATIEI010000304.1:0-9373 GCA_035455845.1 Solirubrobacteraceae bacterium
GTCGCTGGCCACAGTCTCGACATAGCGGACATAAGGCAGCACCTGCTTGACCTTGCGGCTCTGAAGGTGGCCGATGAAGTCCCAGGTGAACACTCCGGGGTACGCCTCCGCCTTCGCCACCAGGTCCTGGGCCCGGTTCTCCCCCACCAAGGTCACGCCGGCCTCCGCCAGCACCCCCAGCTCGTCGACCGGCACGTACTTGACCGCGGCCAGGACCTGCACGCTCTCGGGATCGCGCCCAGCCTCGGCGATCCGGGTGCGGACGCGCTCGAGGTTCTCGCGCACGACCTCGGCCTGCAGTCCGGTTATCAGCTCAACCACGCGAGGCCGGCCTGCCGTCCGGTAACGCCGCGATCCCGGCGGTGGGAGAAGAACAGGCTCTCGTCCGAGCAGATCGTGCACAGCCCGACGTCGTGCACCGCTCGCACGCCTGCCGCCGCGAGCTGATCGCGCGCGATCGCCTTCAGGTCCAGGTTGCGGTCCCGATGCACGCGCCCGTCATATCCGGCGAACTCACGATGAACCTCCTCCCCCACCTCGTAGCAACAGGCGCCCGCCCCCGGCCCGATGGCCGCCTCGAGCGGCCCGCCGCCGCCGAGCTCGCGCACTGCCCGCACGCCCTCGGCGACGATCCCGCCCGCCAGCCCCCGCCATCCAGCGTGGAGCATGGCCACCGCCCCCTGTCCGGCGAGCGCGATCGGAAGACAGTCCGCAGTCATGACCATCGGTGCAACCTCACGCAGCGGCGTCGCCTGCCCGTCGGCTTCCGGGAGCTCGAGACCCTCGTCCGGGAGCGGCATCATGCCCTCGACCGGAAGTGCGGCGATGCGCCGCACGGTCGTGCCGTGGACCTGGCGGATCAGCGCGGGCGGGACCCCCACCTCGTCGTGAAGCTTGGCCCGGTTGCGCTGGACCGCGTCGGGCTCATCGTCGGTGAGACGGCCGAGGTTCAGACTCCTGTACGGCCCTTCGGAAAACCCGCCGCGCCGCGTCGTGAACATCGCGTGGGCCCCCGGCAGGTCGATCGCCACGTGCTCACCGCGGACGTAAAAGGGGCCCGGCACCCTCACGTCAGGTGCAACTCCCGGTCGAGCACCGGCGTGCGCTGGGCGTACTCGAAGTGAGCTCGCCCTTGGGCTCCGAACGCCGCGGCGTGCGTCCAGCCGCCGACGCGCGGCGCTCGCTCGTACAAGTGCAGGCGGATCGAGGCAGTCTCGGTGTTGTAGCAATAGGCGAGGTCGCCGTCGGGGTCGTGGTAGGTGACGCCAGCGAGGTGCTCGCGCTCGGCATCGACCTCCACGACCAGCTTGCGCACGTCCGCGATCGCCTCGAAGCGCCAGCCGCTCAGCGCGTAGCTGCTCCAGTTCGTGAGGACGCGCAGCGGCGAGACCGAGAGGAAGTCGCGGCCCTCGAAGCGGCCCACCACGGGGGTGAAGGGCCCGATCTCCCGGCCGCCTCGCCGCGTGCGGACCGACACCGCGTCGATGAACGCACCGGGCACGGGCTCGCCCCGGTCGTCATGGAGGTCGTTGCAGTGGACCCACGCCCAGTTGTCGGCGTGTTTGCTGCCCCAGATGTGGGCCTGGCCCCCGCGGGCTCCCTGAAGCTCGAGGCGCGTGCCGGCGTACGTCACCGCACCCTCGATCGCGAGATCGGCGTGGGGAAGCTCGAGCACGCTCTGGGCCAGGCCGAGCCGCTCGGCGACCGGGTGGACGTGCTTGTACGAGCGCCCGGATGCAGTCCAGCCCAGATCCCAGGCGACATCGTCGAAGCCGCCCACCATGCGGTCGTCGGCCAGCAGCGCGTCGCCGATCCGCAATTCGCCACTCCTCGCCTGCAACTTATCGATCGGGCGGAGCGCCTTGCGCGCGATCACGCCTCGACCAGGATCGTCGGCCACGAACCAGAGCGCCGCCTCGCCGGGTGCGGTCATCGTGTAGCGGATCCAGACCCCTACGCCGGACGCCCCGTCGGTCAGCGTGAGGTAAAAGACCTCGTAGTGACCGGCGCGGCCATCCCAGCGCAGCGCGTTAGGGCTAGGTCGCGGCATTCACCGCCTCGGCAAGCTCGTGTTCGCGGTCTCGCGCACCACCGTCCAGCTTGGCAGCCAGCGCCGCGCGCAGTCCGCGTCCGATCGCCGGACCCTCGGGCACGCCGGCGGCGATCAGGTCGCGCCCGTCGATCGAGAGCCGAACGTGGCGCAGACGCTCGAGCCACTCGCGGGCCTGGTCCTCGGGGCCGAGCGCGCCGGCCAGGGCCACCAGCTCGAGTGGCGCGCCGGCGGCCGCCGCGGCGATCGCCGAAGGCGCACTCGCTGCCTCGAGCCCCCGAGCGGTCTGCACCCCGCGGGTCGCGGTGGCCACGATCGCGTCGCGATCCTCGGCCTCGAAGGCCATCCGGTCGAGCAACCCGAGCACCTCGGCCGCCGACATGCCCCGCGCGGCCAGCGCGACGGCAAGCCGGTCCGGCCGCGCATCGGTGGGCAGCAGGGCGAGGGCCCGGCGGGCCAGTCCCTCGTCATCGCACCCGAATCCCGGGTGAAGGGCGTGGTCGAGTCCGAGGTCCGCGAGCGCGAGCAGTCCCGTGATCGGATCGGCCTCGCGCGCCAGCAGCCGCACCTCGGCACCGATGCGCGGACCGCTGACCGTGGTCACCGCCCCGTCCTCGATCGCCGCCGACAGCAGCTCTCGCGTGTGCGACTCGACCGAGAAGGCCAGCCGGGCGGCGTACCGGGCCAGGCGGAACATCCGGGTGGGGTCGTCGATGAAGCTTCGGTCGTGCAGCACACGCAGGCGGCCGGCCTCGAGATCCTCGAGCGCCCGCGGGGCGGCGCTCAGCTCACCCGCGGCCCCGCCGGTCAGCGCGATCGCGATCGCGTTGACCGTGAAGTCGCGCCGAAGCAGGTCCTCGGCCAGCGGCGCCGGTTCGACGTCGGGCAGCGCGCCCGGCCGGGCGTATGTCTCCCGGCGAGATCGCGCGATGTCGTACGTGTAGCCGTCGAGGATCACCGTCGCGGTCCCGAACCGGTCGTGCCCGGTGAGCTTCCCGCCCAGCGAGGCGGCGAAGGCCGCTGCATCGCCTTCGACCACCAGGTCCAGATCGAACGGCCTCCCACCCAACAGCACGTCCCGCACCGCGCCACCCACGAGGTGAACCGCGAGCCCGTCGCCCAGCCGCGCGATCAACGGCCGCGCCGCCGGGAGCTCTCGGATGCGCTCCAGCGCTTGCTCGGGCGAAATCTTCAGCATGGACATAGTTTCTTCCCAACCGCCTTCCGGGAGGCCGCTGGCTAGCATGGCTGACATGCCGAGTCTCGGTTCGCGGCGGTGGCTGCGATATGGACTCGTCGCCGGGGCCGTCCTGCTCGTGTTGGCCGGAGGCGCGGTGGCGTTCGTCCTCGCCCACGAGCCGCACAACGTCTCACACCCCAACGTCGAGTTCACCGACCCCACGAACACGACCACCCCGGCGCCGCCCAAGAAGGCCGTCGTCGTCGACAACTTCGCCTGGCCGCGCTACGGGTTCGATGCCGAGCGCACGCGGACGTTCGCGCCCGCCAACGCCCCCGAGCCTCCCTTCCGGGTCGGGTGGCGCTTTCAGGACTTCGCGCTGCTCGAGTTCCCGCCGGTCATCTACCAGAACCGGCTGTACCTGGTCGACGACAACGGCTCGGCCAAGGCGCTCGACAAGCGCACCGGTCACAAGCTGTGGGAGACCAAGATCGGCACTCTTGCGGCGGCCTCACCGGCACTCGGGATCAAGCAGGGACTCGTGTACTTCGCGGTGCTCTCGGCCCACGGGAAAAAGCCCGGTGACGGTCGCTTCGAGGCGCTCTCGATGAAGACGGGACACGTCGTCTGGTCGAAGGTCATCCCAGCCGGCACCGAATCCTCCCCGATCGCCTTCGACGACGCGGTCTACTTCGGGGACCAGAGCGGGACCGTGTATTCGCTGAACGCAACCACCGGCCAGGTCAACTGGCGCTACCACGCGAGCAGCGCGGTGAAGGGCGGCCCGTCTCTGTCCGACGGCGTCCTCTACTTCGGGGACTACGGCGGCCGGGCATATGCGGTGAACGCCGCCACCGGACATCAGGTGTGGGCGGTCAGCACCAACGGAGCCCACTTCGGATTCGGTTCGGGCAACTTCTACTCAACCCCGGCGGTGGCGTTCGGGCGGGTGTATATGGGCAATACCGACGGACGCGTCTACTCGTTTGCCGCCAAGACCGGTCAGCTCGCCTGGGCGACCGGAACCGGGGCGTACGTGTACGCCTCGGCGGCCGTCGAGGACACCCCAGGCCTCGGTCCGACCGTGTACCTCGGCTCCTACGACGGCAACTTCTACGCGTTCAACGCGCAGTCGGGCGCGATCCGCTGGAAGCATCCCGCCGGCGGCAGGATCTCCGGTTCGGCCACGATCGTCGGCAACGTCGTCTACTACTCCGACCTCGGGACCAAGACCACAGCCGGGCTCGACGTGCGCACCGGGCACAAGGTGTTCTCGTTTCCGGACGGCGCGTTCAATCCAATCGTCGCCGACGACACCGGGAAGATGTATCTGAGCGGCTACACGATGCTCTACCAGATGCTTCCCAAGCACCGCTGAACGCCGAAGCCGCCGGCGCGCTAACTTAATCTCTACACAGCGCTCGCAGCCACGCAACAGAGCGCCCAAGAAATCCCCGCATACGGCGTGCAAAGAAGCTCGCAGGGAACGTGCGTTCGAGAGCTTCCTGCTATCCTTGTCTGCCTATGCGTTGTCGTAGTGGAAGTCATTGCCCGGAGCCGGCCGTACAAGGCCGTCGGTTCTGCGCCGAGCACGCGGCGGAGCTTGATCGCATGCGCGAGGAGCTCAAGGACGCCGCAGCAGCTCGCATCGGCCGGGGTCGGCCGAAGCGGTCATCGACGTGCTGCCGTCCTGGCTGTTACGAGCCCCGCGTCCCGCCCGCCGCGTATTGCGATGCATGCTCGGCTGCCGGATACGTGGAAGAGGCCGCGTAACCGCGGCCGAACCAACCGGGCCAACATAAAGAGAAAGTGATTGCCGGGCAGGCCGCGGGATTCCGCGGCCTTGCTTCGGCTGCCTAGCCGTCTGAGTCGCCTGCTAGTCGACCGGCCGGCTCGGCTGCCTAGCCGTCTGAGTCGCCTGCTAGTCGACCGGCCGGATCGGCGTCCCCGACTGGGCCAGGTGCGCCTTGATCTCGGGCACTGTGTGCTGCCCATAATGGAGGATCGAGGCGATCAGCACGGCGTCGGCGCCCGCCTCGAGCGCTTCGATCAGGTGCTCGAGGCGGCCCGCCCCACCCGAGGCGATCACTGGAACATCGGTGGCGCCGGCGACCGCATGCGTGAGTGCGAGGTCATAGCCGGCGTTGGTCCCGTCGCGATCCATGCTGGTCAGCAGGATCTCCCCCGCGCCACGCTCCACCCCCTCGTGGGCCCACGCGACCGCGTCGCGGCCAGTCGGCGTGCGCCCTCCGGCCACGTACGCCTCCCAGCTCCCCTCGCCGCGCGCCTTGGCGTCGATCGCCAGCACCACGCACTGGGCCCCGAAGGTGGCGGCCAGCTCGTCGATCAGCTCGGGCCGGGCCAACGCGGCCGAGTTCACCGACACCTTGTCGGCGCCGGCATCGAGCACGGCCTGGGCGTCCGCCACCGAGCGGATGCCGCCGCCGATCGTGAACGGGATGAACACGTCGTCGGCGGTGCGGCGGGCCAGATCGACCACCGTCTCGCGTTTGTCGGAGGTCGCGGTGATGTCGAGAAAGACGAGCTCGTCGGCGCCCGCCGCGTCGTAGCGGCAGGCCAGTTCGACCGGATCGCCGGCGTCGCGCAGGTCGACGAAGCCGACGCCCTTGACCACCCGGCCGCCGTCGACGTCCAGGCAGGGGATGACGCGCTTGTAGTGCATCAGTGGCCGTCGAGGACGGCCTGGGCGTCGGCGACGGTGAACTTGCCCTCGTACAGGGCCTTGCCGACGATCACGCCGTTCAGGTTGACCTGACGCAGGCCGACCAGCGCGCGCAAGTCCTCCAGCGAGGACACGCCGCCCGAGTAGGTGTAGCTCCCGCGCACAGTCTCGGCGACCCGGCGCGCCCCGTCGAGATCGGGCCCTTGGAGCATCCCGTCGCGGTCGATGCTCGAGTACACGAACCGCCGCACCCCGCGAGCGTTGAGGTGCTCGATCACCGCTTCGAGCGGGATGTCGGTCTGCTCGGTCCATCCGGCGGCGGCCACCCGTCCCCCGCGCACGTCGACCGATACCACCACACGGTCATCGAACTCGGCGATCGCCTGATCGAGAAAATCGACATCCACGTACGCCGCCGTCCCGAGCAGCACGCGGGCCGCACCGGCGGCGATCGCGGCCCGCACGGCGTCGATCGTCCGCAGTCCGCCGCCCACCTGCACCGGCACCTCGGCTTCGGTGGTGATCCGCCGGACCTGCTCGAGGTTCACAGGGGCGCCGGTGCGCGCGCCGTCGAGGTCGACCACGTGCAGGTTGCGCGCGCCCCCCGCGACCCAACGACGGGCCGCGTCGAGCGGGTCGGCGTCGTAGACCGTGCTCTGATCGAACTCCCCGCGGGTCAGGCGGACTGCCTTGCCCTTAAGGATGTCGACGGCCGGCAGCAGGATCATGCGGCCACGCGTGAGGATCGGGCCGCGCACAATCCGACGAACGCGCGGAGCATCCGCAGTCCGTGCTGCGAGGACTTCTCGGGGTGAAACTGGACGCCGAGCACGTTCTCGCGGGCGACGATCGTGGCGAACCGCTCGCCGTACTCGGTGCTCCCGATGACGTGGCTGGGATCGCGCGGGCGCGCCGCGAACGAGTGCACGTGGTAGAAGGGGCACCCCTGGCTGGGGAGCTCCGCCGTCAGCGGCGACGCGCGCTCGAAGCGCACCTCGTTCCAGCCGATGTGCGGGATTCGCAGGCCGCCGGCGTTTAGGCGAGTGACCTCCCCTCCGATCAGGCCGAGCCCGGCGGCGCCGCCCATCTCCTCCGAGGTTTCGAACAGCAGTTGCATGCCCAGGCAGATCCCGAGCAGCGGCGTGCCGCGTCCGGTGAGCTCCCGGATGAGCTCGGGCAACCCCAGTGCGTCCAGGTTTCGCATGGCCTGCGGGAACGCGCCCACTCCGGGCAGCACCACGCCGTCGGCGTCGCGCAACTCCTCATGGTCTGCCGTGATGCTCGGCGCCGCCCCCACGTGCTCGAGCGCCTTCTCGACCGAGCGGCGGTTCCCCATCCCGTAGTCGATCACCCCGATCCGGGTCACACCAGCGTCCCCTTGGTGCTTGGCACGCCGTGCTCGGTCGCATCTAGCGCGGTGGCGGATCGCAGCGCCCTGGCCAGCGCCTTGAACGACGCCTCGATCACGTGGTGGGCGTTTGTACCCCGCTCGACGGTCAGGTGCAGGGTGAGCTTGGCGTTGAGAGCCAGCGCGCGCAGGAACTCCTCGACCAGCTCGTGGTCGAAGTTGCCGATCGCACCCGGTGGCAGCGCGGCTTCGAACGCGCACAGGCCCCGTCCGGAGATGTCGATCGCGCACGACGCCAGCGCCTCGTCCATGGGGATCGTGGCCTGTCCGTAGCGGGCGATCCCCGCGCGCTCACCGAGCGCCTGGTCGAGGGCCTGGCCGATGCAGATCCCGACGTCCTCGACCGTGTGATGGGCGCCGGTGTCGAGGTCGCCGCTCGCGCGCACGATCAGGTCGAAGTGACCGTGACGGGCCAACAGGTCGAGCATGTGGTCGAAGAAGCCCACGCCGGTATCGCGCTCGCCGGCGCCTTCGCCGTCGAGCCCGAGGCTCACGTGGATCTCGGTCTCCTTCGTCTTGCGGTCGATCTGGGCCGTGCGCGTCATCGCCGGTCATTCTCCCGGATGCGTGCCTGCATGGATTTGGCGTGCAGCTCGAATCCCTCGGCCTGGGCGAGCGGCGCGGCCGACGCAGCCAGCTCGTTCGGGTCGCCGATCCGGACTTCGCTGAAGCGCCGGATGAAGTGCTCGGGGCTGAGACCGGAGGCGAATCGGGCGGCGCCGTTGGTCGGAAGGATGTGGTTCGAGCCCGCGATGTAGTCACCAAACGCGGTCCCGGCGTTGGCCCCGACGAACAGGCACCCGGCGTTCGTGACTCGATCGGCGAGCGCCTCGGCCGCCTGTCCGATCAGTTGAAGGTGCTCGGGGGCGAAGGCCTCGGCGGTTGCCAGCGCCCGCTCCAGGTCTGGCGCGAGGACCAGGGCGAGGACCGCGCCGGTCTCAGCGCCACCCTCGAGCTGCTCCTCGAGGGCCTTGAGAGTGTCGTCGTCATCCGAGATCGCGATCACCAACGTGCCGGCACCGTGTTCGGCCTGGGCGAGCAGATCGAGGGCGAGCTTGCCGGTGTCGGCATCGTGTGTGGCGATGGCCACCAGGTCGCTGGGGCCGGCAAAGCCATCGATCCCGACCTGCCCGAACACCTGGTGCTTGGCCTCCTGCACGTACAGGTTGCCGGGTCCGACGATTACGTCCACGGGCTGGACCGTCTCGGTCCCGTAGGCGAGCGCCGCGATGGCGTGCGCACCCCCCATGCGGTACACCGAAGATGCACCGGTCAGCGCGGCCGCGGCCAGGATCACCGGATCGATGTCGCCGTGTGGTTGCGGAGGTGCGCAAACCGCGATGTGCTCGACCCCGGCCAGCCGGGCAGGCACGACACCCATGACCACGGTGCTCGGGTAGGGCGCACGGCCACCCGGCACGTACACGGCGGCACGCGCGACCGGGGCGTGGCGCTGGATGATGCGGTGGGAACCGAGATCCACCGCGACGTCTTTGCCTTCGCGGCTCGCCACGAGCACCGCCTCGAGGTTCTCGATCGCGCGCTCGATCCCGTGGCGCACGAGCGGGTCGAGGAGGTTGGCGGCGGCCTCCAGGTCGACCCGGTCGACCACGAGCGGGCCCGGTTCGTTTCCCGCCGTGTCGAACCTGCGCGTGTAGTCGATGAGCGCGGTGTCCCCGTGGGCCCGGACCTCGGCGATGATCTCACCGACCATCTCGCGCACCGAGTCGGGGGCCGGGATCAAATCCCTCAACGCCGCCGCGGTCTCGCTGGGCTCGTCTGAGGTCCGACGCTCACACCGCATCGAGCCGCTCCAGGAGCGCGTCGATGGCCCCGGCCTTGAGCTTGTGCGATACCGGGTTGGCGATCAGGCGGGCCGTTGATCGGGCGATCTCCTCGCGCACGACCAGGCCGTTCTCTCTAAGCGTGGTGCCGCTGGCGGTGAGGTCGACGATGCCCTCCGCCAGTCCGGTCAGCGGCGCCAGCTCGACCGATCCCTTGACCTCGACGATCTCGGCCTGGCGCCCGGTGCGCTCGAAGTGGCGCAGCGCG
>DATIEI010000305.1:0-5425 GCA_035455845.1 Solirubrobacteraceae bacterium
CCGATGATCGCCGGAAGTAGATAGCCGAGGCTGTTGGACAGCCCGATGATCGCGGCGTGCGCGATAAAGATGCCCCCAAGACGCGCCATCAGCCCCCCACGGCGGTCAGCCGGCCACCCCGGGATTCTCGAGCACAGCGAGAAGCGACAGTCCGGCCGGCATCGTCCGCCCGCGCGCCAGCCACCGGGCCTCGAGCCGCAGCGGCTGCTCGAGCACATCGTTGAGCCACTCGGGTCCGAGGGTCAGGTCGGGCTTGTAGTCGCCGTTCGGCTGACGGAGCCGGCGGCGGTCGGCCAGACGCACGACCGCGGCCGGCGCCAGCAGCAATCCGTTGAACGAGGTCATCCGGCGCACCCGCCAGCCCGCCTGAACCGCGGCGGCCCGCAGGCGCCCGCGTGAATAACGCCGGTAGTGGTGATTGGCCACGTCGTGTGTCGACCACAGGCCCTGATAGGCCGGCACGGTCACGAGCAGGAAGCCACCCGGCCGGCACACGCGCCGCAGCTCACGCAGGGTCACGCGGTCGTCCGGGGTGTGCTCGATCACGTCCAGGCACGTGATCAGGTCGAAGAACTTGTCCTCCCACGGCAGCTCCTCGAGCCGACCGATCGTGACCTCTCCGCACCCGCGCTCGCGAGCCATGGAGGCCGCCCCCGGGTCGAGCTCGATCCCGAACACCTCCCCGTAGCGGCCGAGCTCCTCGAGCGTGCGGCCCGACCCGCACCCGGCGTCGAGCACCCGCGCGCCGGCCGCCACCGGCAACCGATCGAGCTCGGCCCGAATGATGCGCCGTCGCCCGCGGTACCACCAGTGGCGGTCGTCGAGCTCCAGCATCGTGTTCATCAGGCGTTCGTCCATATTCAAGAATTCCTGGGTGGGCCTCGCCTTGGGAATCCGGCTCGATGCTTCCCGAGGACTAAAACGTATCGCGGCCGGATTCCCCTAGCTCGGCGTCCGTGGGACCGTGTACCCCGTCCGGACAGGACCGGGACCCCGGGGGCCTACACGACCGCCAGCGACTCCTCTTCCTGCGCGGTGGCCACCGGGAGCCGCAGGGTGAAGGTAGCGCCCGGCAGCTCGGTCCGCTCGAGGACCAGCTCGCCGCCCATGCGCTCGGCCAGCTCGCGCCCGATGGCCAGCCCGAGGCCGAAGCCGGCGGTCCCGCCGGTGGCCCGGCCGCGCTGGAAGCGCTCGAAGATCAGCTCCCGCTCCTCGGCCACCACCCCGGGGCCCTCGTCGCGGACACTCACCGAGGCCTGACCGCCGTTGCGCAGCTCAACGGTGACCTCTCCCCCTTGCGGGGAGACCCGCACCGCGTTGTCGAGCAGGATCCGCACGATCCGCGCGATCCCGCCGGGATCGCCGCACGCCCAGATCTGCCCGGCCGAGTCGTCGAGGGTCGAGACGATGCCGCGCTCCTCGGTGCCCAGGTCGAACTCGGCGATCACCGCGCGGCTCAGCTCGCCCAGCTCGACCGGCTCGGAGCGAAGCTGGACCTGGGCGTCGAGCCGGCTCAGGTCGAGCAGGTCGGCGGCCAGCCGGGCCAGCCGGCGCGACTGGGTCCGGGCGCGGTCGAGCAGCGAGCGGGCGTCGGCCAGGTCCAGGGCGCCGCTCTCGAGGTCGTCGTGGAGCAGCTCGAGCATCCCGTCCAGCGAGGCCAGCGGCGTACGAAGCTCGTGCGAGGCGGTCGATACGAACGCCCGGCGCGCCTCCTCCTGCTGCTGGAGGCGGTCCTGCATCTGGGCGAAGGCCCGCCCGAGGTCGCCCACCTCGTCGCGCCGGCGGTCCTTGGGAAGGGCGACCGGGGGCCCGTCGGCGGCGAGTTGCAGCGCAGCGTGATGCAAGCGGCGCAAACGACGGACGACTGTGGCCGACAGCGGAATCCCGAGCAGCAGCGTGATCGCGAGCGCCGCCAGGGCCGCGTAGAGGAACGCCCGACGGACGGTGGCCACGGCGTCGCTCAGCGTGTCGAGGGGCTTCCGGACGGCGATCACCCAGTGCTCAGGATGGCCCGCGCGGGTAGTAAACGGGATCGCTTCCCTCACCACCCCCGTGCCACCGAGCGAACCGTACGTGTAGACGCGGTGGTGGGTGCGAAATGCTTCGGCCACGTCATCGCGAAAGTCCTGTTTGGCAATGTCAAGGTTCGAAGAGGCGACCACGCGGCCGCCCTGGCCTGAAACGTCGGGATAGCCGAGCAGAGTCACTTCCGCCGCCCCGGTCGCCGACTGAAGGCGGCGCACGGCTGTGTTCAGGTGGTCCTTGACGATCAGCCCCTCTTTGTACTGCTCCTCCACTGCACGGGCATTCGCCTTGGCGTCCGGGCTGATCGATGCGCCTCCCGTGCCCTGGGAGAGCGACGGCGGCTTAGCCAGCGCGTAGATGGCGTTGCCGGGATCGAACCTCGGCTCGGTGAATGCGCCCGTTGCACGCGGACCCGACAGCTCCTGCTTGAGCGTGGCCTGCTCGGCGTTGCG
Source organism: Solirubrobacteraceae bacterium (assembly GCA_035455845.1). GTDB lineage: Bacteria > Actinomycetota > Thermoleophilia > Solirubrobacterales > Solirubrobacteraceae > Palsa-465. The sequence goes on from DATIEI010000305.1 coordinate 2,478, forward strand.
CAGCGAATGCTCGAGCGGGCCGAGCAATGCCACCGCGGCCACGACCAGCGTGGCCACCGAAGCGGCCAGCACCGCCCCGATGATCCGTCCTCGCAGACCGAGGGCGCCGAGGAGCCGCGCCCACATCTGCTACGGCCCCCTCAGCCGGTACCCGGCGCCTCGCACGGTGAGGATGTAGCGCGGCTTGTCGGCCTCGGGCTCGAGCTTCTCGCGCAGATGACGGATGTGCACGTCGATCGCTCGCGGGTCTCGGTAGGCGCTGTCGCCCCAGATCGCCCGCAGCAACTCCTGGCGGTTGAGCAGCCGGCCGGGGTCGGCCATCAGCGCGTCGAGCAGCTCGAACTCCGAGAAGGTCAGCCGCACGGGTCGCCCGTCCATGGTCACCTCGCGCTGGGCCCGGTCGAGCATGATCGGACCCACGACCAGCACCTCGTCGCCCATGGCCCGGGTGCCGGCGCGCCGCAGCACGGCGCGTATCCGGCTACGCAGCTCGGCCAGGCCGAATGGCTTCGTCACGTAGTCGTCGGCGCCGGCCTCCAGGCCGAGCACCGCGTCGGCCTCGGAGTCGAGCGCGGTGAGCATGATGATCGGGACCACGTTGCGCCGGGCCCGCAGCGTGCGGCACACCTCGTAGCCGTCTGGGCCCGGCCCGAGGGCAACATCGAGCAGGATGATGTCGAAGTGATCGGTGCTGGCCCGGTCGATCGCCGAGCGCCCGTCGCCGACCGCCATCACCCGGTGGCCCTCGCGCGAGAACGACCGCGTGAGCATCTCGCGCAGATCGGATTCGTCGTCGACCACCAAGATGACCAATGACGCGTCACTGCTCCGCGCGCCCGATGCAGGAGATGGCGTGGTGCGGCCCGTAGACATCAACTCTTACCGCGACGATCGTAGCGCCGCCGAAACACCTCAATCCAGGCGGCCGACCAACTCCAGGTCGTGAGCGCGCGCCGAGGCGGCATCTCGCGCCGGCGCCTCGACCGTCCTCGGCGCCAGCCTTCCGGCCACCGCGACCGCCCAGAGAACGGTCAGCCAGGTGGCCGTGGCCAGCGTCACGTGGACCCAGACCATGTCCGACGGCAGCTTGAGCTCGTACTGGACACTGCCCACCAGCCCCTGCGCGGCGAGCAGCACCCCGAGCACCATGAGCGGCTCGAGCATGCGCGAGTTCGCGTCGCGGTGGCGGTGCAGCAGCCACACGAGAATCACGATCACCCCGAACACGGCCGCGATCGTGGCGTGCTCATGGACCGTCCAGGTCAGCGTGTCCGCCCCCTTGAAGTGCAGGCGATGGACGACCTGGCCGGTGAACCCGCCCGAGTGCGGACCGGCCGCGGTGGCCGCCGTCCCGGCGAAGATCGTGAGCGCCCCGAGCGGCAGGAGCGCACGCACGGACCAGACCCCCAGCCGGTCGCTAGACACGGGCCGGGACCCAGGCTCGAACGTGGCCCGCCAGGCGAGCGCCACGGCCGCGATGAGAATCAACATAGAGAGGCCGAAGTGGCCCATCACGAACCCGGGCGCGAGGTGCTCGCGGACCGTGAAGCCGCCCAGGACCGCCTGGGCCAGCACTCCGACCGGAAGCAGCCAGGCCAGGATCGCGAGATCCCTCCGAAACGGACGGCGGGTCAACGCGAGTACGGCCGCCACCACGGTGATCACCCCGACCACCCCGGAGATGGCCCGGTTGCCGAATTCGATCAGCGCATGCGTGCTGAGCGGCGGCAGCGGGGTTCCCCCGCATTTGGGCCAGTTCTCACAGCCGAGCCCCGAGTCGGTCAACCGGACGGCCGCGCCGGTCAGGACGATCAGGGTCAGCGAGCCCAGGGTCAGGTACGCCACTCGTCGGAACTGGGCGGGGGTTACGGCGAGCCGGGCCAGCATGTATGGCGATTTTATTGGCCGACCGGGGAACCGTGGGCTGCGGCGGCGAAGGTGGGCTGCGGCGGCGAAGGTGGGCTGCCGCGGCGAGGATCAGGCGGCGCGCCGGCCCAACTGCCGCTGGGCCGCCTGGCACACCGCGCGAACCTGCTCGACGGTCAGCGCGGGGCTCATCGGTACCGCAAGGTGGGTGCGGGCGGCCTCCTCGGTCACCGGCAGGTCGACTCCGACGGCGAAATCCCGGAGCGCGGGCTGCCGGTGCGGAGGAACCCGGTAGTAGACCCGGTTGCCGATCCCCTCGGCGCTCAGGGCGTCCGCGAGCTCATCGGCAGACTCTGAGCGCACGACATACAGGTGCCAGGCCGGTATCGCACCATCGCCGGGCCGCGGAAGCGCGACGACGTCGCCCAGCCCCTCCTCCTCGTACATCTTCCCCGCGGCGTGGCGCCGAGCCGCCCACTCGTCGAGATGGGGCAGCTGGACCCTGAGAATCGCGGCCTGGAGCTCGTCGAGGCGGGAGTTGTAGCCGATTCGCTCGAACGTGACCTTGTCACGCGAACCGTGGAACCGCAGCATGCGGACGCTCTCGGCCAGCCCGGCGTCGGCGGTCAGAATCGCGCCGCCGTCGCCGAAGCAGCCGAGGTTCTTCGAGGGAAAGAACGACAGCGTGGCGGCGGTGCCGAGCGATCCGGCGGGGCCGGAGGGGGTCTTGGTGCCGAGCGCCTGGGCAGCGTCCTCGAGCACGGGCACCCCGAGCGCCTCTATCTCGGCGATCGGCGCCACGTTGCCGAACAGGTCGACCGCGATCACCGCCTTGGTCTTCGGGGTCAGTGCGGCCCTGACCGTCTCCGCGGTGACGCAGAACGTCTCCAGATCGATGTCGCAGAACACCGGCCGGGCGCCGGTGGGGGGAATCGCCTCGGCGCTCGCATAGAAGGTGAACGACGGGACCACGACGTCGTCGCCGGGCCCCACCCCCATCGCCCGCAGCGCGATCGTCAGCGCGTCCGTACCGTTGGCCACCCCGACGGCGTGGGCGACGCCACAGTAGGCCGCCAGCTTTT
>DATIEI010000306.1:0-7437 GCA_035455845.1 Solirubrobacteraceae bacterium
GCGCGATCGACGAACATCGAGCCGCCTTGCTGGCCGGCGAGCCAGGCGCGGGAGACCTGGAGGCCCGGGCGCGCGAAATGCTCGTCGCGCTCGAGCGGCCCTCGCTGCGGCGCGTGATCAACGCCACCGGCGTGATCCTCCACACCAACCTGGGGCGGGCGCCGCTGGCCGCGAGCGCGCGCGAGGCGGTGGCGCGCGCCGCCGAGGGCTATACGAACCTCGAGCTCGACCTGGAGTCCGGCGAGCGCGGGAGCCGGCACGCCCACGTCGAGAGCCTGCTGCGTGAGCTGACCCGGGCCGAGGCCGCGATCGTGGTCAACAACGGGGCGGGGGCGGTGCTGCTGGCCGCGGCGGCACTGGCCGGTCCGGGCCGGGCGATCGTGGTGGCACGCGGGCAGCTGGTCGAGATCGGCGGCGGGTTCCGGATCCCCGAGGTCATCGCCCAATCCGGTGCACGGCTGGTCGAGGTGGGGACGACGAACCGCACGCGGCTCGCCGACTACGAACGCGCGTTGCAGGCCCACGACGACGTGGCCGCGATCATGCGGGTGCATCAGTCGAATTTCCGGACGGTCGGGTTCGTCGAGGACGTGCCGGTCGAGGCGCTGTGCGAGCTGGGCATGCCGGTGATCGACGACATCGGGTCGGGGTGGCTGGCCGGCGGACCGTCGGTGGAGGAGCCGCTGATCACCGACTCGGTGGCGGCGGGCTCCGCGCTGGTCTGCTGCTCGGGCGACAAGCTCCTCGGTGGCCCGCAGGCCGGACTGATGGTCGGCCGGCTCGAGAGCGTGGCGGCGGCGCGGCGGCATCCGCTGGCCCGCGCCCTGCGGATCGACAAGCTCTCGCTCGCCGCCTTCGAGGCGACGCTGCGGCTGTACCGCGACCCCGAGCGTGCGCGGGCGGAGATCCCCGTGCTCGCGATGCTCGATGCCGACGATCGCGAGCTGACGGCCCGGGCGCAGCGGCTCGCGCAGGAAATCGGCGGATCGGCCCAGATCGTGCGGGCGGTGGGGCGCGTGGGCGGCGGGGCGCTGCCGCTACTCGAGCTCGAAGGGCCGGCGGTGGCGCTCGAGGGCGAGCCCGAGGCGCTCGCCCAGGCGCTCCGGGGTCACGACCCGCCGGTGATCGCGCGGATCCACGACGGCCGCGTGCTGCTCGACCCGCGGACGCTGACCGACGAGGACGTCCCGCTTGTCGTAAGCGCCGTGCTCGGCGGATGACCCCACAGCCGCTGACGCTCGGCACGGCGGGCCACATCGACCACGGCAAGACCGCGCTGATCCGGGCCCTGACCGGTGTCAATACCGATCGTCTGCCGGAGGAGCGGGAACGGGGGATCTCGATCGAGCTCGGCTACGCGCAACTGGAGCTGCCATCCGGCCGCCGCCTCTCGGTCGTCGACGTCCCCGGCCACGAGCGGTTCGTGCGCACGATGGTCGCCGGGGCCACCGGGATCGACCTGTTCCTGATGACGATCGCCGCGGACGACGGCGTGATGCCGCAGACCCGCGAACACGCCGCCGTGCTCGCGGCGCTCGGCGTCTCGACCGGCGTCGTGGCCGTGACCAAGAGCGACCTGGCGGACCCCGACCTGGCGCTGATCGAGGCCTCCGAGCTGCTGCCGGAGGCCGAGGCGGTGGCGGTCTCGGCGCGCACCGGAGCGGGCCTCGACGAGCTGCGAGCCGCGCTCGAGCGGGCATCCCAGACGATGGCCTCACGGGCTGAGGCGAACGCAACGGCCCGGCTTCACGTCGATCGCGTGTTCACGATCCGGGGCGCCGGGACCGTGGTCACCGGGACGCTGTGGTCGGGTCAGATCGGGCGGGGTGACGAGCTCGAGCTGCTTCCGACCGGGCGGCGGGTCCGCGTCCGCGGGGTCCAGGTCCACGACCAGCCGGTGGATCGCGCCCCGGCGGGACAGCGCGTGGCCGTGAACCTGACCGGCACCGCGGTGGATGAGATCGAGCGCGGTGACGTGCTCGTGTCGGGCGACGGGAAGCCGCGGGTCACCTACCGGGTCGACGCCGAACTCGAGTTCCGCCCGGACGCCGAGCCCGAGCACGGCGACCGGGTGCAGATCCACCACGGCACGCGCGAGTCGCCCGCCCGGCTGACCTGGGTGGGCGGTCGGTTCTGGCAGATCCGCCTCGAGCAGCCGCTCGTGCCGGCCGCCGGCGACCGCGTGGTGGTGCGCCAGATCGCGCCACCCGACACGCTGGGCGGCGGGCGGGTGCTCGATCCGCATCCGCGCCGGCACGGCCCGAGCCGCGAGGTCACGGCCCGTCTCGAACGACTGTCCCGTGGCGAGGAGGAACCGGTAGTGACCGGACGGGGCCGCGCGGCCCCACGGACGCCGGCGAAGCCGGCCCAAAAGCAACTGTCGAGCTCCGCACTGGAAGTCGAGCGCCGACTGCGAGAAGCCGGCATCGAGCCGCCGCTCGACTCCGAACTCGATGCGGGTGATCTGACCGCACTACGGGAGGCCGGGCGGGCGGTCCGGGTTTCGAAGGGGCTGCACTATCACGCCGACACGCTTAAGGAGATTCGAGGGCGAGTAATCGAGATCGCTGGACGCAACGGGGGTGCGATCACCCTGGCGCAGCTACGCGACGAGCTCGCCACGTCGCGCAAGTTCGCCCAGGCGCTGCTCGAGCACTTCGACTCCGAGAAGGTCACGATCCGCCGTGGGGACGAGCACTTCCTGCGCCGACGTCAGTAGATTGCCGCGAATGCCAACCAGCCTTGTCACCGGCGGCGCCGGATTCCTCGGGTCACACCTGTGCGACGAGCTGCTGCGCCGCGGTCATCGCGTTATCTGCGTGGACAACCTCGAGACCGGGTCGCTGAACAACATCGCGCACATCCGCGACAGCATGTTCGTGCATCGCAACCTCGACATCATCGAGCCGTACTTCGTCGATGAGCCGATCGACTTCGTCTACCACCTGGCCTCGCCGGCCTCGCCAATCGACTATCTGCGCTTGCCGCTGGCCACGCTGAAGGTCGGCTCGTACGGGACCCATCACACGCTGGGACTCGCGAAGATCCACCGCGCCCGGTTCCTGATCGCATCGACCAGCGAGGTGTACGGCGATCCGAAGGTCCATCCCCAGCCCGAGAGCTACTGGGGGCACGTGAACCCGATCGGGCCGCGAGGCGTGTACGACGAGGCCAAGCGCTACGCCGAGGCGCTGACCATGGCCTACCACCGTCAGCAGGGCGTGGATACGGCGATCGTGCGCATCTTCAACACCTACGGACCGCGCATGCGGCCGCACGACGGCCGCGCGATCCCGACGTTCCTGCGCCAGGCGCTCCAGGACCGGCCGATCACGGTGTTCGGCGATGGCTCCCAGACCCGCTCCTTCTGCTACGTGGAGGACGAGATCCGGGGGCTGATCGCGCTGGCCGAGTCCGGCTATCACCAGCCGGTCAACATCGGCAATCCCGATGAGTTCACGTTGCTCGAGCTGGCCGAGGCCGTGATCGAGGTGACCGGGTCGAAGTCGGAGATCGTGTTCGAGGCGCTGCCCACCGACGACCCGCAGGTCCGCCAGCCGGACATCACCCTGGCCCGCCAGATTCTGGGCTGGGAGCCGCAGGTGAGCCTGCGCGAAGGCCTGAAGCGCACGATCGAGAGCGCCGGCGCCGAGGCACTGGTCGGAGCCGGATAGCCGGCGATTGCCCCGCGCACGAAACGTTTCGCGGGTACGCCGCTACTTCTGGATCGAGCTACCGTTATAGCCGCGGGGGGCCGATGTCGGTGCGAGGTCGCAGCTTGACAGTCGAGCAGAACGAGGTTGGGAACATCCACTCAGACAGCGGGACTCACGAAACCGTTCCGCTGCCCTTCCCTGAGCGCGACGTTCGGCGCAAGAAGCCCCCATTCCTGTCCTTCCTGCTGCGCTGGGAGACACTGCGCCGGGTCGCGCGGGTCATCTCGCTGCTCGTCATCGACTTCGCCGGGGTGGTCGGCGCACTGCTCACGGCGCTGTTGGTCAAGCTGGCCGTGCACGACAAGCTCGACGCCGGGGTCGCCTGGCGGGACGCCAAGCATTGGATCCCGTTCGCGTACCTGATGACCGTGCTGGCCTTCGCCCGCCTGGATCTGTACGCCGGGCGGACCCAGCGCCCGGGCCTGGCCCGGATCGCCACCGGGCTGTTCCAGGCCACGGTGATCGCACTGGTGTTCGCGCTGGCCGACGGTCAGCACTTCAATAGCTACTTCATCTTCTACGGCACCCTGTTCTTCGCCACGGTGTACATCGCGACGCTGCGCGAGCTGCACCTGCGCCTGAGCGGCTGGATGCTCGACCGGGCGGGCTACGCGCGTCGGGCGGTACTGGTCGGGTCCGGGAAGCACATCGAGGAGGTGGCGCGCGCCCTGGCCGACCGCTCGCGCACGCGGGTCGACATCGTCGGCTACATCTCGCTGACCCCCCGCCCGCGCAACGGCTTGCGCTCGCTCGGGCAGCTGCCCGATCTGCCCGAAGTGCTGGTTCACGAGGCCGTCCAGGAGGTGATCATCGCCGACCCGGACTTCCCCCAGGACAAGGCGGTCGAGCTCGTCGACTCCTGCCATCAACGCGGCGTGACCGTCCAGGTCGCCCCCTCGACGATGGAGATCCTGATCGACCGGGCCGAGTTCGCGCCCGGTCACACCGTCCCGCTGTTCACGTTGCGCCCACCCGTGTTCGAGGGGGTCGACTATGCGGTCAAGCGGACTTTTGACCTGATCGGATCGATCGCGGGGCTCGTGGTCCTCTCGCCGGTGCTCCTGGCCATCGCCGCGGCCATCAAGCTGAGCTCGCGGGGTCCAGCGATCTACCGCTCGGTCCGTCCCGGTATGGCCGGCAAGCCGTTCTTCTGCTTCAAGTTCCGCACCATGCGCGAGCACGCCGAACAGATCCAGGACGAGCTCGAGCCGTTCAACGAGCAGACCGGGGCCCTGTTCAAGATCCGCGACGACCCGCGGATGACCCGTGTCGGAAGATTCCTGCGCCGCTTCTCGCTCGACGAGCTGCCCCAGCTGCTCAACGTGGTGCGCGGCGAGATGTCGCTGGTCGGGCCCCGTCCGCTGCCCATGCGCGACTTCGACCGCCTCGACGAGTGGCACAAGAAGCGCTACCTGGTCCTGCCCGGCATCACCGGGCTGTGGCAGGTCTCGGGACGCTCCGAGCTCGACTTCGATGATCTCGTGCGCCTGGACTTCCTCTACCTGGAGCGCTGGTCGATCATGCTCGACCTGTCGATCCTGCTGAAGACGATCCCGGCGGTGCTCACCCGTCGCGGCGCCTTCTAAGCGACCGCTTCGGGGCGGGCCGGGTAGGCTGTCGCGCCGACTGCCATGCCTCCGACCGATCGATTCATCATCTCGTTTGCCGCTGAGCCGCCGCAGGAGCCGCTGCCCTACGGCCGGTGGGCGGACACGCTGGCCGGCCACTTCCGGGGCGCGGTGCGCGAGCTCGACACCGAGGGAGAGGACATCGGCGAGCTCGACACCGAGATCTCCTGGTTTCCCGACCGGACCTACGCCGGGCGCACGTACGTCCCGGCGGTAGCCAGGACCGGCGCAGGCTACGAGGTACTCGGGTTCGTGTCGTTCACCGAGGGCTCGCAGGGGCCGAGTGACTTCGAGGCGCAGGTCGACTTCACCACCGACCTCGCCGAGTCCAACCCGGACTGGAAGCTCGACATCAACGACGAGCTGATCGGCACGTGGCGCGGCGAGCACGGGAACGTCGCCGCGATGCGGTTGGTGTGGGGGGTGCCACTTGTGCCCGGCGGCGCGGTCGTGACCGCCGAGCTGGCCAGCCTCGCGGTCGACCAGTGCGCGCTGGTCGAGGAGCGCTTCACGCTGGTCGCGCCCGACGACTATCGAGGCGACGTGCTCGAGATCAAGCTGTGGGACAAGAGCGGCGACGAGCTCGCGCTCGAGTCGCTCTACGTGGAGGACGAAGAGGAGGGCTGATCGGCGGCCGCGCCGGCGCCATGCGCGGTCTCCGTACTTGTCGAGGCGTTTGCCCCGCCCAGCGCCGTTGGCAGCTGCAGCTTGATCTCGGCCTCGGTGAGCGGGAAGTGGCAGGCGGCCAGATCGTTGCCGCTCTTGAGCTCGAGCACCGGCTCCTCCTGGCTGCACACCTCCTGCGCCTTGGGGCAGCGGGTGTGGAAGCGGCAGGCCCGCGGCGGGTTGGCCGGACTGGGGACATCCCCAGTCAGCAGCTGGCGGTCGCGACGGCGTCCACCGCTCGGCCTGGCCACCGGGACGGCCGACAGCAGCGCACCGGTATACGGATGGCGCGGGAAGCTGTAGAGCTCGTCGCTCGGCGCGACCTCCACGACCTTCCCGAGATACATGACCGCGACCCGGTCGCACATGTGGCGCACCACCGACAGGTCGTGGGCGATGAAGATCAGCGTGAGGCCCATCTCGCGCTGGAGGTTGCGCAGCAGGTTCAGCACCTGGGCCTGGATCGAGACGTCGAGCGCGGAGACCGGCTCGTCCGCCACCACCAGCTTCGGCCGCAGCATGAGCGCGCGCGCGATCGCGATGCGCTGGCGCTGGCCGCCCGAGAACATGTGGGGGTATCGGTGGTAGTGCTCGGGCCGGAGACCGACCTTCGCCATCATCTCGCGGACCTGCGCCTCGCGCTCTGCCTTGGCGAGGTTGGTGTTGATCACCAGCGGCTCTTCCAGAATGGAGCCGATCTTCTTGCGGGGATTAAGCGAGCCGTAGGGGTTCTGGAACACGATCTGCACCGCGCGGCGGAGCGGCGTGCGGTCGGCGGGCGCGTTCTTCACGGCGTCCCGGCCGATGAGCCTGAGCTCACCCGCGGTCGGCGGCTCGATCAGCGTGACCATGCGCGCGAGCGTGGACTTGCCGCAGCCGGACTCACCCACCACCGCAAGGGTGCGGCCGGCCTCGATGCTGAAGGAAACGCCGTCCACGGCTTTCAGCACCGCGGGCGGCGCCAGGAGGCCGCGGCGGATGCTGTAGTGCCGGGTGAGGTCGCGCGCCTCGGCGACGGCGCTCACTGCGCGGCTCCAACCTGAGCCGGGGCGTCGATCGGATAATGACAGCGCGCCTGCGCGCCATTGAGACGGTGGAGCGCCGGCTCCTCGGCGCGGCAGCGGCCGTCGGCAAAGCGGCAGCGCGGATTGAATAGGCAGCCGCTCGGACGGTCGTGCAATCCAGGCACGACACCGGGAATGGTCGGAAGCCGATTGTGGCCGATGGCGCGCTCGGGCAGTGCGGATAGGAGCGCTGCCGTATAGGGATGACGTGGCGCCGAGAAGAGCTTCGCCGCCGGCTGCTCCTCCACGACCTGCCCCGCGTACATCACCATCACGCGGTGCGCGGTCTCGGCCACCACGCCCATGTTGTGCGTGATCAGGATCAATGCCATGCCGCGCTCGCGCTGGAGCGAGAGCAGCAAG
>DATIEI010000307.1:0-4208 GCA_035455845.1 Solirubrobacteraceae bacterium
CCTGAGGCGCTGAGCCGACGCTACCGCGCCACCACCCAGCTGACATCGTCGAAAACCCGGCGGTGACTCAGTAGCCGCCACGGACGCTGCCGTCCGACCGCTCCGGCGTCTGAGGCGTTCGCCGAGCCCCGTCGAAGCCGGCCGGCTCGTCCGCCATGCGGGCCCACCGCTCGAGCCGCTCTTCGACGCGCGCGTGCAACGTGCCGGGGAGGAACCGGCCCTCCGGGCCGCGGTCCCCGGCCGGCAACCCGGTGAGCAGCTCGATCCCGTCCTCGACGGTGCGCGCGCTCCACACGTGAAAGCGGCCCGCGCGCACGCTCTCCACGACTTCTCGCGAGAGCATCAGGTTGCGGACGTTCGCCTCCGGGATGATCACCCCCTGGCGGCCGGTCAGTCCGCGGAGCGCGCACGCGTGGTAGAAGCCCTCGATCTTCTCGTTGACGCCGCCGATCGCCTGGAGCTCACCGTGCTGGTTGACCGATCCGGTGACCGCGACGTCTTGCCTCAGCGCGGCTCCGGCGAGTTCGGACAGCAGCGCGTACAGCTCGGCGCTCGCCGCCGAGTCTCCGTCGATGTGCTCGTAGGACTGCTCGAAGGTCAAGTTCGCGGCCATGGCGATGCGGCGCTCGGCACCGTAGCGGCCGCGCAGGTAGCCGGTGAGGGTCAGGAAGCCCTTGTCGTGGATGTGCCCGCTGAGCTCGGTCTCGCGCTCGATCGATACGAGGGCGCCGCGGCCGGGTCCCGCGCTCGCGGTGATCCGGACCGGCCGGCCGAACGCGTAGTCACCCATCTCGAGGACCGACAACCCGTTGACCTGTCCAACGCGCTCCCCGTCGAGGTCGAGCAGGAGAGTGCCCTCCCGCACCATCTCCTGGAGATAGCGCTCGACCAGATCCGAGCGCCTGACCTTTTGCTCGATCGCGCGCTCGACGTGTTCCGCGCTCACGAGCGCACTGCCGTCTCGGGCCGCCCAGTGGGCGGCCTCGGCGGCGAGACCGGCGATCTCCACGAACCGCGTCGACAGCCAGTCCCGGCTTTCGGCGAGACGGCCGCCGTGCTCGACCACGCGGGCAACTGCACCGGCGTCGAAGTGCCGGAGCCCTTCGCTGCGGATCTGCGAGCTCAGGAACGAGGCGTAGTCCGCCACCCCCGCGTCGTCCCAGGCGACGCGCCAGTCGAATTCCGCCTTGACTCGGAACAGCTTGCGCACATCCTCGTCGAGGGTGTAGGCGAGCTCGTAGAGCGCGGGAGATCCCACCAGTACAACCTTGAGGTCAAGTTCGATCGGTTCAGGCGACAGTGTGGCGGTGGGGAACATTGCGTACTGCTCGGCCAGGTTCTCGAGCCGGATCTGACCGCTGCGGAGCACCTCCTTCAGCTTCGGCCACACGAGCGGCTGGGTGAGCACCTCCGCCGCGGGCAGCATCAGGTATCCACCATTCGCGCGGTGAACGGCACCGGCACGGAGCATCCGATGGTCGGTCACGAAGCCGCCACCGAGCACTCCCTGGTGCTCGATCCGCCCGAACAGGTTCGAGTAGGTCGGATTGGTCTCGACCACGACCGGCGCGCCGCCGTTCGCATCATTGGCGACGAATACGTTCACCTCGTAGCGATGCAGTCCGCGCCCTTCGCCCGACATCGCCTGAGCGAGCGGCGAAGCCGGCTCGGTCCTGTCTTCCGCGCCCCGCACGTGGAGCTCACCGAGGTTCTCGATTACGTCCTCCTGCACCGAGCTGAGCCAGGCAACCAGCTTCCCGTACGCGCGGTAGCGGTCCTTCAGCTCGTCGATCCGGTGGCCGACCGCAAACAGGGCTACCTCTCGCTCGAGCGCCCGCAACTGGCGACGGGCCTCGCGCTGCCGCCCGCGCATGTCGGTCAAGAACGCCTCGATCCGAGGTCCCAGCTCCTCGATCGCCGTCTGATAGCGGTCGCGGACATTTTCGGGCAGCTGCGCGAACTCGGCTGGGGTCATCGGGTGGCCCCCGCGCAGCGGCACGGTCATGACCCCGGTCGGTGTCAACTCGAACGCGATCCCTCCGGTCTGCGCGTGCTCGCGCAGCTCGGTCAGCGCCGCCTCCTGCTCGCGCTCGATCGGCTCGGTCAGCTCGTGCTGGCGGCGGGTATAGGTCTCACTCTCGAACGCTGCCGCCAGTTCACGGCGCGCGTCCTCGAGGAACTGGCGCATGTCGTCGACGAGCCGCCGCCCGTGCCCACTTCCGAGAGCCACCGCGAGCGGCCGGCGGGCGTCGCGGAAATTGTGGAGGTAGACCCAGTCCCCCGCAGCAGGCCGAGTCTTGGCCTGCTCATGCAGACGCGCTTCGAGTGCGGTGCGCTTACCGACTCCGACGGGCCCGGTGGCGAAGATGTTGTACCCGGCCATCTCGGCCTCCAGACCAAACGTGATGGCCTCCTCTGCCCGGGCCTGACCGACCGGACCTTCGCGCGGTTTGACCTCCTCGGTCGAGCCGAAGCCGAGCGTCCCGGGAGGATGGGTTCGGCGCAGCGATTCTGCGTCTAGCTCTCGTGCGTGGGGCTGCTCGCTCATGACCGGTTGATCGCCCGCAGCAGCGGCACTCGCATGACCTGCCAGACGCAGAACAGTGCGCCGAGCACTCCCAGAGCAAATCCGACCAGCATCCCCCGGGCCAGAACCCACAGGCTAACGGACGGCGAGACGAAGGTCGCGGCGGCCAGCGCCCGAACTACGAGCCCGCTGGCAAGCGTGCCCAGCACGAGGCCGGCCACGGCACCGAGGAGGCTGATTGCCATCGCCTCCCCGAGGATCAGCCGGCCGATGCGCAGCCGGCTCCAGCCTATGGCCGCGAGGACGCCGAACTCGCGACGGCGCTCGATCACGGCCATGGCCATCGTGTTGACCACGACCACCCCTCCCAGCAGCACGGCGAGCAGTGCGATGATGACGGCCGCTTTGCTGATGATGCGGCTGTTCGTGTCGACGCGAGCTACCTCGCCAGGATCCCCAAGTGCCAGCGTGCCGGGTGCCGCCCGCTCGATCGCCTGTTCCAGGTCGAGCTCCCGGTAGCCGGGCGCGATCGAGATCGCGACCATGCTGATCTCACCCGGCCGGCGGGAGAGTGCCTGCGTGGTCGCCAGCGGCAGCTCGACGCCGCCGTCCTCGAGCGAGATCCCGGAACGGTAGATCCCCGCAACCGTGAACTTTCTTCCGTCGACCATCAACGACATGCCCGGCGCGGTGTGCAGGCGCTTTGCGGCGGCCGTGCCGACAAACAGCTGAGCGCCACGCGGCTCGTGTCCGGCGACCAGGACAAGGCGCCGGGTGAGGAAGCCATGCGGCTGCGCCCCGAACAGGAGGATGGAGGAGTCGCCCGAGACCGCCCCGGAGACGATCTGCACGGGAGAGGCAGCGGCGACGCCGGGCATGGCGGCGATCCGCGGCACGATTGAGTCAGGCAGCGAGGAGGCGGTCAGGTCGGCGAGCCCGGCCTGGAAAACCCCGAAATCGGCGCGCCCCAGCCTGGCCAGGTCGCCGGCGCTGCGCGACAGGCCGCCGGTGACCGCAAGCAGGGCGACCACCGTGGTGACGCCCACGGCCACCCCGATCCCGGTCAGTGCGGTTCGCCCCCAGCGACGGAGCAGGTTCATCTTGATGATCGCCAGCATCCGGCGGGTCCCCCAGTGCACGACGCTAGGCCCGGGCCGTCTGCGTCTGAGCCTGGGCGAGATAGCTCACGGCGTCGGCCAGCGTGGACAGCTTCGGATAGTCCCGCTCGGGGATCTCGATCCCGGTCCGCTCGTTGATCGCCACGACGATGTTCAAGAAGTCCATCGAATCGATATCGAATTGCTCGACGAAATCCGCGTCGGGATCGATCGCGGCGGGATCGACGTCGGGAGCCACGTCGGTCAGCACGCTGATCACGATCGCGCGCAAATCCTGTTCGGTGCTCATAGGGTCTCCGGTTTCTGTAGCTGTCGATCGATGAGAGTCAGGAAGCGGCTCCCGGTGTGCCCGTCGCTGGCCCGGTGGTCCGCGGCGAGTGACGCCACGACGGTCGGTCGGACCCCGAGCATCCCGCCGGCCGCCCACGGCCGGTCGCGTACGGCTCCGAAACCGACGAGCGCAACCTGCGGCGGGTAGATGACGCCGTGCACCAGGTCGACGGCATGCTCGCCGAGGTTGGTCACGGTGAGGGTGGGGTCGGACATCTCGGAGCTGCGCAGCC
>DATIEI010000308.1:0-18153 GCA_035455845.1 Solirubrobacteraceae bacterium
GTGGTGGCGCCCGACGCCGAGGTCAAGGTGTTTCTCACCGCCGACCCGGAGGAGCGGGCCCGCCGGCGCGCGGCCGAGCTCGGGATCGACCGGGCGCGAGTGCTGGCCGAGCAGGCCATCCGGGACGAGCGCGACCGTACCCGTGAGCACTCGCCGCTCGAGCCGGCGGCCGGTGCCGTCGTGGTCGACTCCACTCACATGACGCTTGCCGAGGTCGTTCATCGGATCGCGGCGCTCGTGCCTGGCACCGGGCGCTAGGGAGTGCCAAACCCACGAATGATCTTCGCCGCGGCGGGGTATAACGCGGGCGCGGAGCCGTGGCAGCTCCGTCTCCTATCCAACCGGACGCCCTGGCAGGGGCGTGAAGTGAGGGTCACTTGATGACGAGAAGTTTGCTTCGTGGGGTCACCGCGACCACCGTGGTCGCCGCGTTCCTGGGCTGCGGCGCGGTCGCCGCCTCGGCCAAGCCGATTCTGATGCTCAACATGAAGAAGGAAGCCCAGGCCCAGCGGGAGTATTGGCAGCAGCACACGCTCGCGCCGCTGGGGCCGATCCAGCCGCCGGCACCGCCCTGCCCCGAGAACGGGCTGCTCCCCACGGGCGGATGCGGCATCCCGGAGGCGGTCGCAACAACGCTGCCGTGGCTCGGCAACATGGCCTACTACGGTGGCCACGTCCAGACGACGCCCAAGGAGTACGTGGTGTTCTGGGGCTGGGGTGAGAACGGTGCCTTCCCCTCGAGCCAGGCCTGCACCCCCGAGAACCTGACCGAGGGCTCGTTCACGGCCACCCTGGCCTGTGATCCCGACGGCGCCGGCAAGTACATGGCCGATTTCGTGCAGCAGATGGGCGGCACGGACTGGGCGGGCGTCCAGGACCAGTACTACCAGACCGATTCGTCGGGCAACAAGACGAACATCAGCAACCCGGCGGAGCAGCTGGCGGGCATCTGGGTCGACGACACCAACGACATCACCGGTCTCGAGAGCACATCGTCCAGCAATCCCGCGGGACCGACGAATACGTACACGGATCTGGCCCAGGAGGCTGCACGCGCGGTCAGCCACTTCGGCATCACCGACCTGGCCAACGCCAACATCATCATCGCTCAGCCGCCGAACTACAGCGACCCGAACGCGCTGTCCACCGGGTACTGCGCCTTCCACGACTACACCCAGCCGAATCTCGAGGGCGGTATCTACAACGGGCTGCCGGCAGGCATTTCATGGACCAACATGCCCTACGCGTTGGCGATCAACTCCGGCGGCGCGAACGTGTGCGGCGAGAACGCGGTCAACACCGACGCACGGGGCAAGCTGGACGGATTCTCGATCGTGCTCGGGCACGAGATCGAGGAGACGACCACCGATCCGGGCGCCGAGGACGTCATCGGCAGCGGCCTCAGCGCCCAGCAGATCGGCGGCTGGTACGACCCGCTCGACGCGAACGAGAACGGCGACAAGTGCGCCTGGGTCGGGGAGAACCTCCTCACCGCCCAGGGTCCGCCGGAGCCGATCCCGGGCGCGCTGGGCAACATGACCGGCAACGCGGGAGACCGCTTCGCCGTGCAGTCGCTGTGGAGCAACGACTCCGCGGGCGGCGCCGGCTACTGCGCCGGGGCCGGCACCGACCTGCCGACCGGCTGAGGCGCCGCCGCCGACTGATCCAACTCCTCCGAGTCACCGGACCTCAGGCGGACCCGAGGGGGAAGTACCCTCGGGTCCGCCATGAAGGTCGCGATTGTCGGATATCCCAACGTCGGAAAGTCCTCGCTGGTCAATCGGCTCACCGAGTCGCGCGAGGCAGTGGTGCACGAGCGCCCCGGCGTCACTCGCGACCGCAAGGAGCTGCGCACCGACTGGAACGGGCGGTCGCTGACCCTGATCGACACCGGCGGGGTTGACCTCGACGACCGGGCCGAGCTGACGCGGGCCGTGCACGACCAGGTCCTGGCCGCCCTGGCCGACGCCGACGCGGCGGTGCTCGTGGTCGATGCCAAGGCCGGGGCCCGGCCTGGGGACTACGAGGTGGCCAACCTGCTGCGCCGCTCGCCGCTTCCGGTATTGGTGGCGGCCAACAAGGTCGACGTCGCACGCGACATCCCGCTCGCGGCGGAGTTCCACGCGCTCGGCCTGGGCGAGCCGATCGCCGTGTCGGCCGCGCAGGGCCTCGGCACCGGTGACCTGCTTGACCGTATCGTCGAGCTCGCCCCGCCCGAGGATGCGGCCGACGACGAGGAGGACGACCGCGCGGTCAGGCTCGCCGTGATCGGGCGCCCCAATGTGGGCAAGTCCTCGCTGGTCAACCGGTTCGCCGGCGCTGAGCGCGTGATCGTCTCGCCGGTGGCCGGGACAACCCGGGACGCGATCGACCTGCCGATCGAGTTCGAGGGCCGTCGCCTCGTCCTGGTCGACACGGCGGGGCTGCGTCGGCAGGCCAAGGTGGGGGAGTCGCTCGAGTACTACACCGCGCTGCGCTCGCGCCGTGCCGCCGAGCGAGCCGACGTGGCGCTCGTCGTGTGCGACGCCATGGAGGGCATCACCGCGCAGGACCTGCGGGTGGCCGAGCTGGCCATGCGCAGCGGATGCGCCACCGCGCTCGTCCTCAACAAGTGGGACCTGGCCGGCGCCGACGAGGTCGACCTCGACCACGAGCGCGCCCGCGCGCACCAGAAGCTGCGCCTGCGCCCGCGTGTGCTCACGGCCAGCGCGAAGACCGGACGCAACGTGCAGCGGCTGCTCGCCGAGGCGATCGCGCTGTCCGATCGCAGTGCCGGACGCATCCCCACGCCACAGCTCAACCGCTTTCTCTCTGACGTGGTCAGCGCCCGCCAGCCGCCGGCCGGCGGTCCGCGCCAGGGCGGACATCGCCTGCGGCTGATCTACATGACCCAGACAGGCGAGCGGCCGCCCCGCTTCTCGATTCAGGTCAACTCTCGCGCGCGGGTCACGCGCGACTACGCGTACTACATCGAGAACCGCCTGCGCGAGCGCTACCACCTCGAAGGCGTGCCGGTGATCATCGACTTCGTGGAGCGCAACGAGCGCCGCGCCCCGCGCCGACGCACGGCCGCCTAACCGGCGCAAAAACCGTCCGAAACTGCTTCATTTCTCCGAGCTATGCCGACGGTCACCAGACCGCATATCTCGCTTCCCGGAGTGCCTGCCTCGCGTGGCCCGCAGACCAAGCTGCCGTCGCGTCCGAACCCGACGCCGCGGCGCTACATACGGCGGCGGCTGGCCCTCGCCGCCGGCGTCCTCACGGCGGCGGTGGCTATCGCGCTGGCGCTCGTGGTCCTGAACGGTGGCTCCGGACCAGTGCCCCCGGCCACAGGCGCCGCCACGATCGTCCCGGCCAACGCGCTGGCCTACGTCAGCCTGTCCACCGACCCCGGCCGGCCGTCGGTCTCGGATGCGCGCACGATCGCCGCGCGCTTCCCGGACTGGCCCCTGCTCGAGACGGCTGCGCTGAATCGGCTGGGCTCGCTGGTGGCGGGATCGAGCAGCGCCGAGGTGGCCGCTCAGGTCCGGACATGGCTCGGCAAGCAGGCATCGGTCGCGCTGATCGCGGGTCCGACCGGGGCGGCGCAACCGCTCGTCGTGCTCGAGGTCGCTCGGGCGGACCGCGCACGGGCGTTCCTCGACCGCGCCGGTGCGACCCCCGCCGGGGCCTACCAAGGCTCGCGGATCATGGCCTACCCGTCGGGCACCGAGCTCGCCTTCGTCGGCCACTACCTGGTGGCCGGGCCCGATGCGGGAGTCCGCGCGGCGCTGCGCTCGGCTCGCGGGCGAGCGCGGGCGCTGGCCGACGACCCGGCCTACGAGCGCGCCGCGGCCGGCGAACCGGCCGACCGTGTGCTCGACGCCTATCTGTCCGCGGCAGGTGTCCACCAACTGCTGGCCACCAGCACCGGAGTCGCAGGCGCGATCGGGACGCTGCTCGATCGGCCCGCGCTCCAGAGCGCGTCGATCTCGCTCTCCCCGAGCCCGACCGGCGCGCGGGTGCAGGTGCACAGCGTCCTCGGCCGCGCCGCGACGCGCGTCGCCACCCGCTCGTTTACGGCCACGCTCCAGTCCGTGCTTCCTTCGGGCTCGACGCTGATGCTCGACGTCGACGGCCTCAGCCGGGCGGCGCCGGGACTGCTGAGCGCCGCCGCGACCGCCGGGATCGCCGGCAACGTAGGCCCGCTGCTGCGCCGCGTGGGCAGCGCGCTCACCGCGCAGGGCGTCAACGTCAGCCACATCGTGTCGCTGTTCGACGGGGAGACCGCCGTCGCCATTTCCCCCGGGCCGAGCCCGGCGCTGCTGATCGTCTCCCGCGTCCGCGACGAGGCCGCGGCTCGCAGTGAGCTGGCCGCGCTCGAGGGTCCGGTCACGGCGCTGTTCTCGCCCTCGGGCTCGGCCGGCGGGCAGGTCCCGGAGCTGGCCGACCGGGTCGTCGGCGGCGCGACCGTCCACGAGATCGGTCTCGGGCCCGGCCTCCAGCTCGACTACGCCGTATTCAATGGGTTGGTGGTGGTCTCGACCAGCCTCTCGGCGCTCGACGGGGTCGCGCAGCGCAGCCGCGCGCTGGACTCCGACGCCGCCTACCGGGCGACACTGCCGGACGAGCCTCCCCGGCTCTCGTCGCTAGTCTTTGGCAACGTCAGCCGGCTCTTGGCGCTCGGCGAGCAGACGGGTCTGACGAGCGGTGCGGGCACCCGCGCGCTGCTGCCCGACCTCTCGAAGATCCGCGCCATCGGTCTGAGCTCCACCAGCGGCAACCGGGACACGACCACGGAGCTGAGCCTGGAGATCCGATGAAGACGCATTCCGACAACGAGTTCCTGTTCACGTCGGAGTCGGTGACCGAGGGTCATCCGGACAAGGTCGCGGATCAGATCTCCGATGGGGTGCTCGACGCGGTGTTGCGCGACGATCCGAATGGCCGGGTGGCCTGTGAGACTTTGGTCAACACGGGTCTGGTCGTGGTGTCGGGCGAGATCACCACCTCGACGTATGTCGACATCCAGGATGTGGCGCGGCAGACGATCAAGCGGATCGGCTACACCGACGCGGAGTTCGGCTTCGACTATCACACGTGCGCGGTGATCAACGCGATCGACAAGCAGTCGCCGGACATCGCCCAGGGCGTCGACCGAGCCTACGAGGCGCGGGTCGATCCCGGCGATGACGACGAGCTCGACCTGGCCGGCGCGGGGGATCAGGGGATGATGTTCGGCTACGCGTCGAGCGAGACCGAGGAGTTGATGCCGCTGCCGATCTCGCTGGCGCACAAGCTGGCCAAGCGGCTGGCCGATGTGCGGCGGGCGCAGATCCTGCCCTACCTTCGTCCGGACGGGAAGACCCAGGTCACGGTGCGCTACGTCGGCGGCAAGCCGGTCGAGGTCGAGAAGGTGCTGATCTCGACCCAGCATCGCGACGGTGCCGAGTCCCTGCTCCGAGACGACCTGTGGGAGCACGTCGTCCAACCCGTCGTACCCGAGGATCTGTACGACGCGCGCAAGCTGTACCGCGCCTTGCTGGTCAACCCGACCGGTCGCTTCGTGATCGGCGGGCCGATGGGGGACTGTGGGTTGACCGGGCGCAAGATCATCGTCGATACGTATGGCGGGATGGCGCGTCATGGTGGCGGCGCGTTCAGCGGCAAGGATCCGAGCAAGGTCGACCGCAGCGCCGCCTACGCCGCGCGCTACGTGGCCAAGAACCTGGTGGCGGCCGGGTTGGCCGACCGCCTCGAGGTGCAAGTCGCCTACGCGATCGGCGTGGCTCATCCGGTGTCGGTGATGGTCGAGACGTTCGGGACCGAGAAGATCGGGCGCGCCCGCATCCTCGAACTGATCGGCGAGCACTTCGACCTGCGGCCGGGCGCGTTTCGCAAGTATCTGCGGCTGCACCGGCCGATTTATCAGAAGACCGCCGCGTACGGCCACTTCGGCCGCGAGGATCACGACTTCACCTGGGAGCGGACCGACAAGGCTGCGGTGCTCCGGGCCGCCGCCGGGTTGGGCGCGGCTACCGTGACCGCTTAGTGGCCGGCGCGGGGGCGCGGCGCGGACCATACGTCGATTCCGCTGCCACCCGCCGTGGCGGCGACGTAGATGTGGCGGACGCTGACCTCGATGTCAATCAGGTACGAGTGGCGGTGGTGATGCGGGCCAACAGCAGCGCAGAGGCGAGGGTCGCCATCTACACGTGCGGGTGCGTCAGACCGAGGTCCTCGAGGGCCGCGTTGACGGTCCGGACGATACCGCCGGGATCCTCGACGCCGCGGAACGAGAAGTCGTAGGCCGCGCCGGCTGCCGTGTCGAAGTCGACCGTCCCGATGCCGAGCATTCGCTCGAGCAGATGCTGGCGCGTGTTGACGTTCTGGACCCGCTCGAGGCGACACTCGTGCAGCTCGCGGGAGAGCAGCCCGGATCGGATGGTCAGGCGACGGTTGGTGATCGTGTAGGTAGTGGCGATCCGCCGGATCAACCCCCAGGCAAGCACCACGACGAACACGACGAGCACCGCAACCGAGACCCACGGCACGTCGACGCTGCGGCCGGTGATCCGGGTGACGATGCCCGCGATCACGCCGGCCAGCACGGCCACGAGCACGCCGCGAACGTAGAACGCCAGCATCGAGCGCCACGACGGATGGCCGTGGAAGAAGACCTGCTCTCCGGGTTCCGGATCCACCGGGCGCAGCGTATCGGCCCGGAGGGCCCGGTTCAGAGGCCGAGAAGGAGGGCCAGCACGCCGAGGACGACGGCCAGGCCGGCCAGGAGCCCGGCCAGCAAAACGGACTCGACATCGGCTCGACCCGAGCGACGCCCGAACGCGAACCAGGCGACGAACGGCGCGCCGCCGATCGCGCAGGCGCACGCCCACGCCCGCTCGCCCGCGCGCGCCGCCGCCATCGTTCCGATCGCGCGCGAGCAAGCCTCGAGCGCGATCGCGAAGCCGAGCATGACGCGGCCTGAGTCGAACGCGACCCCGACCACGCCGAGGTACACCTCGACGATCAGGATCGCGGCCAGAGCCAGCCCGAGCACCAGGCCCAATCCCTGCTCCAACGCGGGTGCGACCGCCGTGCGCTCGACCTTGACCGGCGTCCACGACGGCGCGGGAGGGTCGACCGCCGGCGCGCGGGCCGCGGGGCTCGCGGCCTTCGGCGCCGGGCGCGCAACGTGTTCGAGGTCAAAGATCCTCGCCGCCAGCGCCGCCTCGACCGCCGCTTCGTCGTCACCCATCAGGTTCGGATCGAGGGTCAGGAGTCCGAGCCCGTGGGCCGGGATCTGCTCCCGGTAGAGCCCCTCGTGGGGTCCCGGCCCGTCGTGGCACATCACGACCAGCCGGGCGCGTGGATAGTAGGCGTCGACGGGGAGCCACTCGCCGGAGGCCGAGCCCGGAACACGCAGCCAGGCGAACATGTGCCGCCGTCGGCCCACCTCGCCGAGCAGGCGGTCGCACATGGCCAGGATGGTGGGAACCGGGATGCCTCGCCGGTCTCCGTCCGGTTCCTGCTCGGGCGAGCGCACGCCCTCAGCGAGATGCTCGGCGGTCATCCTGGCCTGACTTTACCCTCCGAGGCCTCGATGAACGCCAACCTTGCAAGCTCTCGCCCACTTATCGCGCGGGTCGAGCCGCTTACCCGGACCCGAGCGGTCCGCGGCCCGTTCGATTACCGGCTGCGCCCCGAGCAGGCCGACGTGGACGTGGGCGCGCTCCTCCGGGTCCCGTTCGGGCGCCAGACCACCCTCGGCGTGGTGCTGGAGCTGGCCACGGAGTCGGCGCTCGCGCCAGAGCGGCTGGCCGAGCCCGCCGCGGTGCTGCCGCCGGGCGTCCCACCCGACCTGGTCGAGCTGGCCGCCTGGATCGCCGAGCAGTACTGCTCGACTCCGGCCCGGGCGCTCTCGCTGTTGCTGCCACCCGGCGCGACGGCCGGCGTGGGGCGGCCCAAGCCGGTCCTGGTCGCCGAGCTGACCGATGCGGGAGCGCGCGCCCTGCACGAAGGAGAGCGGCTAACCGATCGCCAGCGGGCCGCGCTGACGCGCCTTAAGACGGGCGGCCCGGGTTTGGCCACGGCGCTCGGCACGGCCACGTTGCGCCGGCTCGAGACGCGCGGCCTGGTCTCGCTTCGCCCGCTCGAGCGGGCATCGCG
Source organism: Solirubrobacteraceae bacterium (assembly GCA_035455845.1). Taxonomy (GTDB): domain Bacteria; phylum Actinomycetota; class Thermoleophilia; order Solirubrobacterales; family Solirubrobacteraceae; genus Palsa-465. The sequence continues at coordinate 8,149 of DATIEI010000308.1, forward strand.
GCCGGATGCAGTGTCCGTGGGACGCCGGCTGGACGGGCCTCCCGCGCTGACCGCCGATCAGCAGCGGGCGCTCGAGACGGTCCTGGCCGCGCTCGGGGGCGACGGCGAGCGCCCGGCGCCCGAGCGCTTCCTCCTGCACGGCGTGACCGGCTCGGGCAAGACCGAGGTGTACCTCCAGGCCGTCCAGGCGACGCTCGCCGCGGGGCGCGGCGCGATCGTCCTGGTCCCCGAGATCGGGCTAACCCCGCAGACCGTGGGCCGCTTCCAGGCCCGTTTCGGCGACATCGTGGCCGTGCTCCATTCCGGTCTCGGTCAGCGCGAGCGCCACGAGGAGTGGTTGCGGCTGCGCACCGGCGAGGCGCGGGTGTGCATCGGGCCGCGCTCGGCGGTGTTCGCGCCGCTTCACGACATCGGGCTGATCGTCGTGGACGAGGAGCACGACGGCTCCTACAAGCACGAGGGCGACCCCCGCTACGACGCCCGCGCAGTGGCCCGGCGCCGCGCCGAGCAGCACCGCGCGGTGTTGCTCGCGGGCAGCGCCACCCCGCGCCCGGAGAGCGTGGTCGATCTGCGCCGCCTGCGCCTGCCGGAGCGGATCGACGGACGACCGCTCCCGCCGGTCGACGTGCTCGACATGCGCGGGCGCCACCATCCACTGCACCCGGTGACCCGCATGGCGCTGGCCGACGTTCGCGCGGCCGGGACGAAGGCGATCGTGCTGCTCAACCGCCGCGGCTGGTCGAACTTCCTCTCCTGCCGCGGCTGCGGGTACGTGTGGATGTGCCCGAACTGCGAGGTCGCGCTGGTCCTGCACCGGGCGCAGGGCACCTTGGCCTGCCACCACTGCGGGCACCGCTGCCGCGCTCCCAGCCGCTGTCTGCAGTGCGGCTCGACGTCCGTGGCCCGGCATGGGGCGGGGACCGAGAGCCTCGAGCAGGAGCTGCATGAGGCGTTCGGGGCCGAGCTTCCGGTGTTCCGGCTGGATGCCGACGCGGCCGCCGGCAAGGGCCGGCTGGCCCAGACGCTGGCCCAGTTCGAAGCTGCGCCGTCCGGCGTGCTGGTGGGAACCCAGATGGTCGCCAAGGGGCACGACTTCGCCGAGGTCGCGCTCGGGGTCGTGCTCGACGCCGATCAGACGCTTCGCTTCCCGGACTTCCGGGCCGAGGAGCGGACGTTCGCGTTGCTCACCCAGCTCGCCGGCCGGGTCGGGCGCGGCGAGGACGGCGGCCGGGTCCTCGTCCAGACGCTGGCGCCGGACGCGCGGTCGATCGCGCTGGCCGCCCATCACGACGCGGACGGCTTCCTGGCCGTCGAGCTCCGGCGCCGCGAGGCGCTCGGCTACCCGCCGTACGGGACGCTGATCCGGATCGTGTGCGCCTCACCGGACGCCGGCGATGCGCTCGAGTTGGCCACACGCCTGCACGGTCTGATCCTCCCTTCGGGCGCCACCGTCCTCGGCCCCGCCCCGCTGTTCAAGCTCCGCGGGCGGTTCCGCAGCCAGCTGGTCATCAAGTGCAGCGATCGGTTGCCGACGCTGCGGGCGGTGGGCGCCGCGGTCGACGCCTGCGCCGCCGACGCCGTGCGGCGGGGAGTCAGCGTCAGCGTCGACCCCGACCCGCAGTGACCTGTGGCCCCCGCCGCAAGTACGGTCGTATTCGAGGCGTCCCTGGCGGCGCTGCACTTTGTCCTCGGACCCTCGTGTAGCGCTGCTACACGTCGGAACCTGCGTCCTCGTGCAGCATCCACCAGTGACACCTCTCGGTACGACCGTCCTTACGCCGGAGACCACTAAGCTGACACTGGTGTCCACCGGTACCGATCCCCAGTTCGAAGCCGAGCTCGAGCCGCAGCCCGAGGCTGGCGTCGAGCCTGAGCGTCCGGAGTCCGAGCTCGATCCCGAGACCGTCGCTCGGCGCGACGCGGCGCTGGCCCAGATCCGGAGCTTCGGCGACCCGGTGCTCCGCACCAAGGCGCGGCCGATCGAGCGCTTTGACGACGCCTTGCGCGACGAGGTCGAGCGCATGAGCCACCTCATGGATGACGCGCTCGGGGTCGGGCTTGCCGCCACCCAGGTCGGGGTCGTGCACCGGCTGCTCGTCTACCGAGTCATGCAGGGTGGCCCGCTGGCCGCGCTGATCAACCCCGAGGTCGAGTGGTCGAGTCGCGACACAGAGCCGATGGAGGAGGGCTGCCTCAGCCTGCCCGGGGTCCTGGTCGAGGTCGACCGCCCGCTCCACGTCCGGGTCCGCGCACGCAACGAATACGGGGAGGCGATCATGATCGAGGCCACCGGGCTCGAGGCGCGCGTGATCCAGCACGAGATCGACCATCTCGACGGGGTGCTGATCCTCGACCGGACCTCGCGCGACCAGCGCAAGGAGGCGATGCGCATCCTGCGCGAGGGCCAGCAGGCCGCGTAGTGCGTGCGCACCGTCTACCTTGGCACCTCTGAGTTCGCCGCCGCCGTGCTGCGGCGCCTGGCCGATTCGCCGCACCGCCCGGCACTTGTCGTCACCCGACCCGACCGGCCGCGCGGGCGGGGGCGCAAGCTGGCCTCGCCGCCGGTCGCCGAGGCCGCGCGCGAGCTCGGGATCGACCTAGAGCAGCCCGAGACGGTCAACAACGAGGCCGCGCTGGCCACGATCGCCGCCGCGCGCCCCGAGGCCGTGTGCGTGTGCGCGTTCGGTGCGCTGATCAAGGAACCGCTGCTGTCGGCTTACCCGATGCTGAACGTCCATCCCTCGCTGCTGCCGCGCTGGCGCGGCGCGGCGCCGATCGAGCGGGCGATCATGGCCGGCGACGAGCGCACCGGGGTGTCGATCATGCAGCTCACCGAGGGGCTCGACTCAGGGCCCGTGTGCGCGCAGACGAGCGAGCCGATCGCGGCCGAGGACACCTACGGCAGTCTGGCCGCGCGCCTAGAGGCTCTCGGCGCCGCCCTGCTCGTCCGGGCCCTCGACGAATCGCCGCCGTGCGGTGCGCAGGACGAGGCCCTGGCCACCTACGCGGCCAAGATCGCGCCCGAAGATCGCCTGCTCGACCCCGGCCGCCGCGCCGTCGAACTCGAGCGGACGGTGCGTGCGCTCACCCCGCACATCGGGGCTCACGTGGCCCTCGAGGACGGGGAGCGGCTCGGGGTGCGACAGGCTCGTGTGCTGGGGGATGGCGGCCTGCCGCCGGGCGAGCTCTCGCTCGACGGTCCCTGCCCGGTTCTCGGGTGCGCCGAGGGCGCGCTCGAGCTCCTCGTCGTGCAGCCGCCCGGGCGGCGGGCGATGAACGGCGAGGACTACCTTCGCGGCCGGCGGACGTGAGGCCCCGGCATGCCGGCGACCAGCGCCCGCGGCCGTGTCTCACCCGCCCGAGCCTGCGCGCTGCGGGTGATCCGGCGCGTGTTCGAGCAGGGGGCGTATGCCGACCGGGCGTTCGCCGGCGAGGCCGTGGAGCTCGAACCGCGCGACCGAGCGCTGGCGATGGCGTTGAGCTACGGCACCGTCCAACGACGGGCGACGGTCGATTACGTCGCGGAGCAGTTGCTCGACCGCCGGCTCAACCGGCTCGAGCCGGCGGTGCTGGCTGCGCTTCGGCTCGGGCTGTTCGAGCTTTTGTTCATGGGGGGGACCGCGAGTCATGCCGCGGTCAACGAGAGCGTCGAACTGGCCAAGCGGGGCAGTCGTGGCGGCGCCGGTCTGGTCAACGCCGTCCTGCGCCGGGCGATCCGCGAGGGACCCGGGATCCTGGCTGGGCTGGGCGATGAGACCCCCGAAGCGGCCGCCGTCCTCCATTCGGTGCCTGGCTGGCTGGCCAGCCAGTGGTGGAGCGAGCTGGGGCCCGAGGAGGCGCGCGCGCTGCTGGAAGTGGTCAACCAGCCGGCCGAGTCAGCCTTGCGCGTCAACACGCTGGTCGCAACGACCGCCGAGGTGGCCGGCGCGTTGCCGGTTGCGGCTCGGCCCGCCCCGGGGATCCCCGAGGGGCTCGTGCTGGAGGGCCCGTTCGATGTCCAGGGCTCCGAGCTGTGGCGCGGCGGCGCGGTCCAGCCGCAGTCGCGCGCCTCGATGCTCGTTTCGCGCATCCTTTTGCCCGAACCCGGCCAGCGCGTGCTCGACCTCTGCGCCGCTCCGGGTGCAAAGACCACCCATCTGGCCGCCCTGATGGGAGATCGGGGCGAGATCGTCGCGGTTGAGCGCCATCCCGGCCGGGCCGCGGCGCTCGAGCGGAGCGCGGCGCGGCTGAGGGCACAGATCGTCGCAGTGCACGTCGGCGACGCGGCGCAGGTCCGTCCCGACGGGCCATTTGACCGGGTGCTGGTCGATCCGCCGTGTAGTGGCCTGGGCACGCTTCAGTCGCGTCCGGACCTGCGCTGGCGGGTCGGGCGGGCGGGCCCGGATTCCATCGGCGAGCTGGCGGAGCTCCAGGGCCGGATCCTGGCCGCGGGCGCCGCGGTGCTCGCCCCGGGAGGCGCACTGGTCTATTCGGTCTGCACGATCTCCCGCGCCGAGGGGCCGGGCGTCATCGAGCGATTCCTGGCGGGGAATGAGGAGTTCGACGTCGAAGCAGTCACCGGGCGGCTTCCGGAGGGGCTCCGAGGGGTGAAAGTGGGCCCCGGCGTCCAGTTGCTGCCCCACCGCGATGGCACCGACGGGTTTTTCATCGCCCGCCTTCGCCGTTACCCTACGTCTTGACCTTGACCGAATCTCTGCCGAAGCTCGGCCCCGAATGCCCGGGATGTGGGGAGCCGTGGCTCCGACCGACAGCGGCGCCGGGGCGCTATCGATGCGTCTACTGCCTGCAGCGCTACGAGCTTGTCTCGGTGTGTCCCCACTGCGGCGAGCACTCGACGATCGTGCGGATGTCGAGCACGGCGATCGTGACCTGCAACCACTGCCACGGCAGCATGTTGCGGGCGGTCTAGGTGCCCGATAGCTCCGGCGGGCCCGCCGACACCACGCTGCGCCTATTGCGCGAGCCGCGGATCGCGCCGTCGATCCTGTCGGCGGATTTCGCCCGCCTCGGCGCCCAGGTCGCAGAGGTGATGGCGGCCGGCGCCCGGGTCATCCACGTCGACGTCATGGACGGCCACTTCGTGCCCCCGATCACCTTCGGCGCGCTGATCGTCGACGCCCTCGCCGAGCAGGTCCACGCGGCGGGCGGGATCCTCGACGTCCACCTGATGATCGAGCGGCCTGAGCGCCACGTCGCCGATATCGCACGGGCCGGAGCGGACAGCATCACGATCCATGTCGAGGCGACCCCGCACGTGCACTACACCCTGTCGGCCATCCATGACGCGGGGTGCTCGGCCGGCGCCGCGATCAGCCCCGCCACGCCCGCCGCCAGTCTCGACGAGATCGGGCACGAGCTGCTCGACCTGGCCCTGTGCATGAGCGTCAACCCTGGGTGGGGCGGCCAGACGTTCATCCCGTGGTCGCTTGACAAGATGGCGCGGATGCGTCGCGCCCTGCCCGACCACGTCGCCCTCGAGGTTGACGGCGGCGTGCACGAGGGGACGGCCCGGTCCTGCGTGGAGGCCGGCGCGAACCTGCTGGTCACCGGCTCGGCGGTGTTCGGAGCGGCCGATCCGGCCGCCGCCTACACCGCGATCGCCGCCGCGGCCGGGGTCGCGTGACGCTAGCCTGCTCGTGGTGCACTTCGCGACCCTTCGCGGCGCTCCGGCGTTGGTGATCGTCCTCCTGCTCTGCGCCGGCTGCGGCTCGGGCGGATCCTCAAAGGTGAGCGCCGGCACCTACGTGAAGTCGGTCTGCTCGGCGATCTCTCCGCTCGAGCGTGACGTGGTGACTCGCTCGAGCGCGCTGAACAACTCGACCGCGACGAACGCCGCCGAGGCCAAGCGGACCCTCCAGAGCTTCCTGAACGCGATCGAGCAGGACTCAGAGCACGCGGTTTCGCAGATCCGCTCCGCCGGAACGCCGGACATCTCCGGCGGCAAGACCGTGTCCGGAGCGATCGTCAGGACGTTCAGCGAGCTGCGGGACGCGATGAAGGTCGCGGTGACCAAGTCGCAGGCGCTCCCGACGAACTCGGCGTCTTCGTTCAACAGCGCGGCTCAGGCGCTCACGACCAGCGTCCGCGGCTCTCTCAACAACATCGACGCCAGCGGGCTGACCAATCCCGATCTCGAGAAGGCCGCTTCGACGGAACCGGCCTGCAAGAGCCTGAACAGCTAACCCAGCTTTGTCGGCGCCGGGCCTCGGCGGTAGATCGCGGTCAGCAGGGCGCACAGCACGAGCGTCGCGGTGAAGTAGGAGACCTCGACCCGGGTCACCTCGTTGGTGATCGCTCCCGAGAGCATGAACGCCACGAACAGCGCGGCGGCCGAGAGCCAGGCCACCGCGGCCCGTGCGTTTCGTCCCCGCGCCAGCGCGGCCTGGTTGAGCGTGCCCGCTGCCAGGTGGAGTCCCATTCCGAGCCCTACCACGGCCAGGCCGACCCTGCCGTAGGGAAAGCCCTTGTCGCCCAGGAACGCGGTCATCACGGCCGGCCCGATGGCCAGCAGGCCGATCGCCACCGCGCCGGCGAAGGCCGCGATCACCAGGATCGTCAGTCGGATCGCCCGGTGGAACTCCTCGGCGCTCTCGCGGGCCTCCAGGCCGGCCAGGTGGGGGAGGATCGAGGTCTGGATGGCCTGGAACAGCTGGAGGGGGGCGCGGACGATCAGCAGCACGTTGAACACGAACCCGGTGATCCCGACCGTAAGCCCGGCCTTGCCTCCGGCCTTGGCCGCGACGATCAGCACGCCGGCGTTCATCAGCGTCTGCTCGGCCAGCATGATCCCGACCACCGAGATCGCGAAGCCCGCGCCGTGGCGCATGCTGAGGTCGGTGGCGGCCTCCTCGATCTCAGCATGGGCGGGGCCCTCGCGCGCCGCGTCCGCGGCGGGAACACCGCGGGGTGCGGTCATCCGCAGGCGCGAGAACGCGAACGGGATCACGCACAGCGAGGCGAAAGGCGCGACGGCCATTCCCAAGCCGACGGCGCCCTGCCCCGATCCGATGCCGACCGCGACGGCGAGCGCGAACAGGAAGCGCGAGGTCGACTCGAGGAACACGAGCCCGCCGTACAGCGCGAACCGCTCGTGGCCGGCCAGCCACCCGCGGGCGAAGTAGCTGGCCGAGTAGGCCAGCACGCCGATGACCAGGATCCAGTAGAGCGCGCTCGAGCCGTCGAACATGCCCTGCTCGATCTCCTCGCGCATGGTGAGCGCCACGATCACGAACACCAGGGCGAACCCGAACTGGATGGTCGCCGGGATCCGCAGCGGATGGCCGTGCAGGCCGCGGGCCCGGCGGTCGGCGATCATCCGCGAGAGCAGCTGCTCGACCGGCCGGTAGATCACCGACAGGATCACGAACATGATCGCCCAGCACAGGGAGATCCGGCTGTAGGAGGCCGGGTCCAGCACGTGGCTGGCCGTGGCCAGGTACAGGAACGTGAAAATGCCGGTTGAGGCGATCCCGATCGACAGGACCCGCGCGCCGGACGCGTAGGACTGCTGGAGCGGGGGCTCCGGTTGCGTGCCGTTCACGCTTGCCCCGGCGTCGGCTCGCGATCGCGACGCGGTCGCCATCAGGACACTCGCACCAGCAACATCGTCCAGGGGAACGGCGAACGAGCCTCGATCACCTCGCCGCAGCGCCCCGCGGCCTTGACGAAGCTGCGCTTGGACCAGTGATTGACGTGTCCCGGGGTGTTTCCGAGGTCCCGCAGGTAGGCGCCCCGGGCGACGTTGAGCGCGCGCCACAGCGGCTCGCGGGGGACCGAGACCAGCAGGTGGCGCGCGGCCACTCGGGCCATCTCGGCCAGGGTGCGCTCGGGATCGGGGACGTGTTCGAGCACCTCGATCGCGGCCGCCAGGTCGAAGCTGCCGTCCGCGAAGGGGAGATCGCCCCCGGAGAACGTGCGGAACTCCAGGTTCTCACGCCGGCGCGCGGCCCACTCGGCCTCGAGCTTGGGGTCTGGCAGGTCGAGCCCGATGACCGGCTTTTCGCCCAGCCGGTCCGCCCAGCGCTCCGTAAGGACGCCCTCGCCGCAGCCCACGTCGAGGATCGATTTTGGGTCGGCGCGCGTGAACAGGTCCTCGAGCGTGCCCTCGAAGCCGGACATGAGCCGCCGGACGACGGGGTTCGTCGAGCCGTACTTGTCGAAAGTGTTGCCGGTCGGGACGACCGGCGGGGCCTCGCCGGCCGGAGTCACGTCGGGAATACGGCTCATACCTCGAGCGCCCTGCGGTCCGCAGGATCCGGCCGGGCGCCGGCGTCCTTGGCGGTGGCGCCGCCCGGGGCTGGGTGGGTGGGACCTGCTTCGTAGTGGGAAGGCTCGACCCCGAGCTGGAGCTCGATCCGCCGCACGCGCTCGAACGTGCGCTGGGTGAGCGTGCGCTGCGCCGCCAGCAGGTCGCCGATCACTCCGAGCGCGCCGAGCAGCATCGCGGCGAAGAACAGCACCGCGCCGAGGATCAGCGACTGGACGTGCCCGGCCCGGCCGCCGTGGACGATGAACAGGACCAGGAAGCGGATGAACAACGCGACCGCGGGCAGCCCGAGGATCAGCGCGCCGGTCCAGAACAGCCGTAGCGGCTCGTACTGGGCCCACACCCGGAAGATCGTCAGCGCGTTGCGCCGCACGTACGCGCCGACCGACGGGAACAGCCGGGACTCGCGCGTCTTCGGGTTGGTCCGGATCGGCACGTGGTCGATCGCGACCTCGAGCTTGCCGGCCTGGATGATCGTCTCGAGCGTGTAGGTGAACTTCGAGACGACGTGTATCTGGAGCGCGGCCTCGCGGTTATAGGCCCGGAAGCCCGAGGTGGTGTCCGGGATGCCGGTCGCCGACGCGTGGCGCACGACCCACGAGCCCAGTCGCTGGAGCAGTTTCTTGCCGGCCGAGAAGTCCTCGATGGTTGAGACCTGCCGATCTCCGACGACCATGTCGGCCTCGCCCCGGAGGATCGGACCGACCAGCTTGGGGATGTCGCCGCCCTCGTACTGGTTGTCGGCGTCGGTGTTGACGATCACATCGGCGCCGAGCTTGAGGCCCGCATCGAGCCCGGCCTGGAAGGCGGCGGCCAGCCCCTTGTGGTTGGTCAGGCGGACGACGTGGTCGACGCCGTTCTCACGGGCGACTTCCACCGTCCGGTCGCTCGAGCCATCGTCGATGATCAGCCACTCGACCACCTCGAACCCCGAGACCTCTCGCGGCAGCCGCCCGAGCGTCGTGGGGAGCTGGCGTTCCTCGTTGAAGCAGGGGATCTGGATGATGAGCTTCATGGGAAGCGTTCCACGGGGCGCCACGTCGCGACAACGGTAGCGACACCGGCCCCCGACAGGTGCGTCCGAAGGGGGCGTTTATGCGCGCGGCCTATCCTGCCGTCCACAAGCCATGTCCGTCACGACCGACATCGATCGACGCCATCTCGCCCGTGCGATCGAGCTGGCCGAGGGCGGGCGGGGACGGGTCAGCCCGAACCCGCTCGTCGGGGCGGTCATCGGCCGACACGACGAGATCCTCGGCGAGGGCTTTCACCAGGCGCTCGGCGCGCCACACGCCGAGGTCGAGGCGATCGAGGCCGCGGGCGGGCGCGACCTGGGCGGAGCGACCCTGTACGTGTCGCTCGAGCCGTGCTGCCACCAGGGCCGCACCCCGCCGTGCACCGAGGCGATCCGTGCCGCCGGGATCGAACGGGTGGTGGTCGCCTCCGACGACCCCTCGGAGCACGCCTCGGGCCGGGGCCTGGGCATCCTGCGCGACGAGGGGGTCGAGGTGGTGGTCGCCGACGGCGAGCTGGCCGCGCGGGCCCGGCTGATCAACCAGCCGTTTCGCAAGCACGCCCGGACCGGGCGCCCCTGGGTGCTGTTCAAGTCGGCCATGACGCTCGACGGCAAGGTGGCGACCCGGGGTGGCGACTCAAAGTGGATCTCCGGCGAGGAGAGCCGCCGGCTGGCCCATCATTGGCGTGCTCAGTGCGACGCGGTGGCGGTGGGGATCGGCACC